>NZ_JBEQCT010000005.1:0-297254 GCF_046054155.1 Celerinatantimonas yamalensis
GGTCGCCATAGCGTTGTGGAACCACCTGATTCCATGCCGAACTCAGCCGTGAAACGCAGCAGCGCCGATGATAGTGTGGGGTTTCCCCATGTGAAAGTAGGTCACGGCCAGGCTTCTTATTCAGAACCCAGCTTCTTTGCTGGGTTTTAATCTCTTAGAAAAGAGATTATTGATTTAACCAGTTATGTTTTTAGTTATTTTGAGCTTTTAAATCAATAAACAAGTTTTTACCTGGTAGACATAGCGTTGTGGAACCACCTGACTCCATGCCGAACTCAGCCGTGAAACGCAGCAGCGCCGATGATAGTGTGGGGTTTCCCCATGTGAAAGTAGGTCACTGCCAGGTTCTTATTTAAAACCCTGCTCTTTGAGCAGGGTTTTTTTATGCCTACGATTTAACAATGTGTGTGTTCAATCTAAAGTTCAGCAAAGCGATGATGTTCGCACTTTGCAGTGCTACTATATTGCTCCAAAATCGATTTTTAAGTACATCCCCGTTGTTATCGCAATGATATATCTAAGTTGACATATTTAGCACTTTTGCGCTGCGAAATTGATTTCGCAGCACGATGACTGCCCACCTATGGCCTGTTTGTTATTCGGAGATTTGCGTCTGTACTTGGCTCAGTTGAATAGCGCGGCGCAAATGGCCTTTGCTTTGCTCTAAATAAGCACTGGCTGCATCACGATCAATATGGCTGATTGCCATCAAAATAGCAGGTTTGAGTGCTCCATTGGTAGCTTGTAGCAGCTTAATGGCTTGGTCTTGTGAACATTGGCTGCTTTGCATCAAGATGCGAGTTGCTCGCGCTTTAAGCTTGTCATTGCTGGCTTTAAGATCAACCATCAAGTTTTCATAGCATTTTCCCAATCGAATCATGCTAGCAGTCGTGAGCATATTTAAGATCATTTTTTGCGCAGTTCCCGATTTTAGACGCGTCGAACCAGTCAGTACTTCAGCGCCAACTACAGCTGTAATGGCTATATCGGCAATATCACTCATCGGCGAGTGAGCATTACAACACACTGCGATAGCCACGGCGCCTATTTGTTTGGCATACTCAAGTGCGCCGATGGTATAAGGCGTGCGGCCACTGGCGGCGATGCCAACTACAACATCGCGGTCGTTAAGTTGCAAATTGGATAAGTCTTGCAGGGCCAATTGCGGTGAATCTTCAGCCCCTTCTTGGGCCTGAAACATAGCGTCTGGACCACCGGCAATGAGGCCAATCACTTGATCAGCCGATATGCCAAAGGTCGGAGGGCACTCGCTGGCATCCAGAACACCTAAACGGCCGCTGCTTCCCGCACCCACATAGATAAGTCGCCCGTTATTTAACAAACTATCGGTAATACAATCAACCGCTTGTGCGATAGCTGGCAATACATTTGCAACCGCTGTCGCAACGCTCTGATCGTGTTGGTTCATTAATGTGATAATCGATAAGCTGTCGGCCTCATCGACATGGATGCTGTCTGGGCTGCGATTTTCCGAGCTAAGACCGGCCAGTTCATTGAGCAAAGCATGTTGGTGCATCAAGATTGCCTTGTAAAGTGTGAATTGGATAAATGGGTATCTGCCCTAAAGATACCCCCTAAAATAGCCTGCTGGGAAGCCCCAGTGACAGATGCTGCATTCCCTGCTTGCTGGTGCAAGCACTGCCGCGCAAGCCAAGCAAATGCCATCGCCTCCATGGCATCACCACTTACCCCTAGCGCATCGGTAGGTAATACCTGCCAGAGAGGTAGTGTGGATTGAAGGGATTGCATCAATGCGCGGTTATGAGCGCCACCGCCACACACTAATAGTCGGCCTGGTGAGTAGCGCTGCACCTCTTGCGTAATGCTGAGAACCGTTAGTGCCAGCAACGTTGCTTGAATATCTTCGGCGCGCTCGTTACCTAGTAAAAATTGCGCTAGCCATTGTAGATGAAATAGCTCTCGGCCAGTGCTCTTGGGATGGGGGTGGGCAAAAAAAGGCTCTTGGCATAAGCGCTCTAATAGTTCTGGAATAACGCGCCCTTTCTCGGCCCATTGACCATCTTGATCAAATGGTTGATTGCAGCATTGTTTGATCCATGCATCCATCAGCATATTGCCAGGGCCTGTGTCATAGCCGATGAGCGGTTGATGCGGATCTAAAATCGAAATATTGGCGATGCCACCAATATTGAGCACAATAACTGTTTGTTTGGGATCAACAAATAAGGCTTGATGAAAGGCTGGGACTAGGGGTGCCCCTTGTCCACCATAGGCCATATCCTTACTGCGAAAATCAGCCACGGTGGTAATCCCGGTTTTTGCTGCAATTAGGCTTGGATTATTCAGCTGCAGGCTAAATGGATAAGGAGCGATAGGGTGATGATGAACCGTTTGACCATGGCAACCGAGTGCTTGTATATATTGCGGCTGCAATGCGAGTTTTTGGCAAAGCGTATTCACCGATTGCGAGTAGCACTCGCTGAGCCATGTTGTAGCCTGACCAATAGCACTTATAGGGAGTGGTTGATCTAAGGCAATGGCATAGAGCTTATCGCGCAATGGGGCTGGAAATGGATCATGATGACTGCCGAGCAAGACCGGTTTAGCGTCTGCAAAATCAACCGCGACGACATCAATGCCATCTAAACTTGTTCCAGACATCAACCCTAGATAGATTTCAGAGCAAATATCTGGTGTGGATGTAATCATGATGGGCTTCAAAGCGTATTGAATAATTTTTTAATTGTGTCACGAGATCGCTATTAAATACTAGCCCGGTATGAGCGATTGGCCGATTATTCAGATCACTCGTGCGGGAGTTGCTTGAGGGGTATTTTGAGCGTAGCTTGAATTGCGCAGCGGTTAGTTTTTTATCCGATAGAACGAGATATGCTAACAAGCTATCTGGTGCTATTTATCGCGATGATGCCCCGTAACTGGGTCAATCACACAATCGTGTGACCCGTTTGGGTATGGCTTTTAACATGAACATTAAGGAGAATTATGAGTAGTGTATTAGCTGGTGATAACCAGCCGCTAATCAGGCAGTTCAAACAGATTGTTGGAGATTCGTATGTGCTGACGACGAGTTCTGCAACGCGCCGTTATCGTAAGGGCTTCCGTTTTGGGGATGGCCGTGTGTTGGCCGTGGTTAAACCGGGGTCTCTTGCGCAGCAATGGCAAATTTTGCAAGCGTGTGTCCAGGCTGATCTGATTGTGATTACTCAAGCGGCTAACACCGGTTTAACGGGCGGTTCCACGCCTGATGGGGATGACTATGAACGGCCGATTGTGATCGTTAATGTTATGCGCATCAACCAAGTGCATCTTATTTCAGATGGACGCCAAGTTGTCTGTTTACCTGGATCGACGTTAGATGTGCTGGAAAAAAAATTACGTCCACTTGGCCGTGAGCCGCATTCCGTGATTGGTTCGTCTTGCCTTGGGGCCTCTGTGTTAGGCGGTATTTGTAATAACTCTGGTGGAGCACTAGTTCATCGAGGGCCTGCTTATACAGAACTGGCCTTATTCGCACAGCTGCAAACGGATGGGCAGTTGGTGTTGGTTAATCATCTTGGGATTGAATTAGGCGATGATCCATTATCTGTTCTGAACCGCTTAGAAAAAGGGCAATTTGGCCAGATTGACCCAATGAATGATGCCAAAGCCAGTGATGATGAGTATCAAGCTTATATTCGCGATGTTGATGCCGATAGTGCAGCACGTTTTAATGGCGACCCGAGGCGCTTATATGAAGCCTCTGGTTGTGCGGGTAAGCTGATGCTATTTGCCGTGCGCCTAGATACTTTTGCCGCTCAGGGTTCCTCACAAGTCTTTTATATTGGTAGCAATGATGCCGATGAGCTAGAACAACTGCGCCGTGATATGCTGAGCAATTTTAAATCACTGCCTGTCTCAGGTGAGTATTTGCACCGCGATGCCTACGATATTGCTGCGCAATACGGCAAGGATACTTTTATGCTGATCAACTGGCTGGGGACAGATCGGCTGCCATGGTTTTTTTCATTGAAAAGTCGCTTTGATGGTTGGTGCGCCCAACTGCCCGGTGTGTCTGAGCAGCTCAGCGATCGGATATTGCAGGGATTAAGTCGGCTTTTCCCCAAGCACTTACCTAAACGGATGCAAGATTATCGGCAGCGTTTTGAGCATCATTTGTTATTAAAAATGTCCGGTGATGGAATTGATGAAGCACGTAACTACCTCAGAGAGTTCTTTGCCCATCGGCCCGGGGATTATTTTGAGTGCACCCCTGATGAGGGCAAAAAAGCCTTTTTACATCGTTTTGCCGCGGCGGGTGCAGCAGTGCGTTATCGCGCGGTACATCCTGACACGGTGGAAGATATTGTGGCGCTTGATATTGCGCTTAAACGTAATGAGCGCCAATGGCAAGAACATCTGCCTGAGTCAATTGACCAAGATATTTTAATTAAGCTCTATTATGGGCATTTTTTCTGTCATGTCTTTCATCAAGACTATGTGATTCGTAAAGGCGCGAACTGCTTAGAGCTTGAGCATCAAATGTGGTCATTGCTTGATCAGCGCCAAGCGCAATATCCTGCTGAGCATAACGTGGGACACTTATACCCAGCATCTACGGCGCAAGCGCAATTTTATCAAGAACTTGACCCCTGTAATCGCTTTAATCCAGGGATTGGGCAAACGTCAAAATGCCATCACTGGCATTAACATGGCCCTTGTCCTGAGCAAATTTGGACAAGGGAGATCCCCTCAAGATTAGAGTGCAGTTAATTAGATGGGAAATATCGGCATCGGCAAAAGGATCAGGCCAGGTTTGCCAAATACTCACGCTAATGATCATTTCATCATCGGTGCGTAGGCACTGATCGAGTTGTTGGATAAATAGGGATTGTTCGAGATCTTGGCCGATAAACACTTGTTCTTGGCGCATATCACCCAATTGATGATATTTTAATCAATATTCACTTCACTCATATGATTGCTAATCACTGCTACTTTTAAGTCTTGTATGATTATTTAGGATATGGTCAAGAAGGATGGTTTTTCCTGCGCCGAGAAAACCAAAAAGAACCGTCACCGGTAAGCGTGTTTCTGATAATGGCATGTTCGGGCTTATTTATATTGATATGTTATAACATATCAATATCTACAATAAAATGATCAACCCACTTGATATTGAATCGAGTTTACCATTGGCTTTGCCGCACCTAAACGTCCCTTGAACGGGATCGACTGAGACGATCAGCGTCCTGCATGCATGGCTCTATTCTGATTTCGAGCAAGATATAAAAGTGTTTGCTGGGTAGTTAGTAGCAGATCACTGATATTAAAGACCTTACTGCTGTTTCAATGTGTAGAATGAATCGCTGGCGGCTCACTCCACTTGAATGATCTTCGCACCATCCTCCATCGGATAGAGAGGCTAATTATTCAGCAGGGATGCCCGAGTGAAATTTAAAGTCGGGATCATAGGAGTGTATTAGCTCTGCTTCTCTTACACCGAAAAACTGGATACGTGGCGTAATGTCATCGGTTGAAATAAGCCGAGCAAGCGCTAAGTAGTCTTGGTAGTGACGTGCTTCTGAGCGCAATAGTGATTGATAAAACGACCCTAAGCGCGTATCCACTAGAGGTGCTAAAGCGGCAAAACGCTCACATGAACGTGCTTCAATGTAAGCGCCGCAGATAAGTTTGTCGATTAATGCTTGTGGTTCATGGGTAGTCACATGGTGCAGCAGACCCTTGGCATAACGGCTGGAGGTTATACTGTGGTAGGCAATATCAAGTGCTGCCATCATTTCCAGCACTTGATAAAAGTGGTGCAGCTCTTCTTTAATCAACGGCACCATCTTATCGATAATCAGTTGCCCAAAAGGTGAGTGACTCTTGGGCAGCAACGCTTTGCTTAACTGGTTCTTTGCAACTAGATCGTGCCAGTAACCAACGTGCTGATAAATAAAATCTTCAAAGGGTTTTAGCCAGCAAAGCAGCTCATCACCACTGGCTTTGTCAACGGCGTAGCGGCGAATCAAATACATCCCTGATTGAGCCGCCTTAAGTTCACAGACAAGATGATCAATCAGCAAGATTGGCATATTTTTAGGCCTTAATGCTTCGTCCAGCCAAGCCATTGGGGTCGGTGTGTGTAAAAAAGAGTGGATGGGCGCTAGTAGGGCACAGGTCATGGTTTTTGAAACATTGTCCAAAATAGCGCGATCATAACATCGCGCATCGCAGTGCGACGAGTGATTGGCTTCAGTATCACTATAGCTTGCCTCTCGTTGGACAGACCACGTGCTGCGCTTGCAGATGGAACATCACCACATCAGGATGGCTAAAAAAGCCAACTTCCCAAGGGTTTTTAATGATAAACCTTGCTTGAACCTCACTGAAAATGGGGGATGATTTGGGAATTTCGTAAACTTCACCCTGAATAATGCTGTAATTCCACTCGATGGCATTTTCAAAGGTAAATGTCGCGCGGCTATCAATGGCAAAGTAACAACGATTGTCTCGACTTAATAGTTGTTCTTTGAAGGTTCCTTTGAAAGTGATGAAAAAAATATCATCATTTATCGTTGATAAAAATGCCATCACAGTGGAATGAGGTTGGTTTTGGGCGTAGGTAAATAAGATGCCGATTTTATTATCGTTTTCTTCAATGTCTATGCTGGGTACTTGAGCCATCGGCGAATAGGGAAGCGGCGAACGGGTTCTGTGATCGGTAGGGTAGTGATAGCCTGATTCTTGAAATTTTTTGGCAATATTGGCACCATAAAAAAGTTGGTATTCCATTGCATCGACTAAGACTTGGTGTGGATGAGTGAGACGAACACGGCCTTTAAAGGATGCTCGATAGACTTTTAAATCGGCATCATATTCAGCAACACCGGTACGGTTATCCAGATGAACAGTTACTAACTGATCATCTACAAATTGGTGTCCATTGGGTAAAAAAAGGGAGATTTGCATATCGTTAAGTATGTGCACACCGCAAATAGAAATTTTCATTGTTTCTTTCGATGCATTATACGCACTGACTACTGCTAATCCCTTGTCGCCGAGGTAGTCGCGCAGCATTCTTTCAGACATGACTGTTTTCCTTCACTAATCAGATAGGGTTAAATCTACAATGTTTTTAAGAACGAGGTCTATAAAAATAAAGCATCAGCGGTTTTTATAGTTGCTTGGCGAGATCTCTCTCTATCCCCGAATGGCTGTTTATTTGACGTGTCGCCATAAAATGCGGAATTTTGGTGGGAGTGAAGCATCCAAACACGCGTCGGCTTAAGCGGTTTATTCATCTTCCTTATTTTGACTTAGTTGCACTCGCCTGTCGTTTTCAGCAATGCGTCTAGATTGGTTTATACCAGTAGCTGCATCACTAAGTGCTTATCTATCGTAGGCGCTTTATTTAGCCTTGGTGTTGCTCTGTCTGCCTTGCCGATTTTTGTATACAGAGTGAACGCTTTGTTTTTATTGTCAATTCCATAAATATCCTCCATGAGATTAAAAATTCCGCATAGGGATTGACATTTTATGAAATAGAAATACTATTGATAATAATTATCATTTATGTTTTAGGCCTATGTTCTTTGTACCTTTTCTTATTATGCTCCGCGAAGGGCTCGAAGCGACACTTATTGTCGTTATTATCACTAGCTATCTTAAGCAAAGTGGGCAGGGGTTATGGCTCAAGTATGTTTGGCTTGGGGTTATTAGTGCGCTAGTGCTGTGTTTGCTATTAGGCATCGGCATTGAAAAGACTACTGGTGAATTTCCTCAGCAACAACAAGAGTTGTTTGAGGCGATCGTGGCAGTTGTTGCTGTAGTGATGTTGACGTACATGGTGTTTTGGATGCAAAAAGCCAGCGTATCGATTAGCCGCGATATTCGTGCAGCTGTGGATAATGCGTTAACGCGATCACATGCTCCAGCACGGGCATTAATGTTGATGGTTTTTCTCGCTGTTGCCCGAGAAGGCCTTGAATCGGTATTTTTTTTGATGGCTGCATTTACACAAGATGTGGGGGTGATGGCCCCCATCGGCGCGGTCAGTGGTGTGGTGTGTGCTGTACTCATTGGTTTTGCGTTGCACTTCGCAGGATCTCGGCTTCCTTTAAAAGCTTTTTTTCGCTGGACGTCTTTGCTGATTTTATTGGTGGCCGCTGGGCTTTCTGCTGGCGCGATTAGAGCATTTCATGAAGCTGGTGTATGGAACTACTTACAAGCCACTGCTTTTAATAGCAGTGATATTTTATCTACTCATAGCCTATTCGGTACGCTTTTAGAGAGCTTATTCGGTTATCAATCGATGCCAAGTCAATCGGAAGTGTTGGTCTACCTACTCTACCTGTTACCTGCTTTGACTTGGTTTCTCTGGCGGGCAAAACAAACTTCTTCATCGTACGCACAGTAAAATAAGGGATATTTATGAACAAGATCGTAGCGACTTTACCATTACTGTTACTCGGGACAAGCTGTGTGGCCACGGCGCAAGATTACTCAACGCAGCTGAGTGCCCCGATGGCAGAATATAAAATTTACGTAATCAGTGAAGTAAACGCATTAGTCAAAGATACCAAAGCGTTTACGGATGCAATAAAAGCGGGAAATATACAACAAGCTAAAGCCCTGTATGCTCCAGCGCGAATTCACTATGAACGGATTGAACCGGTGGCTGAGTTGTTCTCAGACTTAGATGCTAGCATTGATGCGCGTGAGGATGATTTTCAGAAAAAGACGCAAGATCCTAACTTTAGTGGCTTTCACCGACTCGAACATACCTTATGGGTTAAAGGCAATGCCCAAGAAACCGCCCATTATGCCAACAAGTTGTATAAAGATGTTTTAGATCTGCGCCAACGGTTAACTGGCTTAGCCTTTCCACCTAGCACCGTTGTGGATGGTGCAGCGGGTTTAATTGAAGAGGTCGCTTCTTCGAAAATTAGTGGTGAAGAAGATCGGTATAGTCATAGTGATCTGTGGGACTTTCAAGCGAATGTGGATGGCTCGAAAAAAATTGTTGATCTACTGAGGCCCATTTTGCAAAAAGCACGCCCACAGTTATTGGCAAAAGTTGATCAAAATTTCCAACAGGTAGATAGCATCTTAGCCAAATACCGGACCCAAACTGGTTTTGAATCTTATGAAAAGTTAACGGCTGGTGATCGCAAAGCGCTGCAAGGCCCTGTGACAGTATTAGCTGAAGATTTATCCGAGTTACGCGGTATTTTAGGGCTTAACTAATTGAGAGGAAACGATGAATTATCGTTTAATGCTGGCTGGTGCGTTATTCAGTTCGATGATCCCTCTGAGTTATGCTCAGTCGATCCCTGAGATAAAAATATCGGTGAATGATACGCAGTGTGACCCGATGGCGTTGTCTGTTACTGCTGGAAAAGTGCGATTTATTATCAAAAATAACAGCATGCGGGCACTCGAATGGGAAATTCTTAAAGGCGTACGCGTTGTGGCCGAACGTGAAAATATTGCGCCGGGCTTTTATCAAAAAATGACGGTTGATTTAGAGCCGGGTCACTATGCCACCACCTGTGGTTTGCTAACCAACCCCCGTGGTTCGCTGGTGGTCAATGCCGCTGCTGGCAGTCAAGGATATCAAGTGAAGCGCCAAGATATTATTGCCATCGAAGCCGAGTATAAATATCTGTTAGTCACGCAAACGCAAGCTCTTGAGGCGCAAGTGCAAGCGTGGCAAGGCAGTAAAGTTCCCGCTGATTTGGTGAGGCAGTATGCTGGTATGTTGGTGTTTGCTCGTGGTTTTGCCAGCGACGCAGCCGACGATAAGCTGGTCGTGGCGAAAGTATCTCGCCGCGCGTTACTGGCGCAAGTCAGTCTGTGGAAGAGGCGTGCTCGGGAAAATACGTTGAGTCTATTTAAAATTACGCAATTGCTGCAACAGCAGCTGTTAGCTAGCGAGCCAACTTCAGTTGCATGGCATGGATTAACCGCTGATCTCACTCAGTTTGAGAAAGTCCTTACACCCGTGATGCATAAATTGGATTCAAAGCGCCTATCAGCTTTACACCTGCACATTGAGCAGTGGCGAGACATTGATAGCCTCGCCGTGCGCCAACAGCTACATGCAGATCTCGGCAAAATAGCCACACAATTAAAATTGGAGAAGTCGTAATGGGATGCCCGTTTCATTTTGGCCAAGCCAACCAAGAGTCCGATGAACAGCCAAATTCAGCGCGCCGGCATCTATTAAAAGGGTTGTTGGGGACAGCGGGAGGAGTGCTCGCCTACAGCAGTTTGTCAGCTTCAGCCAATGCAGCATCGAGGCTATCTGATAAAGTCATGTCTGAGTGCTCCGATTTTTCCGCAGAGTCGGCGAGCCAGCCGTTTTATGGTGCTCATCAAAGTGGCATCACCACAGCGCAGCAAGCTAATGTGGCATTGGTGGCCTTTGACGTGCTAGCAACCGATAAGCCAGCACTTCAAACCATGCTACAAACATTGACACAGCGTTGTGAGTTTTTAATGCAAGGTGGGGTAGTTAAGGCGCGCGATGCGCAATATCCACCACTGGATTCAGGTATGGTTGGCCCTATGATTCATCCGGATAACTTAACGATTACCGTATCCGTGGGGGCTTCCTTATTTGATCAACGCTTTGGTTTGTCACACTTAAAGCCGCATCAGCTACAAACCATGACTCGCTTTGCCAATGATGGACTGCAAAGCCAGTGGTGTCATGGTGATTTGATGTTGCAAATTTGTGCCAATAGCCCAGATACAACCTTGCATGCATTGCGTGATATTATCAAACATACGCCGGGTTCATTAGCGGTACGTTGGCGCCGTGATGGCTTTATTTCACCTCATGCTGCGGCGTCACAAGGCAAACGAACCCCCATTAATTTGCTCGGATTTCGCGATGGTACGGTCAATCCTAATGCCAGTCAGCATGATGTGCTTAAGCAAATGCTCTGGCTTAGCTCAGATACAGCTGAACCAGCATGGACGGTGGGTGGTAGTTATCAAGTGATCCGGTTGATTCGTTTTTATGTCGAACACTGGGATCGCACCCCACTGCAAGAGCAGCAAGCCATATTTGGTCGTGATCGCGATACTGGCGCGCCACTTGGGATGAAGCATGAACATGATTCGCCTGATTATGCCTCGGATCCACATGGCAAACATATTCCGCTAGATGCGCATATGCGCTTAGCGAATCCGCGAACCCAAGGTTACCCTGAATTTCTATTATTAAGACGTGGCTATAGTTATTCGTATACCACCAGTCCATCAGGACAATTAGATGTTGGGCTACTGTTTATTGGTTATCAGGCTAATTTACAAAGAGGCTTTATTGATACTCAAAACCGACTCAATGGCGAGCCGCTTGAAGAATACATCAAGCCTTTTGGCGGGGGATATTTCTTTACTTTGCCGGGTGTTATGGGAAAGGGCAATTATTTAGGTCAGAGCTTAATTGAATCGGCTTAATCCCTGTTAGGGCAATGCGATTTAAAGATGAAAGGTTTTTATTTAAAGGGAGCTTATATTGCTTCCTTTTTATTACGAGATGAAGCATCTGATGATATTTCTTGCATTTTTTTTTGAAATAATGGCATTATTATTTCTTCTTTTGCAGGTTACAGAAGTGATTATTTATGTCAGTTGTTACAATTCGGAATGTAGAGTCCACCGATGCACCTGCGCTTAAAGCTATTTATGAATGCCCGAGCGTTTATGCCAATACACTCAATCTACCTTATCCGACTGATACTTTTTGGGAAAAACGCTTACAAGCTGCACCGGATAATTTGTATAGCTATGTTGCGTCAAAAGATGACGTGGCTGTTGGACATTCGGTGGTGATGATTGAACACAATGTCCGGCGCCGCCATGTCGGGGCAATATGTATTGCCGTTCATGAGCGATATCATTATCAAGGGATCGGTCATACATTATTGACTGCGGTGATAGATGTGGCTGATCATTGGCTCAACTTAAAACGCTTGGAACTGTCCGTTTATCAAGATAACCAATCGGCGATTCATTTATACCAAAAGTTTGGATTTGTGATTGAAGGCGAGTCACCTGCATTTGCTTTTCGCGATGGTGAATACATCAGTGCTTATTCGATGGGACGAGTGATTTGATCAACTCGCTTTGCATCGATTTGGCTGTTTTTTAGCGAATAGTGATAGGTATCAATGCATAAAGACTAGCTGAAATACTGTCGAGACCATTCTATAGTGTGCCGATATGGTCTATTCTGAATTTCTCAGTTATATAAGTAGATTTTATAATAGTGTTGCATCTATAGTCAGTGAACATGATATGTTATTGGTTCACTGTTTTATAGCTGTATGAGAAGGTTATGCCGCGTATTTTAGTCATTTTTGCTCACCCAGCTTTACATAAAAGTCAGGCAAACCAACGGTTATTAGCCGCGATTGAGGGGTTACCTGGAATTACCATTCGTGATCTTTATCAGCGTTATCCCAATGGCTTTATTGACGCCTTGGCCGAGCAGGCACTATTGAAAGAATATGACATTTTAGTTTTTCAGCATCCATTTTATTGGTATTCGGCCCCAGCTTTATTAAAAGAATGGATGGATTTAGTGCTTACCCGCGGTTACGTCTATGCCGAGACGCCTGATGAGCGTTTATCTATAAGTCGTTTTTTATCGGTGATTACATCTGGGGGATCGATGGCCTCCTATCAGCCTCATGGTTATAACCGTTTTAGTATTCGGCAATTTTTGCTGCCTTTTGAGCAAACAGCCACATTATGTGGGATGGAGTATTTGCCACCGTTTGTTGTGGATAGCGTAAATAAGCAGGGTGATGATGCGCGCTTGGCCGATTTTGCCAAGCGTTATCGGCAATTACTAGAGCAACTTCGTGATGGGCAGTTAACTCTCCCAGAGCACTGTTATTATCTGTCTCATCCAGACTGGGAGGATTGAGATGGGAAACTCGTTATGGTTTGATGCGTTTGTCTATTTAACGGCGGCCATTGTATCAGTGCCCATTGCCACCCGTCTTGGTTTGGGATCGGTATTAGGCTATTTAATCGCAGGTTGCCTTATCGGACCATATGCATTGAGACTAGTCGGCGGATCGCCTGATGTGATGCATTTTGCCGAGTTTGGCGTGGTGATCATGCTGTTTTTGATCGGATTGGAACTTAAACCCTCTCGGCTATGGCGACTCAAAAGTTCGATTTTCTTTACCGGTGGCTTGCAAGTGGTTTTAACCGTTGCTTTGATCTGGGGAATTGCCCATGTTTTTGCAATGAGTGACCGACAGGCGCTGGCGCTGGGATTGATTCTCTCGGTGTCATCGACCGCGTTAGTGCTGCAAAGCTTGCAAGAAAAAGGGCTGATGAAAACTCCTGCAGGCAAACATTCGTTTTCGGTATTATTATTTCAAGATATCGCCGTGATTCCGATGCT
Organism: Celerinatantimonas yamalensis; assembly: GCF_046054155.1. Classification (NCBI taxonomy): domain Bacteria; kingdom Pseudomonadati; phylum Pseudomonadota; class Gammaproteobacteria; family Celerinatantimonadaceae; genus Celerinatantimonas; species Celerinatantimonas yamalensis. Next base: position 13,418 of record NZ_JBEQCT010000005.1, read on the forward strand.
GGCGATTCTTCCATTTTTAGCAATGAAAAGCGGTGCCTCTGCTTTAGCCTCATCAACTCCCGCTTGGGTAACTGCTTCACAGATGGCTCTGGTTATTATTGGCATCATCTTTGGGGGGCATTATCTACTGCGGCCGGTCTTTCGCATGGTGGCACAATCGAATATGCGCGAGTTATTCGTTGCAGCTTCGTTGGCGTTAGTCGTGGGGATTGCTCAAGCGATGGATATGGTCGGTTTATCACCGGCTTTGGGAACGTTTTTAGCTGGGGTAGTCCTTGCTGATAGTGAATATCGCCACGAGTTAGAAGCGGATGTCGAGCCCTTTAAAGGTTTGCTGTTAGGGCTGTTTTTTATCTCAGTGGGCGCTAACATCAACTTTGTATTGCTCTGGGATAAACTTGGGTTAATTGTATCGCTGGTCGTCGCGTTGGTCGCCGTGAAATTTGCTGTGCTGTGGGTTGTGGGTAAATTATCAAGGCTGCGCGGTGAGGATTTAGGCGTATTTTCCACGGCACTTTCGCAAAGTGGTGAATTTGGGTTCGTCTTAGTGTCTTTTGCAGGCAGCTCTTTGGTCCTGAACACAGCGATGGTCGATTTAGTGACATTAGTGATTGCGTTGTCGATGGCGACCACACCGTTATTGTTAATGCTTTGTCAGTGGTGGTTGTTCCCTCGGCTGCGCGAGCGCGCGGCCATCAATTCACCAAGCCCAGCGATCGATGATAATGAAAATCCAGTTATTATTGCCGGATTTGGCCGATTCGGCCAAATTGTGGGGCGAGTGCTGCATAACAACCATATTGGCATGACGATATTGGAGCACGATGCGAACCATATTAAAACGTTAGGACGGTTTGGTTTTAAAGTGTTCTATGGCAATGCTACTCGAGCTGATCTGCTTAGTTCTGCTGGGGCAGAACAAGCTAAATTATTAGTTGTTGCCGTGGATAGCGCTGAGCAGACTTTGGAAATTGTCCAGATGGCTCGCAAAAATTTTCCACAACTGATTATTCTCGCCCGCGCCGTTGATCGCGAACATGCTTTGGAACTGATGCGCGCAGGGGTTGATTATGTGCATCGTGAAACCCTTGGATCAGGGGTCGCAATGGCGGTGGATGCTCTTACTGAATTAGGGTGGCGGGCGAATCAAGCTTATCGAATTGGCGAGTTTTTTAAATCGTATGACAGTAAGTTATTACGTGAACAGCTACTGAAAGATGATCAAAATACTGAATTTTTGCGCCATAGTTTACGCTCGCGTAAAATGCTCGATCAACTGTTAGATGATGATAGCCGCTTGCCAACATCAGCTTATGAGAGAGCGTGGGAAAGTAATGTTCAAAAAAGTGAACAAGGAGCCGATTCAAGCCGTTTGAAACAAGCTCATCGATGGAATAAACAATCTAAGCAAGTCAGCCCAAAAGTACCCGATCATCAAGTTGGTGACGATTCATCGAGTAAGTAGGGAACCAACGTGCGGGTTAGTTTATCGGCGTTATGGCGAATGATCCCTGATTCCTGCTCCAGTAGATCGGCTTCAATAAGCTGATATTGTTTGAGCAATTTACGGTGATTATTTATTTTGACAGGGGCGGCTCGCTGCTGTTGATAGTTTTTCAGCGCGGCTTCGCTGGGCACGGTATTATTATGGATAATGATATCGATTGGACGGCCAATATAGTGTTCTAAAATTGAGAGAAATGATTCAAGCGTATAGCCATCCGTTTCGCCGAATTTAGTCATAATATTACTGATATAAATAAGTTTTGCGGAACTTTTTTGCAGTGCTTCGCGAACGCCGGGAACCAACAAATTAGGGATAATACTGGTATATAGATCGCCAGGACCTAAAATAACGGCTTTGACTTGGCGAATTCGTTCAATCACGCGGGGAAAAACGGTGACGTGATCGGCATGATGGGGAACTAAAAATACATTGGCGATCTTTTGCCGCTGATTACCGCGCGGCACATCAATGGCACTTTCACCAAAGATCTGTTCACCATTAGTTAACTGGGCAACGAGTGTGGATTTATCGGTCGTGACTGGGAGAATTTCGCCGCGCACATCCAATAACTGCGCTAATGCTTCAATACCGGTTGAAAATGAACCGGAGTATTGACTCAGCATGGTCAGTAGCATGTTGCCAGCGCTGTGTCCGCGTAGGCGTTGATTACCTGAGAAGCGCTTTAACAAAAGTTGGCGAGCCATATCACGATGAGGTGAAAGTGCCAAAATACATTTGAGAATATCGCCCGGGGGCAAAATTCCTAATTCATCGCGTAAACGTCCGGTACTTCCGCCACTATCGGTCATTGATACAATGGCGCTCACATACAACTGCTGAATATCTCGCAAAGCGCTCAGTAGTACGAATTGACCGCTTCCACCACCGATTGTTGCGATGGCTCGATGACTCTTATCGCCGGATACTTGCAACAATTGCTCCTTATCGGCTTTGCTTATGGTGTTAAATCCTATTGTAATGGACTTATACCTTACTTCAATAGGGGATATTGGCTATTCATCATGTAATATGAATAAAATGGCTGGTCAGTTTTCAGCATATTACCCTATGTCTTATTGTAGATGGTGTCTTCATGTTGTAAATGAGCTATCATAGTATCAGTGCTTGGCCTTTAACGACTTTCCTGCATCGAGCCACGTTATATGAGAGGTTGCCCTTACCGTCATTGTGGCTGTTGTTTTGCAGCACGGCGCATGATGAATCTCATCCAAGGGGTTGCGCAGCTAATTTGGTTTGAATAAAATCTTTGTGATCTAGGTAGATGAGGTCAGCGACTTTGCGAATAAGTGCCTCTTCTTGTGGATCAAGTCTGCCATCAGCATAAGCGACATGCCATAGCGCATTGATAATTTTGCAGCGCTGCTGGTAGTCAAGCGCTTTGACTTTGCGCGTAAACTCATAGACAGAAACCGCATCGTCAGACGCTTTTTGTGCTTCGATATACAGATTTCTCGATTCGTTTTCGTTGAGGGCGAGTAGATGGCAAAGTCGTTGATAGATAACTTTTTGTTCATCACCACTTTCATTGGCATCAGCCGCACTAACTTGAATAAGTAAGGCTGCCGTTGCTAATTTGAGTTGTTCTGTTTCGTCAAGCTGAGGTCGAGCTTCAGCCTTAAAGGCGGTTTTTAAAAAATTATGGAGTGTATCAAACATTCTAGTTACCTCAATTGCGTATCAGCAAATTGTGGCAGAGTTGTTTGATAAACCCAAGCGTTTTGTTACCAAAGCAATGCCAATGGCAAGCTAACAATATAAAAAAATTGTTAAAGTTAGGCTATTTTGATAGTGGCAATAGTAAGTTGGGTCGTTTAGTCAATTATTATTAACTAAGAGGGCTAGTTTTTTCTGATAAATATTCTAAAATGAAGGCTTGTCAGTCAATGTAAGATTTTGTCAATAGTTGGCAAAATGAAATGAATATTTATTGATTTGGCATTAGCATAATTAAGTTATTTCCTTATGTAAGTCAGGTGGAACAGCTTACCTTTGACTTATCAATCATAATTCTATTTTTATACAATTAGTTTGAGACATCTATGATAGAAACACCACGTACTAAATTGGATTGGTTAATGCGATTTCGTCGCGCAAAAACTCAAGATACATTAGATTTTATGTTAGACCGAGCTTTAGACCAATTATCTTCGACAACCGAGAAAGCAGAAGCAATATTGGCTCATGCGGCACGTCAGGATGAGTTAGATTCACGTCACTGGTCATATTAATATAAATAGAACAATCAATTTATTATTCCATATGTTGTGAACGCATTTTCTATTTTTTCATATCCGCGATATATCAACACCCAGACGAGTTAGCCGACATAAAATCAGTGAGGCTAACTCAGTGTATTTTTATTGATATGATCAGTTAGTCATTTATTTAATGTATAGCTTAGTGTCTGAATTAAGTGGTTATTAGTGTAATCGTGCTAACGTGATGGATGTTCTAACAAAGGATATGGCACGCCGTGTTACTTTTTTAAGTTGCACATGATACTTGTACGATCGACGGCAGATATGATGAAAAATTACCAATGGTGTGCTTAAAAAGTACGAATTAATGCATTGTCTAAACATGAAAATAATTTGGGTGGGATAGATAGAGTACCGCGTAGATATCCGTTAGGATGATGCGAAAAGAATGGTGCCGACTGCCGGAATCGAACTGGCGACCTACTGATTACAAGTCAGTTGCTCTACCTACTGAGCTAAGTCGGCGTTACCCTAACGGGGCGTAATTAAACGGCTATTTAGCTTGGATGTCAAACACCAAATTCAAAAATCTGTTAATTTAGTTAAATTTGGATGAATAGTAAGCAGATCGACGTTGTAGACATTGTTATTGGGAGGAAATCGAATGGTCCGAATACTATTGATCATCGTGGGATGGTTGGCTGTGATCCTAGGGGCTTTAGGCGTTATCCTTCCCTTACTTCCCACCACGCCGTTTCTATTACTGGCGTGTTTGTGCTTTTCAAAAGCATCGCCCCGCTTTGAGCAGTGGCTGCTTAATCACAGGTATTTTGGTGTGATGATCCAAAATTGGCGTCAGTATCGGGTGATCCCGGTGCGTGCTAAATGTGTCGCTACAATGATGCTGGTGATCTCGGCTGTAGGTATTGGATTTACTGCAATGCCCTGGTTAGGGCGAATTTTAGTATGGTGTATGTTAGCCACGATCTTGCTGTTTATTACGACGCGCCGCTCAAAAGTTCCTCGGCTTCAAACCACTACAGAGCGCTCAATTGGCTAAATCTCAAGCAATCAGTTACAGCTTGATAAAATTAGTCTTTACCTTTCAAGTCGTTTGGGTATACTACCCAGCGTCTTTAGGGGTGTAGTTCCAATTGGTAGAACGGCGGTCTCCAAAACCGACGGTTGGGGGTTCGAGTCCCTCCACCCCTGCCAAATTTAAAGGCCTGCTCATTGAGCAGGCCTTTTCGATCCGGTATCTTAGAACTTTTAATCAAAGAGTGATTTGATGGATACACGAGCAATTGCGCTACTCCAACAGATGGGGGTGACAATCTGGGAGTCACGCCAACCTATCTGTACTAAAACAACGCATCTTGATCTTGCCGTTGTTTGCGATCATCCCGAGCAATTACAAACATCGAAACTGTGGCAAGGCCTGAATAAAGGGCTCGAACCCTTTAGTTTGGTGATTCAAGTACTCAGCGCCGAGCAGTTGGCAAGTGTGGAGTCGCGTTGGGTATTATGGTTTGCTAAGCAATTGCCAGAGCAAGATCTATCTGGGTTGCTAGGACCATATGATTGGCGCAGTTTGGCGCAGCAAGGCACACTCAAACGACAAGTATGGGAGTCGCTGGTAGATGCCTTATCACATTGAATTGTTGCAAGAGCACGATCTAAGCGCCATTTTAGCGATTGAACGTCAGGTGCAACTTCACCCATGGAATGAGTCACTATTAACGCAGGCTTTTCATCCTCGGGCACTGAATTTAGCGATTAAAGATACTTCAGAACAGTTAGCCGGGTATCTCTTTAGTGAAATAGTGGTGGACCAAGCTGAACTGCTTAATATTAGTATTGCTCAGCCTGCGCAGCGTCAAGGATTAGGTAAGCAACTGTTGCAAGCTTGGTTTAAACATCTATATGAGCAAGCAATTACCCACGTATTATTAGAAGTTCGGGTCAGTAACCACAGCGCGATTACACTTTATCAACAGCAAGGGTTTGTCGTTGATGGTCTTCGTCGCAATTATTACCCTTGTGCCTCTGGTCGAGAAGATGCGCAACTGATGAGCCTAAAGTTAGCGAACATCGAAGTGTGATGCTTATCGCTCCGCAATATGATTTTTCGAAAATCTTGCCAGTGTGAATAAAAACTCATGTCAAAATGGCTTAAGTGTTAGGTCGTTTTATACGGAAGGCACAAAATGATAGAACCCTCATTTTGCTTTATCTGTTTGAACCCATTTTGCAAACAAAACCGATAACTTCTTGTATTCACTTAAAACAGCGTCACCAAAATATTCATTTTAGCCACGCTGTCCAACGAGTGACATAACCAGCGCTCCAATATCACTTTTAAGGCGCATCCCAAACAAGCCTATTCATTGTGCATGTGCTATTAACTTGCAGTAGACACCGTCACACGCTCAGAATTGAATGCAATCAGATCTCAAATTCTTCTTCAACGCTTTTTTCTACCGCTTTAAATTACAACCTCAAATATTATGAATTTGTTCTTTAAAGCCAGATGGATATAGAACCTAAATAGACGATATATCTTTCTTACGGCAACGCTGCAATCTTACGACCATGATCAAGACTTACGATTTTCAAGTTATCATATTGTCATGGATGTTTGTTTGCCATCGCGTGTCGATGAGCAATCTCGGTGACGCGTTGCAGTGATAGCTTCATGGTGGTTAATGATAATGGCATATGATTGCCTTTTTGAATGCTATCTTTCGCCACCCATACTTGCTGCATCGGTAAGACTAAATGCGTCGAAACAGCTTGGTTACGTTGGTATTGTACGATTAAAGCTGGCAGCATATGAATTTGATAGTGGCGAGCAAAATTTCTTTGTTGACGATTTAAATCAACTGTATAACGAACCTTCAAGTAAGGCTTGGTAAATGTAATGAAGTCGTCATTGTTGAGAATGTTTTTTTCGAAATTTTTACAGATCTGACAGGATCCGGCGCGAAAGTAAAACAGAATAGGACGGTTTTGCTGTTTCGATAATGATAATGCCTGTTGATAGCCTTGTGTTTCAAAATACCAGCCATCTTTAGCACTCACACCATAATTTCTGATATGAAATATATAAATATAGCCACACGCTGCTACAGCGAACAGTAATCCTACCATCGCCCATATCCATTGATTCACTTTTGCTCGAGATAATTTCATCAACGACATCTCTTATCACAGACGGCAAACTTTAGATTGTAGAATAACATAGCTAATCGTTGCGCGATCGTCGTAACAAAATAGTTTTATCATCGGGCTTTAAGGTGCGTAATACGACGATTTATTGTGCTGAATTTGTGACGATTGGTGATGAAAGAGAAAATAAAAATGCTACGGGAGTAATAATCAGGAATTATTTTTTGCGAAAAGTGTTGAATGATAATGGTTTTTATTTGTATTATTGCCTCCTCTTTGAATGGTCGGTTCTATCAGATGACTATCTCGTTATCAAGCAGGAGTTGTTTTCATGCGTAATCTCACTAAGCTACTCATATTACTCAGTGGCTGTATTCTCTCATGGACGAGTTTTGCCAGCACTTATCCGCTGAGTGTAACTGATATGGCAGGGCGTCATGTTACGATCAAATCCCAGCCGCAGCGGATCGTACTACAGGATGGTCGTGATGCCTTGATGTTGGCTGTGCTTGATAGGAAAAATCCATTTAAGCGTGTTGTTGCATGGAATAATATTTTAAAAAAGAGTGATGCAGGGTTATGGGGGCTATTGAAGCAACAATGGCCGAGTGCGGCTAAGATTCTGGATATGAACTTTGGCGATAGTGGCCAGCTCAATTTAGAAGAAGTTTTAACGCATCGCCCCGATCTATTAGTTGCAGAGCTTCGAGCTAAGAGCGCCATGGAGCAATCTGGTGTGATAAAAACGTTAGCTAAACTTAATATCCCTGTTTTATTTGTTGATACCGCGGAGCAGCCAATTAAAAATGCGCCAGCGAGTGTTCGTTTGCTCGGTACGGTCTTGAATCAAGAAAAAAATGCCAACGAATATGCGCATTTTTATGAGCAACGTTTGAATCACGTGGAAGCGGGTGTAAAAGAAGCTGTGGCTAAAAATGGTGGCAAACGTCCCACTGTATTTATTGAGGCACATGCGGGGGTGAAAGGCCCGAATGACTGCTGTTTTACTCACAAAGATTTTGGCTGGGCCGATCTGGTTAAAGCCGCTGGTGGGAATAACTTAGGTGGGCAGGTTTTAAAAAGCTCTTCTGGCGTTGTTTCCATGGAAAAAGTATTAGCTTTGAAACCAGACATTTATGTTATGACTGGGTCGCAGTGGCAAGGTCGCAGCAAGTCAATTGCACTGCCCTTGGGTTATGGCGTAAGTAAAAAACAGGTACAAACTGCATTTGAACATCTATTAGCTCGCCCTGGGTTTAGCGAAATGAAAGCTTATCAAGATCATCGTATCTATGGGGCATATCATCAGTTTTATAATCACGCATATAATATTGTTGCAATTGAAGGATTAGCCAAGGATTTCTATCCTCAACAATTTAAAAACCTTCACCCAACGCAAACGTATCAGACTATTCTACATCGCTTTACGGACATTAAGAGTGACAAGAATTTAACGCTGTTTGCTCACGCCAAGGAATAGTTTTCCTGAATGACTGATATTTCTCAAGCGCTGGATGTTATGCCCAGTGAACGTGTTTATAAACGTGATGTTCGTCGAAAGTTACTGTTACTTGTCAGCTTTAGTGTATTGACTTTGATCGCTGTGGTGACGGATTTACTATGTGGATCGGGCACATTGGCGTTGAATTCATCGATACAAGGGTTACTTCATCCCGCTCAAGCGTCGCCGCTAGTTCGGGTGGTGATCTGGGATCTGCGCATGCCGGTGACGGTGACTGCGGTATTAGCGGGCATTGGCCTAGCACTTTCTGGCTCGTTAATGCAAACCGTGTTGGATAATCCATTGGCTGAACCATTTACCTTAGGGATTTCCTCTGCGGCAGGCTTTGGCGCCGCGTTGGTTATTGTGTTTCAAACCTCATTGGTGAGTTTTTTACCGGTTGATTATTTATTAACCGCAAATGCGTTTATTTTTGCCTTGGTTACTGTGCTTTTTATCGGCATCTTTGCTGCCCGTAAGGGACTGTCAGTTGAGATGATCGTCATGCTGGGGATTGCCGTACATTTTATTTTCTCGGCACTGCTTGGTTTGGCGCAATATGTTGCCAATGTAGATCAGTTGCAGTCGCTGGTGTTTTGGATGATGGGCTCGCTGCAAAAAAGTAACTGGACACAGGTGGGGATTAACGCCGCTATTATCGGTATTATCACGCCAATTTTGCTGTTTTTGTCGTGGCAAATTTCAGCGCTACGCGGTTTTGGTGAGCAAGCACAGGTGCTGGGAATTTCAGTGGCTAAGTTGCGGATGTTGTTGCTGGTTTTCGCGGCATTGATGGCTAGTGCGATTACCGCAACGATCGGTGTGGTGGGTTTCATTGGCTTAGTTGCACCTCATGTTGCGCGCATGCTCGTTGGCGAAGATCAGCGATTTACCCAGTTGATGACGATGGTGACAGGGGCTCTGATTATGACGGTGGCTTCAATTATAAGTAAGATGTTGATCCCTGGGATTATTTTGCCGATTGGTATCGTGACTTCCTTGTTAGGTGTGCCATTTTTTATTTGGTTGGTTTTTGGTCGAAGTATGGGGAGACGTTAATGCTGAAAGTCGACAAACTTGCGGTTAAAATCGGCTCTGTTGAGATCTTAAAACCGGTCAGTTTCACGGTGATGGCGGGTCAATCATTAGCTTTGCTTGGGCGTAATGGTGCTGGCAAATCAACCTTGGTGAAAGGGTTGGCAGGGTTACTTAAAGCGCGTGGCTGTGTGACTATCGACGGGCACTGTTTAAATAAAATGCCCCAGAAGGCCCGCAGTCAGCAAATTGGTTATATTGCCCAAGAATTTTCATCTAATTCGGTTCGGTTAACCGTTTTTGAACTGCTACTACTGGCACAAAACACGCAAAATATGCAGTTCCGGGCGAGCCCCGAGAGTTTAGTTGCAGCGCAGCAAATGTTGGAGATGTTGTCGCTGACCCATTTAAGTCATCGAATGCCCAATGAAATGTCTGGCGGTCAACAACAGATGGTCGCTTTAGCCTTAGCCTTGATTCGTAAACCTCGCTTGCTGCTGCTTGATGAGCCAACCTCTGCCTTGGATTTAGCCAACCAACTGCATTTGTTGCAGACCGTCCGTCGCTATACCCAAGAACAAAATATTACGACCTTGATGGTGTTGCATGATCTCAATTTAGCGCATCGTTTTGCAGATTACACCATGATTTTAGCGGCCGGAGAGGTTGAAGCTTTTGGTCAAACTCGTCAGGTGTTAAGCGCTGAGCAAATCGCCCGCAGTTATGGCGTGCATTGTGAAGTATTTGTCGGTTCGGATGGTTCGCGCAGTATTCATCCGTTGGCCGCACTATCGGCATAGTGGACTTTCCCTTATGGGTAGAGCAGGATCATGGTTTAACCGTTTGTTGCGCCAAGGGTCTGTTTAAGCCGCGACTATTTTGTCAATATTAGCACCAAGGAGTGATATGTGATGCGCGATAAGATTGACCGCACCTATGTGACGCGTTTAGCCCAAGAGATTTTAACGATTGACTCACCCAGTGGCTACTGCCATCAAGTGATGGCTCGAATTGAGCAAGAGTGCCAAGTTTATAAAGGCGTTTTTAGCCGCGATCATAAAGGCAATGGACGCTTTACTATCCAAGGGCAAGATAAAAGCCGAACCATCGGTGTTGGCGTTCATGTGGATACCTTAGGGGCCATGGTGCGAAGTATTGATGCAGAAGGTCGCATTCACTTTGCTGCGATTGGTGGGTTGATTTGGCCCACTGCTGATGGTGAATACTGCACGATTCGAACGCGTGATGGGCGTCATTACAGCGGTACTTTTTTAAGTCTATCTCCAGCAGCCCATGTATTTAAAGATGCTAAAAGCCGTACTCGTGAGCCTGAACAGATGTATGTCCGTCTTGATGAAGTGGTGCAAAACCGCGACGATGTAACCCGTTTAGGGATCCAAGTGGGCGACTATATCTGTTTGGATCCAAAAACCGTGTTAACTGATAGCGGTTTTATTAAATCGCGTTTTATCGATGATAAAATTAATGTCGCTAGTGTTTTTGGCCTGCTGAAATTATTCGCAGAGCAACAAATTGTGCCGCAATATAACGTCACTTTTTTGTTTTCAACCTATGAAGAGGTGGGACATGGGGCAGCGTGTTTGCCTGCAGAGATCAGTGAATTTATTGCCGTGGATATGGGCTGTATTGGTGAAGACCTTACCTGTAATGAGCGTCAGGTGAGTATTTGTGCCAAAGATTCCTCAGGCCCGTATGACTATCAAATGGTCTCGCATCTCATTGAGCTTGCGACCCGTTATCACCTCGACTTTGCTGTGGATGTTTACCCATTTTATAGCTCAGATGCCAGTGCAGCGCTGCGCGGTGGACGCGATATCCGCGCCGCCTTAATTGGCCCTGGCGTACATGCCTCTCATGGTATGGAGCGCACCCATTATTTGGGGCTTGAACATACCATCACACTGCTCGGTGCTTATTTACAAAGTGGTGCACCGCACCCCTAACGAGAGTCGATTTTCTCAACGGTGATCGTGGTCCCTTTGACGGTCTGTACGCTATCATAAGCAGTTGTCATTCCTTTTATCCAAAAAGGAATGGCGACGTTTTTTGAGCCCTGCACGTTAATTTTACAGCCTTACTTTTGAATGGCTTGTGACCAGCAGCCGAGTGCTGATGAGCAAATCGGCTCATCAGCTGCGCTTAAGGTCAGTAGCTCGTCGACATTATCGCTATTAATGCGTGAATTTTTGGGCGCTTAGCGTCGCTGGTGTAAAGGGGCATCATTGGGTAGCAGTAGATATAAGAAACTTGGAATCAGTACGATTGCTGCAAGGACAATAAAACTCCAATTAAAACTCCATAAAATGCTGTTACCAGCAGGTGTAATTTGATAGAAGAGTGCTAATAATGTAGCGCCACTGGCAATTCCTAAACTAAATCCGAGTTGCTGGATTACTGATAATAACGTATTGCCAGGGCTGGCTTGTTCATCGTTGAGATCACGTAATGCAATGGTGCCAATGCCGCTAAAAGTAATGGAATTTAAAGCCCCTAAAACGGATAACTGTATTAATATGCCCAGCAGTGAATGGTTGGTGAGCGTAAAAGAACTAAAGCAGATGGCTTGCATGATGCTGACGCTACGCAAAGTATTGCGATAACCAAAACGTTGAATCAATTGCACCACATATTTTTTAGCAATCATCGCGGACAATGCAATCGGGATCATCGCCAGTCCTGAGTGAAATGGTGTCAAGCTTTGCCCCAATTGTAAGTACAATGGGATTAACAAAGGCATTGCACCACTGCCCATACGGTAGAACAAATTGGCCCAAAAACCAATATGGAAAGTTCGCACACTGAATAACTGCGGAGGAAATAGCGGAGATTTTTGATAGCTAGCCAGCGCACCATAGCTGACGATTAGTAAAATACCTCCAATCAGATAGTAGCTTGCTTGGTAGTTCCCGGCCTGATAGTGAGAGAGTTTATCAAGGCCTATTGTTAATGCGGCCATTGCTCCGGCTAACAGGGTAAATCCGAGGTAATCAAATCGTTGACCTCTCGAGTAGCGTAGATCAGGCATGACCTTATAGGAGACGGCTAAGCCTATTAATGCAACCGGTAAGTTGATCAAAAAAACCCAGTGCCAGCTGGCGATCTCGACTAATAACCCCCCAAGTGCAGGGCCGATAACCGGGCCGAGTAATCCCGGCATGACGACAAAACTCATGGCTGCTAAAAATTGCCGGCGTGGAATGCTGCGTAAAATGGCTAGTCGCCCCACAGGCAGCATTAATGATCCACCGATGCCCTGCAGAATACGGGAGATGACCAACTGCTCAAGGGATGAGGATTCAGCACAGCAAAGTGACCCCAAGGCGAACATAAATATGGCCAGCATAAAAATGCGACGCGTGCCAAAGCGATCGGCCAACCACCCTGATGCAGGGATCAATATAGCGACCGTCAATAGATAAGCTTCCACAACCGATTGCATTTGTAGCGGGCTGTGGTTAAGTGCTTTAGCCATGGTGGGTAGCGCAGTACTAACGATAGTGCCATCGAGTGTTTGCATGAAAAAAGCGATAGCGACTAACCAGAGCAGTGATTTACTAGTGACTGGCTCAGCCATAATGACTCCTTTAGGATGAAATAAGCTCTGTCACCAACAGTTAAGTGTGTTTTTTGAGCAATTCAGGTACGGTGATCTGTGATGAAGGTGAGATCAACCAGAGTAATAGGCTAGAGTGTACCAAAAGAGGCGTTTTGTGGGAGAAAATTGTTTTTGCAATGATGTTATTGCATCAATAGGGCACTGAAAAGCTCAGCCAAGGAATAGATGTCCAACAGAGAGTGCTTGACTCCAAGCATAGCGATTATCGGCGAGGGGGTTTGTTACAGCAAGGAGGGCTTGCTCCAGCAGCGTCGGCTAAATTACTGTCAGTAAACTGATAATAACGCGCTTTGCAGCGATTCCAGCGACTTTGGGCTAACGTAAGCTGTATCTCGTGCACTATTCCTTCAAAATTGAGCTTGCGAGCATCATAATGCAAGGTCAGCAAAAGTGCTTGATCTTGATAATCAGCAAGACCTTCATAGTGAGCCAGTTTCGCTGTTTGGCTGGGGGTGAGAGGCTGTTGTAGGCGAATAGTACGTTTAACCCAAAAATTGGCCATACCTAAAATGCTCCTTTATCTGTTTTTCGTGCGCACAAAGGCGTAGTTATACGCCAGTATGATTGCCATTACTCTTCGCTATTACAGCTGAATCAGTATGTTGCTATAGGCGAAGCTCTTATATGATTGCGGTTTGCTTTCAAACAAATGGCTAATCAAATACCGCCTTAATCTATGTTGCTGTTTAGAACGCTCTTTTCAAAAAGTTTCCATGAATTTTTATGAGCAATTATATTCAATTAACTAAACTAACAGGCATTTTAAAGCTTCCACTCACGAGAATGTAAAGTGCATATTGCAATGCACCTTGCAAAAAATGCGGATACCAATTCCCAACTATTAATAGGGTTATTTTTTGTACGTATTGTTAACTAATTAAATAATAAAATATTTTTTTATTATTAAGATCAATAACAAAAGTTGGCTGATAACTTGCTTTATAATAGCTATTTTGATGCTGTGGCTATTTTTCAGCGTACGGTTGCAACTATGGATGATCACAAAGATGATAACAATGAATGTATTCAGGTCAAGAACGTCACACAAGCGGCAAAATCAGTTGCTGGGACAGCAGCTCGAACGCTTGCAAGCTGAAAGTGGTGCAATTAGCCAAGCCATGGCCGTGATCTATTTTTCTATCGATGGAACCATAGAATTTGCCAATGATAACTTTTTACGTCTGATGGGATATAAAGCAGAGGAGCTGATTGGCAAATCTCACCAACAGTTATGTGAAGCAAAGTATGTTGCCTCACCTGATTATCAGCAATTATGGCAACGACTTAGCCGCGGTGAAAGCTTTTCGGGACGTGTGGCGCGGGTCAAGGCACAAGGTGACATTGTTTGGTTAGAAGCCGTTTATTCGGCGATCAAAAATGAGCAAGGTCAGGTGATCGGTATTGTCAAATTAGCTTCGGATATTACAGAGCAGGTCACTGAATTTTATCGCCAAAAAGCAATTGTAAAGGCTTTTGATCGAGTGATGGCAACGATTGAATTCACGCTCAATGGAAAAGTGACCAATGTGAATGATAACTTTTTGAGAGTGATGGGCTATAGCCGTCAAGAAATGCTTAATATGGAACATAAACAACTCTGTGAGACAACCTTTACACAGAGCAAGCAATATCGACAGCTGTGGGATAAACTCGCAGAGGGTGAGTTTTTTGCTGACAGAATTAAACGAGTGGCTAGAGATGGCTCTATCCGTTGGCTACAGGCGAGTTATAACCCGATTATTGATGAGGATGGACGGGTCTCTGGCGTGATTAAATTTGCCACCGATATCACTGAAGAAGTCGCTCGTCAGCAAGAGGAACGAGAGAGCGCCAGTTTTGCCCATAATGTCTCTGAACAAACTCGCGATTGGTGCAATGAAGGTGTTGAACATATCGATGAGAGTGTGAAACGGATTCAAACCATGGCAAAGAATATTGAGATGGCCAGTGAAGAAGTTAAAGCGCTGGGTGAGCGTTCTGGGCAGATATCTAAAATTGTACAAGCGATTCGAGGGATTGCTGAGCAAACGAACCTGTTAGCTCTTAATGCAGCTATTGAAGCGGCGCGAGCGGGTTCTGCCGGGCGCGGGTTTGCCGTGGTAGCCGATGAAGTGCGCACTCTCGCTGAACGCACTGCTGAATCTACTGCGCAAATCAATACCATGGCCAATGATATCCAAAACCAAAGTAAAGTCGCGGTGACGCAAATGGATAGCTTGCTACCTCAGGTCCAACAGAGCGTCGAACTGACGAAAAAAACTGGAGAAATGATGGCGCAGATTAACGGACATGCGCAATCGGTGGTCCAAGCAATAGGACAGTTTGCTCATATGCAAAAATAGGCAAAAGAGCCAATCAAATGCTTGATGATCAAAAAAGCCACCGGAGTCACTTGGTGGCTTTTTATTGGTAGCTGACAGTTAGTTTTAGTCAGCTTTCGGCCTTCAATGGGAGAATTTACACATCATAAGTGGTTGATGCGGTACTGCCACCTTTGCCTGTCCAATTGGTATGGAAAAACTCACCGCGCGCAGTATCGAGACGCTCATAGGTGTGTGCACCAAAGTAATCACGCTGCGCCTGTATCATATTGGCGGGCAGGCGATCCGTGGTGTAACCATCTAGAAAGGTCAGTGCAGAGGTCATACACGGCATCGGCAGACCAATCTCAATGGATTTAGCCACAACTTTACGCCATGCACCCATGCAGTTTTCTAAAATTTCTTTAAAGTACTGATCAGAGCCTAAGAATTGTATATCAGGGTCCGTTTCATAGGCATCACGAATATTACCTAAGAAGGCACTACGGATGATACAACCACCACGCCACATCAACGCGACACTGCCGTAGTTAAGCGCCCATTCGTTGTCTTCAGATGCTTGACGAATCAGCATAAAGCCTTGTGCGTAAGAGATAATTTTAGAAGCTAGTAGTGCTTGACGCAGCGCATCGATCCACTCTGCAACATCGCCTTCAACTTTGCCAATCTGTTTATTAAACAACTTCGCGGCTTCAACGCGCTGCTCTTTAAGTGATGACAGGCAACGAGCGAACACTGATTCAGAGATCAATGTTAATGGGATCCCTAAGTCCAGAGCATTAATCCCCGTCCATTTGCCAGTGCCTTTTTGGCCTGCCGCATCGAGAATATGCTCAACTAATGGCTCACCATCTTCATCTTTATACCCTAAGATGTCAGCAGTAATTTCCACCAAGTAGCTATCAAGCTCGGTTTTGTTCCATGCTTTGAAGGCCGTTTGCATCTGTTCATATGACAGACCTAAGCCTTCCTTCATAAAGTGATATGCTTCGCTAATCAGCTGCATGTCACCATATTCGATGCCGTTGTGGACCATTTTTACAAAGTGACCCGCACCATCTTTACCTACCCAATCACAACACGGTTCATTTTGATCAGTTTTGGCTGAAATACCCTGGAAAATAGGTTTTACAAAAGGCCATGCTTCAGGGTTACCACCTGGCATGATGGATGGCCCAAAACGCGCCCCTTCTTCACCACCGGATACACCTGTTCCAATATAACGCAGCCCTTTTTCTGACAACGCTTTGGTACGGCGGTTGGTATCAGGATAGTTAGAATTCCCACCGTCGATGATGATATCGCCTTCTTCAAGCAGCGGAACTAAGTTGTCGATGAATTTATCGACCACATCACCGGCACGAACCATCAGCATCACTTTACGAGGTTTTTCTAGTTTTTCCACTAAATCTTCGAGTGAATAAGCCCCAATCACATCTGTGCCTTTGGCAGCATCATTGAGAAAATCATCAACTTTCGATGTGGTACGGTTATAGGCAACCACTTTAAAGCCATGATCGTTCATATTAAGAATCAGGTTCTGGCCCATGACAGCCAGACCGATGACGCCGATATCACCTTTTTTCATTTGAGCTCCTCACTTATAAATCTTTTGCTGCACTGGCATCAAGATACCATTCAGTTGTTTTTAGTGCTTTAATTTTCGCCGCAGGATAAGGCAAGTCTGCCGCATCATGAGTGGCAATTTCGTATAGGCGCTGCGCTTTGCTCTCGCCTAAGACCAAGTAGGTAATCCGGCTGGCATTGCTGAGTAAACGTGCACTTTTTGAGATCCGTAGTTGGCCACTTTCTGGGTGTTCGGCCACTAAGGTTAGGTTAGGTTCGTTAAAATCGGTTTTATAAGGGAACAATGATGCGGTGTGGCCATCGCCGCCCATGCCTAATAAAATCCAGTCAAAAGAAGGGATACCATTAACACTTGGAACCTTGGCACAGATTTCTTCAGCGAGTCGCTGCGTTTCATCATCTGGGTCATTTTCGCCTAGAATGCGATGAATATTTTGTGCATCGATGTCGATGTGATCGAACAATAACGCTTTGGCTTCGCCATAGTTGCTTTCTGGATCAGTTGGCTCGACGCAGCGTTCATCACCCCACCAAAAATGCAGATTATTCCAGTTTACTTTGGTCGCATAATCTTTCGCTAAGAGTTTAAACCACAACTTAGGGGTGCTCCCACCAGAGAGCGAAATATGCATGGGTTTATCACGTTGACTATAAGTCACTAACTGTTCAGACAGTTCAGTGACGACGGCCTCGGCCGTTTCAAACACTTTATAATTGATCATGGTTATAGCTCACAATAGTCGGTATCGGTTAAATTTTTACATGGGAATCGCCATTCTCGGCCATCACGGCTGAGTAGTTCATCAGCCTCTTTCGGCCCCCATGTACCACAAGCATACCCGTAACGCGTTGGGTTGCTCTGTGCGACATCTAAAATAGGTTGAACAAAATCCCAACAGGCGAGAACCGCATCACTGCGGGCAAAGAGTGTTGGGTCGCCTTTGATTGAATCCAGTAGTAAGCGTTCATAGGCCGTGAGCACTTCGTCACCATCTAAACTATCGTAGCGAAAGTCCATTGAAACTTCCTGAGATTCAAAGCCTGCCCCTGGTTTTTTCAGACCAAACTTCATTAAGATCCCTTCATCAGGTTGGATGCGGATAACGAGTTTATTATCTGGGGTATTTTGGCCAAAGACAGGATGAGGCGTTTTCTTAAAATGGATGACGACTTCGGTTACTCGAGTCGGTAATCGTTTACCTGTTCGAACGTAAAAAGGAACACCATTCCAGCGCCAGTTATCAATGCTGAGCTTCAGGGCAACATAAGTTTCAGTGCTTGATTCCGCCTCAACACCCGTTTCTTCACGATAGCCTAATAACGGCTCGCCACGCACTTTCGACGCGGTATATTGCCCCAAGACTAAATCATGTTCCAAGGCTTTTTCATCCAATGGATGCAAGCTTTGGAAGACCTTGACTGTTTCGTTTCGAATGGCATTTGAATTGATCAGCGCAGGGGGCTCCATGGCGACCATCGCCAAAACTTGCAATAGATGGTTTTGGAACATATCGCGCATCGCGCCAGCGCCATCATAATAACCACCACGACCTTCAACACCGATTGATTCTGCTGAGGTAATCTCAACGTGATCAATGTAATTTCGATTCCACAGTGGCTCAAAAAGACCATTTGAGAAGCGAAATACCAGTAAATTTTGTACAGTTTCTTTTCCCAGATAGTGGTCAATCCGATAGATCTGCTCTTCGGCAAAGAAGCGATGCAACTGTTCATCGAGAGCGACTGCAGAGGCTTTATCATAACCGAAAGGTTTTTCCACAATCAGACGCTTCCAGCCATCATCATTTTGATTAAGCCCATGTTCGGCTAAGCACTCAGGAATGACGCCATATAAACTCGGTGGGGTCGACAAATAATAGATGATATTACCAGCGGTGAGATATTGTTCACTCAAAGCCGCTAGTCGTTCTTTAAGCGCGGCGTAGTTGGCTTTATCGGCAGTATCGAGTGGTTGATAGTGAATGTGAGAACAAAACTCGTTGAGCTGCTCAGAATCTTCTAATTTTTCACTGACGATAAGCGATTCTTTGATTTTCGTGCGATAAGTCGTATCGCTATACTCAGTCCGACTAATCCCCAAAATGGAAAACGAAGCGGAGAGTTGCTTAGTCGCATAAAGGTGGTATAGGGCTGGGATTAGCTTGCGGCGAGTAAGGTCGCCTGATGCCCCGAATATGGCAATACAATTATTATCTAAATGGTTCATATTTGATTCCCGTCTGACTTATCTAACCGTTGTCGACTTAGCCGGTTGATAGGATGATATCTGATGACGTGTTAGTCCATGCTCGCCAGTATATACCTTTTCAATGTGTTGCTGTGTTGCATGGGGCGGTGAATGTGTTTGCAGACCATGGGTACCGCTCCAAATCGTTTAATCTAACAAATTAACAACTTATTGAGAACTGCTTATTTACGCTAGAAATCATTGTGCAATCCAAGGAATATATCACAATCAATTGGAATTTTTGTTCAGAGGTGAATATAGAGTGGCCCATCAAGGCGATGATGGGCCCGTAGCGTTATAAGGTTAAACCAAAGCCAAACGGATAGAGTGGGTTGTTACTATCGTTAGGTCGATCTGAATGTTGCGCTTGAACGGCTTGCATGGATGAGGGGAGAGCAAAAGGTAGTTTGCCGCTAAAGTGGTGTTTGCCTAACAGTGATTGCAGTAGAACAGGGTCTGACACCCCAAAATTACCGATTAATGCACTGGCATGCGGTGCAACTTGGGTCAGAATCGCGGGACGATCGAGATAAACGGTCACAATGGTTGGCACTTTTGCGCTGATGGCTAAGACTTTTTGATACTCTTTATTATCAGCGCGATAATTCAATGGCCCTTCATGCTGGCGTGCACCGAAGAAGAAATTGGGATGTGGGTGGCTAAATGGCGTCTCAATTCGCATAATCGCGACATCGGCCTGTTCAGGGGTATCCACGACAATTAATCCTTGTTGTGTAGCGACGTCAGCACTGACATGATAGAGATAGACTTTGGTGCCGCTTTTTAATGGTAACTGTTGGTGGCTATTTTTAAGTAGGACCAGTGAGCGAGCCTGCGCTGCATTGGCTAGTTGTTGATGGCGTTTGTTACTCAGCACCTCTTGCGCTTTTTGTGGATTGACAAATGGCGCATCAAAGAGTCCTAAAGCAAATTTTTGTTGCATCACTTTGGTCACGGCGCGATCAATGCTTTGCTGAGACAATAAGCCTTGTTTAACAGCCTCTACGATAGGTGTTGGATCGGCAACGCCACCGAATTGATCCACGCCTGCGTTAACCGCTTTAACAAAACGTTGTTGGACGCTTAAATCACCCACTCCCCATGACATTCCCAAATCTTCTGGACGAACTGTTTCCCCTTTAGGTGCGCCATTTTTACAGGTACTGTTACAAGTAGAGGTGATGAGCCAATCACTTAAGATCATCCCATTAAAGTGATATTTACCACGTAACAGATCGGTCAGCATATAGTGGCTAAATCCGACCCCAGTTGGCTGGATTTTATGTCCATCAATGCTCGCACCTTGCAAAATAGAGTAGGTGGGCATAATGGCTGCGACATGAGCGGCAAATGCACCTGTAAATGGATAAATGTGCTGTTTAAGATTATCATCTTGAAAATCAGCAAAGCGGCCATAGTAGTTATGACTATCCCAGCCGTCTTTGGCTGCACCATAACCAACCCAGTGTTTAACGACCGCAACCACACTGTTGCGATTTAAGCCGTTTATGCCATTTTGCATGCCTGCAACATAGTTTTCGACCATGTCATGGACAACTTTTGGGCTGCTGCCAAAGGTGCCATTGATCCGTGCCCAGCGCGGTTCGCTAGCAATATCAGCTTGTGGTGAGAGTGCTTCGGTAATGCCAACTGCGCGATATTCTTGACGAATAATATTGGCTGCTTGGCGCATGATTTTTGCCGAGTCAATGGCACCAAAGCCCGGGGCTTCTGGCCACTGCGAAAATGCGCCTGCTGCTGCGCTATCAAAATCATCATGTGCAGAGTAATGGTATGCATTACGAGGATCACTACTCACCGTAATTGGAATACCAAGGCGTGTTTCTTCAGCCAATTTTTGTAGCAAATTGTTTTGCTCAGCCAAACGTTTCGGGTTGTCACCATCGAGTCGCGTGATCATGTCAGTGACATGATCCGTTTGGATCATTTTTGCGACTTTTACTCGATCATAATTTGGCCCGCGACCTAAAACACTTTTTGGCGAAGGGGCTGATGCATGCATCATCGCGCCTGCCTTTTCTGTGAGCGTCATCCGTGAGACTAAATCTTTTGCGCGTGCATTGGCACTTAAGCGCCAGTCTTCATACGGGTCAAGTTTGCCGTTACGGTTTAAATCGCGAAACTCGAGTGTTCCTACCTTAATAATTGGAATCGCTTGGCTATTAATCGGGACTTGTTGCACGGCCAGTGCAATGGGGCTTAACAGCAAACCGCCCAAAAGAAAAAATGCTCGCATAGAATTATATCTCCTTATTATTTATCCATCGTGACGACGACTTTGTTTTGAGAGCAAAAAAAAGACCTGATACAACCATCGTAGTTGCATCAGGTCTTGCCTGTGTTATTCACATGCGGCTTAACCGCCAGCTTAAGTATGACCTAAGCCGATTCACAGTAACAATCCATCTCGTTCATACTATTGATTTTTTAGTCTATAAAAAGCGCCTTAGATCACAAACTGAAGGGTTATTGCAGAGTTGCCTGCTAGATGTTTTTACGGTATTGATCAGATGACAAATAAAATAGGATAAGGACATCAATAGTGGCGCAATTAGGGAGTTATATCAGTGACGGGTTATCTGTGCACCTGATGGTTTTTTTATTTTTGGTGGCCTGTGTGGCGGGGTTAATTGACACGTTAGCCGGTGGTGGCGGGTTATTGACCGTCCCTGCACTGATTAGCAGTGGTATTCCGCCATTAATTGCCCTTGGCACCAATAAGTTTCAAGGCAGTGTCGGCAGTGCGACCGCTTCGTTTGTCATGCTGCGCAATCACCGTGTACGCTGGGCCGATGTTCGCCGCCTGATGGCTGGGTCATTAATTGGAGCGATGTTGGGAACATTACTGGTCCAGCAGCTGGATACCCGTTGGTTAAGCTTTATTGTACCATTGGTGTTGGCACTGATTGCGCTCTATTTTTTATTCTCACCGCGGCCTCGTCAAATGGCGCACCCCCGTTGTTCTGATCGATTATATCGACGATTGGTGGTGCCGCTGATCGGTGCTTATGATGGTTTTTTTGGTCCCGGCACGGGGTCTTTTTTTGCCTTAGCCGGTGTGTCACTACGCGGACAATCGCTGGTGGATGCGACAGCAGTCGCCAAAACGCTCAACTGCGCCTCAAACGTTGCTTCGCTGGTGGTTTTTTTGGCGGCCGGCCATATTCTGTGGTCAGCTGCGTTGGTGATGTTGACCGGACAGCTCATTGGCGCTTGGGTTGGGGCGCATGCTTTGTTTCGCATCAACCCCAACTATTTGCGCTATTTGGTGGTGATCATGAGTTTAAGCATGCTTGCCCGTTATCTGTGGCTATCTTAGCTAAGGGCTTGGCGAAGAGAGCGCAGCGCGTCGGTTAAGGCTTGACTTGCCTGCGCTTTGATATCGTGTTCCCCTGACTGTACACGCCAGCGACCGGCCACCATCACCGCCTTGATGGCGCGTTTGGGGTGGGCAAACAACCAACTGTCGAGCAGGTGCGTGCTGGGCGTTTGCATCAGCCATGGATTGTCGAGATCTAACATCAACCAATCGGCGCGAAACCCCGTATTAATTTGCCCAACAGGCTGCGCCAGTGCCTGCGCTCCGCCTTGTAATGTGGCTCGCAGCAGCCGTTCACCCGTACTGGGGTGAGCGCGGCTTGCTAGACAATTGCGCTGCTGCGCTGTTAGCCGCTGAGTGTACTCAAGCCAGCGCAGCTCTTCGCTGACATCGGTGCAGACATGGCTGTCACTGCCAATTCCAATGCGCCCTCCCTGAGCTAGATAATCGACCGCATTAAATATCCCATCGCCAAGGCTTGCTTCAGTACTGGGGCATAATCCGATCACTGCCTGCTGGCAAGCCGCATAATGGCGTTCTGCCTCGCTCAAATGGGTGGCATGGATCAAACACCAACGGGCATCGAGTTCAACATGTTCGCTCAGCCAATGCAGTGGGGTGGTGCCATGTACGGCTAAACTGCGATTAACCTCTTGCTGTTGTTCGCTGATATGCAGATGAATGGGCCAATCATTGGGCAGTTCCTCTAATACCTGCGTAATTTGCTGCGCCGTGCAGGCGCGGAGTGAATGAAAACAACCGCCCATGCGCTGCTGCGCGCGGCCGGCTATCAGCGGTTTTATGCGCTCAATCTGGCGTAAGTATTGCTCAGTGGACTGAATAAAGCGTCGCTGCATTTGGCTGGGTGGGGCGCTGGCAAAGTCGCTGTAGCTATACAGCGTTGGCAGCAGTGTTAGCGCTATCCCCGCATCGGTTGCTGCACGGCTAATCGCATCGACCATTTCATCGACTGGGGCATAAGGTTGGCCGGTTGGGTCGTGGTGCAGATAATGGAACTCTGCAACACTGGTATAGCCCCCTTCTAATAGCTCAATATAAAGGTATCGAGCAATCTGATACATCTGTTCAGGGGTGATGGTTAATGCCACCTGATACATCTGTTCGCGCCAGCTCCAAAAACTATCATGTGGATGGTTGCGTTGCTCGCTCAAGCCTGCCATGGCGCGCTGGAAAGCGTGTGAATGTAAGTTGGGCATGCCTGGCACCAATGCGCCCGATAATCGTTGGCAGTTTTCGCCCGAGTGGTTGGCGGTGGTGGCGACAATCATGCCGTTTGGGTCCACTTCAATACAGACGTCGGAGTGCCAGCCGGTTGGTAGGTAGGCCAATGGGGCAAAATAATGGGGCATAGCGTTCTCGTGTTCGTGTTCGTGTTCTTGTCTATACATATATATAAACATGGTAAAAATGTAAATCCTAGGCTGTACATATCACGATATTTTCAGTGTTTAATCGATTTTCTTTTAAGTTTGAGCCCCTATTTAACAATAAAAAACTTGTCATTTTAAAATTATTCTGTCACCTTTTATTTAAATGTATATACAAGTTGTTTTGAGCAAATAGAACACTTAAGGAGAGGCTGATGGCCACAGATAATCGCTATCGGGACGGTGTCGTTAAGGCGCCAACCGGGACTACACTCAGTGCCAAAAGTTGGCTGACCGAAGCGCCACTACGGATGTTAATGAACAACCTTGACCCGGATGTGGCTGAAAATCCTAAAGAGCTGGTGATCTATGGTGGTATTGGCCGAGCGGCGCGTAACTGGGATTGTTACGACAAAATTGTCGAGTCGCTACGCGATTTAGAAGACGATGAAACGTTGTTGGTGCAATCAGGTAAGCCAGTCGGCGTATTTAAAACTCACTGCGATGCACCCCGGGTGTTAATTGCCAACTCAAATTTAGTGCCGCACTGGGCCAATTGGGAACATTTTAATGAGCTCGATGCCAAAGGACTGATGATGTACGGCCAGATGACTGCTGGCAGTTGGATTTACATTGGCAGTCAAGGGATTGTGCAAGGCACTTATGAAACCATTGCTGAAGCAGGGCGACAACACTACCAAGGCGATCTCAAAGGGCGTTGGCTATTAACCGCAGGGCTTGGCGGGATGGGCGGTGCACAGCCGTTAGCTGCCACGTTTGCTGGAATGTGTTCACTGAACATTGAATGTCAACAATCGCGCATCGATTTTCGTTTGAGTACCGGCTACGTAGATGAACAAGCCGACAACTTAGACGATGCCTTAGCACGTATACAACGCTATTGTGAGCAGGGCAAAGCGGTGTCTATTGCACTATTGGGTAATATTGCAGAGGTGTTACCTGAACTCGTGCGTCGCGGCGTGAAGCCGGACATGTTAACTGACCAAACCAGCGCTCATGATCCGCTGAACGGGTATCTGCCGCTGGGGTGGAGCTGGGATGAATATCGCCAGCGCAGCAAAACTGAACCGGCGGTTGTGGTGACCGCGGCGAAGCAATCGATGGCCAAACATGTCCAAGCGATGATAGCGATGCACGAGCAAGGCGTGCCAACGTTTGACTATGGTAACAACTTGCGCCAGATGGCCCAAGATGAAGGCGTCAGTAACGCCTTTTGTTTCCCGGGGTTTGTTCCGGCCTATGTGCGGCCACTATTCTGCCGCGGCATTGGGCCATTTCGTTGGGCAGCACTGTCTGGCGACCCCGAAGATATTTACAAAACCGATGCAAAAATCAAAGCGTTGCTACCCGATAATACCCATCTACATCAATGGCTTGATATGGCCCGCGAGCGGATTCGCTTTCAAGGACTTCCTTCACGGATCTGCTGGGTTGGGTTAGGCGATCGCCAAAAACTCGGGTTAGCCTTTAACGAGATGGTGCGTACCGGGGAGTTATCTGCGCCGATTGTGATTGGTCGTGATCACCTCGATTCAGGCTCGGTTGCCAGCCCTAACCGCGAGACAGAAGCGATGCAAGATGGCTCGGATGCCGTGTCTGACTGGCCACTGTTGAATGCCTTGCTTAACACCGCCAGTGGCGCGACTTGGGTGTCTTTGCATCATGGCGGCGGTGTGGGTATGGGCTTTTCACAGCACGCAGGTATGGTAGTTGTTTGTGATGGCAGCGCTGAAGCCGATGCGCGAATTGCACGGGTATTACACAATGACCCTGCAACAGGCGTGATGCGTCACGCTGATGCGGGCTATCAAAGTGCGATTGATTGTGCCCGCGAACATCAGTTAAACCTGCCGATGCTGGATCAGTAACAAGGAGCGGCTAATATGGCGACATTATGGCATAACCTGCAAGTTGTCGGGCAACCCAAAGTCAATGCAATCATCACCGATGGCCCAACCATTCGCTGGCTGGGGGCGATCGATGATGCGCGTGATTATCAGCAGCGCCATGATTTAGCCCATGCGTGGGTGACCCCAGGGCTGATTGATTGCCATACGCATTTGGTGTTTGGCGCTCAGCGTGCTCATGAGTTTGATCTGCGCTTGCAAGGTCAAAGCTATGCGCAGATCGCCCAAGCAGGAGGCGGCATTGCTGCGACCGTGCAAGCTACTCGCGAAGCCACCCATGAGAGCCTCTATCAAAGCGCTAAAGCGCGGTTATTGCAATTAATCACCGATGGTGTGACCACCGTTGAGATCAAATCCGGTTATGGGCTTGATGCGCCCAGTGAGCGCAAAATGTTGCAGGTGATCCGCCAACTGGCCCAAGACCTGCCTGTCACGATCCGCGCAACGGCATTGTTAGCCCATGCATTGCCCGCTGAATTTAAAGATGAGCCTGAGCGTTATATTGATTGGGTGTGTCAGATTTTGCCCGTCTTACATGCTGATCAGCTGATTGATGCGGTGGATGCGTTTTGTGAGCATATTGCTTTTACGCCAGCCCAAGTGGCTCGGGTGTTTGATTGCGCGAAGCAGCTCCACTTGCCGGTGAAGCTGCATGCTGAACAGCTTTCACTGCAAGGCGGGGGTGCACTTGCGGCGCGTTATCAAGCGCTCTCAGCTGATCATCTTGAATATCTCGATGAAGCAGGTGTGGCCGCTATGGCTAAGGCGGGTACAGTCGCGGTATTGTTACCTGGGGCCTACTATCTGCTGCGAGAAACAAAAGCGCCGCCCATCGAACTACTGCGCCATTATCAGGTCCCCATGGCCATCGCCAGTGATTGTAATCCGGGAACCTCGCCGTCGTTGTCATTGCGCCTGATGATGAACATGGCGTGCACCTTATTCCGTCTCACCCCTGCAGAAGCTTTGGCTGGGGTGACTGAACACGGCGCTCGTGCACTGGGTATGAGCGCTACCACAGGCCGGTTAGCCCCCGGATTCGCCGCTGATATGGTCGCATGGCAGATCGATGATCCAGCCGAGCTGTGCTATTGGCTCGGCGGTCAGCTTCCTCATCAACGCGTTTATCAAGGAGTGTGTGATGCAGCGTCAAGCATTTGAATTTGAGCAGGGCGATAGCCCATTGCTGATCAGTATGCCGCATGTGGGGACGGCGCTTAGCGATGAAGTCGCCGCAAAATTGACGCAAGAGGGTGCCAAACTACCTGATACAGATTGGCATTTACCGCGGTTATATGAGGCGGTACATTCACTCAGACCGAGTTTGATTATGGCCAACTATTCTCGCTATGTGGTGGATTTGAATCGCCCTAGTGACGACCAGCCGCTCTATCAAGGCAACAGTACCGGCGTTTTTCCGCAGACACTCTTTAGCGGCGATCCGCTGTTTAGTCAACCCGTCAGCGTTGCCCAGCAGCAGTGGGCGCTACGCCATATTTGGCAGCCTTATCACCAACAAATCAAAGCTGAGTTGGCGCGCCTTAAAGCAAAATACGGTTATGCCTTATTGTTTGATGCGCATTCCATTCGCAGCCAAATTCCATTTTTGTTTGAAGGCAAACTGCCCGATCTCAATTTAGGGACTAACCAGGGGCAAAGCTGCGATCAGCGTTTGATTGAA
The DNA here is from genome assembly GCF_046054155.1 of Celerinatantimonas yamalensis. Classification (NCBI taxonomy): domain Bacteria; kingdom Pseudomonadati; phylum Pseudomonadota; class Gammaproteobacteria; family Celerinatantimonadaceae; genus Celerinatantimonas; species Celerinatantimonas yamalensis. The sequence continues at coordinate 40,978 of NZ_JBEQCT010000005.1, forward strand.
GCGCTGACGCCGGTGTGTCAAAGCAGTGCGTACACTTGGGTGGTGAATGGTCGTTTCAAAGGGGGTTATATCACGCGCCATTTTGGTCAACCTGAGCAACAGATCCACGCGGTGCAACTTGAAATGGCGCAAAACGTGTATATGCAAGAGCAACTGCCATTTGACTATCTTCCCGATCAGGCCGCGCAGATCCAGCCGCTGCTATTGGCATTGCTACGCGCTTATCTAGAACACGCTGAACAATTAGCTGCATAATCAAATAAAGACTATGCGCTCAGACGTTCCTACGTAAGATGGATGAGTCTGGTGGGTTGGATCTAAAAAGGACGCTAGCTCTTTGATGACTCATATAAATAACCAGAGAAAATGGTTGCTCAAACCAGTATAGCTGACAGGGACATTGAGCCGACATCGATGAATTGACAATGTCATGAAACAAATCGAAGGTAATGGTTTGGCTTTCACCAATAGAACATTGGATGCTAGACGGTGATGGATCGTCATCACCGTCTAGTATTACTTAGACAACGTTTATTACTTTGCCCTTTGATACGAGGTTAATTGGTTTTAAATACAGCCAGTTGCTGACCATCTTTAACCAGTAGTCGGCTAGCGCGATGCACCAGTTGAGCTATCGGGCATAACGTACCCACTGGAGTGGTTTGACAGCCTTTAAAGCTGAGATCAGCATGCAATAACGGATGACGGTGAGTTAATGGAGATAAACTGCGCCATTGGTCAAGACTGCGCGTAGCAAAGCGAACTCGCACAAATTGTTGACCCTGTTGGTTGCTAAAATGGGCAAAGCTTAAAGTGGCACCGGGGGGAACGTCATTACGTGGGTAGCCCGCTAGCTGCCAGTTAAAACCGAGCATGGTTTGAATTTCAGCAATGTTAGTATCGTGGCCAAAGAACATCACTAAAGGTCGCGCAAGGCGTTGATCCCCTGGATACTGCGCATGTAAAGTTGTGCCAGCCGTCAGCGCTGATAGAATTTGGCGCATTAGCAGCGAGCCACTGTGGGCTGCAAACTCTGGTGTATCCAGCGCTAAATTATATTCTGCGGCGTGAATCGCCATCAGGCTTTTAACCGCTTTAGCATTGACGCCGTGACCAAAGGCTACATCTTTAATCGGTAAGTTATCACTGTATTGCAAACGCACGGTCTCGCCGATGGTTGCACCATATTTTCCCGGTCCTTCTAATTCTGGTTTACCCGTTGACTTAAAATGAACGCCCCAAGGCTTATCGAGAAATTTACAGCTATTGGGCGCACAGACTGTTTTTTTCAGCAGTTCGACACTGGCTTGATACCGCTTAGCCACTTGCTCTGGTGACCCCATTTTCGCCATGATCTGTTGCTTCATGACCGCTTTGTCTGGATGAGCTTGGTGCAGATGGTAAAGCTCAAAGAGTGGCCCATATTTGGCGCTAACCGATGCTGGCATGACGCCGCAGCCCGGGAACATGCCATCGGCCACGGCTTTAGCCGTCGCTTTGATGCGTTGTGATGGGCTCGACCATAAAAAATAGTCGTTGGGATTGGCACATTGTTTAGTTTGACCAATCGTTAGCCCTTGGCTTTGCCACTGCTGCAATTGGTAGTTGCCTTGCAAGCGCATACCGGCGTATCCATGGCCGGTTAACTGACCATCAGGAACAGCAAATTTAGACCAGTCTAAACCGGTCGCTTTATTTAACTTAGCCGTGTCTGTTTGAGGACGAACGCCATGGCGGGTTAAACTGACCACTTTGTTGAGTGTCCAAGTTTGTTGCGCTTGGGCAGAGCCGATGGCCAGAGCCAATAAGCCGCTGGCTAAATAAGCCGAGTGTGATAATTTCATGATAAAACCTTATTCGATTAAAATTTGTAGTCTATGCCAACTTTATATTCAGTTTGGCGGTCACTAAGTTTTGAACTTACGGCTTCATTTTTAAACTCAACAAATGGTGACCAGTGTTTACTTAATTTGTAGCTGATATCAATTTTATGTTCGTAGTCATGTTTTTCATGATTAAAAATTATTGTATTGGCTTGATAATACGTGAATGTATAGCTTAGTTTAAATGCATTTATCTTATAACTGGCGCCAGCATCATAACGATTTTGTAGTTTGGTTTTTTTGCCTAAGGTATAATGAGTCATTTCGCGGCGGTAGCGTGCAGAAAGTGTTAATTGAGGGGTTATTTTATATTTAGCTTTCAAATACGGTTTATATTTGTATTCATCATGCTTTCGGGATAATGATACCCCTGGGATGATGCTCCAATCATGGCTGAGAGCAATGGGATAGTTAAGACCAATTTTTGTTTCATCCCAACGATCATCTTGGAAGGCGCTGCCTGAATCGCCATTTGGTTTGTCGTTAGGGGTGAATTTTAAGGTCGCTGATGTCCCTAACCCAAAATCAAATTGATGGCTAATACTCAGTTCATCGGTATGTGCTTGCGAGACATCTTCATATTCGTGATCATAGGAAAGCGTCGTAGCATAAGCATGACTCATGATCGATAGACCAATAATTGGCAAAATAGATAATTTAAATAACTTCATAATAAAATCCTTTCAATAAATGAATTAAATATATTTAAGTGAACTGTCAATTTTTGAAAATATAAATAGATTTATATTTATTTGGTAAATTTAGCGCATGTTTGATAGGCGGCTGAGTAAATGAATCAGCCGTTTATTGAATGCACATAATGAATTGAATATTTAAATAGCTTTGATTGATTTATCGATATAATAGTTCCTCTATGGGTTAATAGCCGAGGGTGAAATACGGACGGTTTTTCGCCAAACTGGTTTGGCTTGAAATAAAGTTGTTTTATGCTCGCGTGGTAAATCCGGCGTGTTTAATAACTGGATAATAGCGGATGCCATTGTATTTAAAGGCTGAGCAAAGGTGGTGAGCTGATAACCCACCCAGCCGGCTTGTTCAATATCATCAAAGCCGATAACACAAATATCTTCCGGTACGCGCAGACCAAATTCATGGCGGGCCACATCAATAAAGCCGCAGGCAATAAGATCGGTGACACAAAAAACGCCATCGGGACGATTGCGCCCAGCGAGTAACTGACGGGCCGCCGCCGCACCAGTCTCATAGCAGGTTGGGCCGGCGCGCACTAACTGAACCTCAGAGTCCGCCTGAAATGCTGCCTCTAGAAATTTCTTTTCACGAATGCGAATACTTGGCGATTGCGCGCACGACGAGAGCATTGCAACCTGCTCACACCCCGCGCGGCTTAACATATGATAAGCGTCCGCCATGGTGGTGGTGTAATCGATCCCAATATGATCGGCCCCTTCAAATTGGCCCATGCGGTTGATTAAGATCACCTGCTGCCCGCTTTGAAGGCAGTTTTCAATTAACGAAGCCTGCGGCGAGCCGGATAATACAATGGTGGCCGCTGCTCGATAGTGCAAAGTTTGCTTTAATGCTTCATTGGCACTGTGTTCACCGCCGGCGGTGTTAATGACCATCACGGCACGCTGCGCTTGCTGCATGTGTTGGGTAAGCTGGTCCAACAAGCTGGCCTGATAGGGGGCACTTAAATTCCCCCCCAAAATACAAATAGGGCGGCTGGCCTGCTTGGATAAACCGCGGGCGAGCATATTTACATGGTAGTTTAGCTGCTCCGCAGCGGCTAACACCTTACGGCGGGTTTCTACCGAGACGCTGCTGCCAGGGGTAAATGTGCGAGAAACCGCTGAGCGTGATACCCCGGCAAGCGCTGCAACGTCAGCAGCCGTACTGATATGCGGCTCGTTTTGCTTACTCATTGGCCAACCTCGGGTGATTTTGGGCCGCTGAACGGGAGATTGCCCATTGCCTGGTGCATCTTAATGGCGTGCTCGGCTAACGCTCTTAGTTCAGGTTTGGGCGCTTCTACCCACTCATTTGGGTGCAACTGGCGACGCTTGCGAATCAGCGCAATTGCGGCATCAAGGGTCGGGTAGCGCTGCGGGTATTCAAGGTGTAAGAAGAGCGCAACCAAAATCACCGAACGACTGCGTCCCCCACGGCAATGAACCAAGATATTGCCATGTTCGCGATTGCGATATGAAGGTTTATCGGGCAGCTGTTGCAATAGCGCTGCGCGCATCATTTGATACCCGCCATAGAGTAGCTCGGGAGGGTTGCCTGCGCCGTCAATCAGCCCTAATTTATAGTAGCGGATTGCACCACTGCCATGGCGAATCAACTGCGGAGGGACATGCTCGGTGGGATATTTAACCCAGTCGATATCTAAATTGACCGCGCAGTTGATGACCGTGGTAATTTGGTGCTTTTGTAGCAATGCTAAATCGGTTGCCCCAGTTGAGCCGGAGATATACAGATCCACACCCAAATTCGGCAGATCGGCTTGGATCAAGCTTATTGGGGGCAGAGGGTAGTGTTTTTTGGCCCCATTAGGGAGCCTCTCATCGGCCAATGCCACTGCTGGCTTTAACAGTGGAATATCACAGATATCCGAGAGGGTTTGCGCCACTATTGGGCAGGCCGCTAAAATGGAACCTCCGCTGTAGATGGCCTCTAAATTTTCTGGATAACGACCCGTTTCACCGCCTGCTTCACTGACCAGTAATAGCCCAGCTAAACAGTCCCACGCATTCATATGCAGCTCGATGTAACCGTCAACGCGTCCTTCGGCCACCCAGGCTAGGGCTAATGCTCCTGATGCCCCGCGGCGTACGTTCGCGCCTTGGTCAAGCATCTGCGTCATGACATCCAAATAGCGTTGCTGTGAAACGCGAGTAGACCAACCCAGCTCAAAGGTGGCGCAGTTAAGTGCTTCAGGACAAGCAACCTGTAAAGGCTGGCCATTTTTTTTCGCATAATGGCCGCGCCGCGTTTGATAGAGCTCACCGGTAGCAGGGTTATAAATTGCACCAAGTTCCGTTTTGCCATCGAGTACAAAGGCAATCGCGATACAAAAATGGGCAATCCCGCGAGCAAAATTAGCCGTGCCATCGATGGGGTCAATCACCCACAGCGCCGCAGCGTTTCCAGAGTGTTCACCGGTTTCTTCACCAAAAATCTGGTCATCGCTAAATTGTTCATGAATCGCTGCGTGGATCTGCAGCTCTACCAAACTATCGGCTTCGGTCAAATAGTCCTGATCCCCTTTGAGGGTAAACTGGCCCGCTGGGCGAGCGCGAAAATGCGCTAAAGCGGTTTCACCTGCGGCCAAAATAATATTTTTAAGGGCTGCTTCGCGCAGCTGAATGTTGTGATTATTCAAGTTCTGTTCCTTGCCTCAAGGGGCGTAGTGCTGAGTGCGATCCGCCTAGTCATTATTGCATGTAGCTTAAGTTCCAAAGATCTTGCCAATCTTGACGATGCTGCCAATCTGATTTGGCGGTATTGATATCAAAAACCATTAATTGATGACGATATTTGCCAATGCCGGACGCTTCATTAGCCGGCAGTTTGACCTGTTGGTTGGTCGACATCTTGCCGTCAACGCTTTGCGGGGCGATCCCTTGCTGGGTCAATACATAATGGATAAACAGTTTTGCTGCGGCTAAGTGATGAGTGCCTGAAGCGATCAGACCCAGAGTTGGATAGTTCCAACCGATAAATGGTTTTAATCCATTACAAATGCCCAATTTCATACCATCTTTGTTTTTTCGAAATTTGGCGCTTGAGATGATCCCCACAAAATCTTGCTTGGCATCTGGTGAGCCAATGGCCGCTGCCGCATCGGTATCTGAATGGGTGAGCAGTGGATGGTTGGCCGCTAAGCGCTTCACAAATAACGCTGTAGCACTGCTGCTATTAGCTGGGAGCGCTTTGCCAAATTGCTGACGATAGGCTTGACGCATCTGCGCATCATAATGGGTTGCCATCTGGTTGAACCAGTCGGTATAGGCCGGTTTTGCCGTTGGATCTTGCATGGCAATATGACCGCGCCATTGAGGCAGCGTTAGCTGCCAGATATTAGTGATGGGGCAGTGCCGGTGGTGAGCCGTATTGTAACTAATAATATTGGGCGCTAGTACCACTGCCAGTGGGTTTTGGTAACGCTTAGCAATATCATGTTTTAAACCGGCTGGCAGGTAACTCATGGCCGCACCACTGCCGATTAACTGCACAATGGCGGCGGGGGTATCTTCGACTAACGCTACATCGGTTCGAACATTATGTGCTTTTGCTTCGCGGCTCATGATCTCTATAATTTGCGGCGCTTTGGCTTTGACCCCGATGGCATGAATTGAATATTTTTTGCTGAAATTTTTTGCCTGCGTGACGATTTTGCCGGTCGAGGCATAAATAGTCAGCGAGCCTTCTTGTTGCGCGGCCTGAATCAGCGCTGGTAAGTTGGTTGGCGTCGCGTGGGCGAGGTTCGCTCCACCGAATAGGGCTGTGATGGCCATCAAACTGGTTTTCAATGAGCGGTTCATTCAATGTTCCTTTTGGTCAATAACACAATGGATTTGTTTGCGCATGGCGCAGAACGGTTCTGCTGGTTCAACAGGCTTGTTGGGTGTCTGCATTGACTTCGCTAAAACGATGGCATGTACCGTCCGCATCAAAAAAATGCAGCGCGTCATCAGGAAATTGGCAGAAGACTAGATCACCGATCTGCCATTGAGGGTGCAGTTGCGTGGAGTAGTGCAACGGTTCTGCGCCGTTGCTGAGCTCGATAATCCAGCTGCCACCTGTTGGGATAATGGTGGTGATTTTCATCGCGAGCGCATCGTATGAACACTGTTTATTTAAGATCAGCGCTTCTGGGCGAATACCACATGAGTCGATCTGCTTGGGCAGGTGAAAGCGTTGCTGTAGATGCTTCGCTAATACCGATTCAGGCTGGTTAAGATTGATCTGGTTTAGTTTTGGACTTCCCATAAAATCGGCAACAAAACGGTTGACTGGCAAGGCATAGATCTCGTGTGGGGTCCCGACTTGTTGCAAGTGCCCTTCGCTCATCACCGCAATAGTGGTGGCCAGTGTCATGGCTTCCCATTGGTCATGGCTGACAAAAATGATGGTTGTGCCGAAGGTTTCATGAATGCGGCGCAGCTCAGCGCGCATCTCAAGGCGTAGCGCTGCATCAAGGTTGGATAGCGGTTCATCCAGTAGCAATACATCGGGGTTGACCGCCAGCATGCGCGCTAACGCCACGCGTTGCTGTTGGCCGCCAGAAAGCTGCGCTGGATAACGCTTGGCATATGGGGCGATGCTGAGCTTATTCATCACATCTTGGCTGCGCGCTTTGATCTCATCGGCGGGTAACTTTTTCACTTTTAGACCAAAGGTAATGTTTTCAGCAACGCTCATGTGTGGCCAAAGTGCGTAACTTTGAAAAACCAGACCAATATTGCGTTTTTCTGGCGGGATAAAACACCCCTGTTCCATGGAGTCGACGACTCGTTCACCAATGGCAATCTCGCCTTGGCTAATCGGTTCGATGCCCGCAATCATGCGCAAAATGGTGGTTTTGCCACAACCCGAGGGCCCCAAAAGACAAAGAAACTCACCGTCTTTGACCTCTAAGTTCAGATTGTTCACGGCAGGGCTCGCCGCGCCGGAATAGGTTTTAGTGAGATTTCTCAAATGAATCGCAGGCATGTTATTTCTCCAACCCTTCTGCAAGGCTATTACCCGTTATTTTTCCAATCAATGCGGTACCGCCCCAAGCGATTAGAGCGATCATTAAGACCACGGCATTAGCGGCTTGGTCGTAGTTGTAATCGAGTAGCCGCAGCGAATAAGTTGATAAGACATCGGTGGCAGGGATAGCTAAAATGATAAACAAGCTGACCCCTTTGATGCCGGAAATAAATGGCAAGACAATGCCGGTGACCAAGGGGGCAATTTGAATGGGCACAATAATGCGCGTGATGCGTTTGATCCAACCTGCGCCGGCAATGCGCGCCGCCTCTTCACTCTCTTTGCCGAGCTGTGTCATCGCCACAATTCCTGAACGGCTGGCGTAGGGCATTTTTTCGGCGATAAGTGCAATAATCAGTAAAGCAGGCGTGCCATACAGCGCGGGGATGGGCCCGTGCGAGACCGCGAACAACGACAAAAACGCCGCTGCAAAGGCAATTCCCGGAACCAGATAGGGTAAAAACGTCACCTGACGAATAAACACGCTGATGCTATGCACCGAACAGCGCATCACCGCATAGCCAACCAGCAGCCCTAACACCCCCGCGACAACCGATGCTGAACCAACGATAACAATAGTATTGCTGACGGCTCGCCAAAAATCATGGCTGAGTAAAATGCCGTTATGCATGGCTACTGTGTCAAGATGATGACCAATCCAAAATGCCAAGGTAAAGTTGCTCGGGTTAAAGCGGCCCGGCACCAACATAATGGTAGATAAAAACAGGGTGAGTAGTGGGATCACCACGCTGATCAATACAAAACAAAAGGGCAGTAGTGCGGCCCAATAACGCCAACGACCCAGATTAGATTGACGCTCTATGGCGCCTTTACCACCCACGGTGATAAAGCGTTTAGCTTCGCGCACCATTTTGACATCCAATAATAAGGTGAGTACTCCCATCAACATGATCACGGCTGAGAGCACCGCTGCGACCCCGTTTTGCCGTGAATCTAACGCGCGATAGAGCTGGGTCGAGAGGGTATTAAAATGCACTGGTAGGCCTAAAATATAGGGGATAGCAAATTCACCAATGCAATCGGCAAAAATCAGCAGCGCCGCTGACAAAAGAGCTGGACGCATCAGGGGTAGGATAATCTTCAGGGCGATAGTGCGCCGAGGTGTACCCAAAATCAGCGCGCAGTCTTCCAACTGGCTATCGAAACGCTTAAGCGCATTACCCACAATCAAAATGACCAACGGGGTAAAGTGTAGCGTTAAAATAATCACCAATGGCACATAGCCATAGGCTAATGCGTCAGGCGTTTGAATGCCCAGCGCACTTAACCAGCCCGGCTGACCGCCGACCAATGCGTTTTTAAAAATGGTTTTCCAAGCGAGAGCAAAGGTCCAAGAGGGCAACATAAAAGGCACAATCAGTGCGCTGACAAACCAGCGTCGCCCCGCCATATTGGTGCGCTGCACCAGCCAAGACAACGTCACCCCAATCAGCAACGTCGCGCAAACGACACTCAGCGCTACCGCTAAGGTATTCACGAGTGGTGTCCACAATAGCAGTGTTGACATCCGCGAGGCCAAAGTGCGAATTAAGTAATAACGACTCCATTGCCCAGCCAACACATGGGTATGCATTTCATCACCGGTATGCGCGATGATCGCACTGAGTAAAATAGAAATGACTGGCGCAACAACTAGGTAGGTAAACAAGCAAACTAATATAACGCCGAGCCAATTAGCCGGTTCATGACGAAATATTGCAACCATGTGCTTGAGCCGCATGCGATAAGAAACTGTCGATAATGGCGCATTTCTTAGGGATTTCATAAGCTATTCGTCAATGATGATGCGATTTAATGGAGCCATCTTAAGGAAGGTTTATGACAGTGAGATGAACTGTTGCACCTATGTGCAATGAAGGTTTTATGACAATCACACGGGGCTGATTGGCACAAGCAAGGTCAGGTTGTGATTTTTGAATCGTAAGGAATGATTAAAAAATAGGGAAGGGGTGAGGCGGTGAATTGGTCAGACAGCCTGTTCGCTACGTCTTGGGGATGTTGGATGGTTTCATTTCAACCTAAATGTTCAACGTAGCCCGGTAGCAGCGCAGCGAATGCCGGGAGATGGCGGTCGTTTACCCGCAATGGCGCAGGTTTTAAGTGGTTTTTATCGGCTAGTTTCCCCAGATTTCACATGCGTTACATCCGAGGGACATCGAGCCTTGTTCAAACCGAAAACGCCCAATGTAGCCCGGTAGCCGCGCAGCGAATGCCGGGAGATGGCGGTCGTTTACCCGCAATGACGCAGGTTTTAGGTGGTTTTTATCGGCTAGTTTCCCCAGATTTCACATGCGTTACATCCGGGGGATATTGAGCCTTGTTCAAACCGAAAATGCCCAATGTAGCCCGGTAGCAGCGCAGCGAATGCCGGGAGATGGCGGTCGTTTACCCGCAATGGCGCAGGTTTTAAGTGGTTTTTATCGGCTAGTTTCCCCAGATTTCACATGCGTTACATTCGGGGGACATCGAGCCTTGTTCAAACCGAAAACGCCCAATGTAGCCCGGTAGCAGCGCAGTGAATGCCGGGGATGTGATCAGAGTAGTGAAACGAGATTTCGGCATTAGGGCTCGGTAGTGAGTGAACGTATCCGAGCCGATCGTAAATTCTCCGTTTTGTTCCATTGAATTGCGCGGCAAAGTCTTTAATAAGGATGAAAACCATAGCTTTTTTGATTTTTATCATTTACTTTGGTTCTTAAAATTGTCTATGAAATGCATGACTTATTGGATACATGACGCCACTAAAAAGAGTTGATCATCTAGAATGTTTCGGTTGATGACCTCAATATTAATCCATCAACAATGAGGATTAATACAGACGAATGGCCGAAAAAGGAAGCAAAGCACACAACACCACTAAAGAGGGGTAAAAATGAATACGCAAGTCAGTCAAAAAGGCATTAATAATCTTAATTTAGGTGAGCTCACTCACTTTAACTTTGATTTCGGTGAGTCGACTCACAATACAGAACCATCGAGTCAATGTTATGACATGTCAAAGTATATCGGTTTTATAACATCAGTCGAAGACGAAAATGCAGCCATTGAACACAACACAAACTTGATGCTTACAAAATTTCGGAAACTTTATTATGATTCATTTGGCTGGAATGAGTTTCTCATCCCAGAAACAAGCCATGTTGCTACATTTCCCCAAAGCCAATCCACACAAAACATAAAACATAGCCATCAAGTCAATTTAACCAATAATGATTTATACGATGTCGCGCATATCTTCGCTATTTTAGATGCAAACAACCACAATGGCCCATTTACACCAGTCCCCGAGAGTATCATTAACTCGAGTTATTGGAATGATCTCAAAGATATTGTTCCTGTTGTTCAAGACAGGCTAATGGCAGCAGGCTGGCTTGGTGATCTGTCAGAAATAACAGGGGAAATATTTTTAAACAGGAAAGATATATCTAAGCTACAAAAAGATCAGAAAAACGAAGAAAAACAAAAAATCATCAACCAATTTGGCGCTTATTATAAAACCTTAGCCAATGTCGATGGTATGATCATGGCAGGCAATGCCACCAATAATCAATATGAAGGCAAAAAAGTATCTGAAATATTTGAGAGCTTTTATGGTGGCGGTTCTCTACCTGGAGAACGAAGCCAATTAAAATCATCTATTTATTTGAAATATGGTGAATCAATTGGGTTACAAAATTGGAATGGTCATTGTTTCGAAAATAGTGAAGATTGGCTAAAAAAACAAAAATCTAATTTACAAACATGTACAGCGTTCTATGTGATGAAAAAGATAGGATTAGATAATACCACCACCACCCAACAAATCGATTTAGAGAGCTTACAATGCGATCTAAAACGTTTCTCGGAAAGCCTAACCGAACAAGATAAAAGAAAGGGTTTTGTTTCACAGGCATTAAATGACGAAATCAATCAGACTTCCTCTATAGGAAAAATACCATCAATCATTAAGACCTGTGTTTTAATCTGGAATGGTTTTTATAATCATGTGATGTCATTAGATTCTATCCTTTCATCTTACTTAGATGGGCTTTCTCAGGCCATCATTAACACACAAAAAGCTAATTAGCTCATAAAAATGTCACTAAAAATGATAAACGAATGGGTTGCCATAGGTACTGTTGTAACGTTATATCCATGCAGCTCATTCGATTCTATTGAACATGACTATTACGGTGTGAATATCATTTGCCAATGATAAAAACACGTTACAAAGCCCCGCATATTGCTCATCCATTAAGCTGCCTGTTGTAGCCCGGCAGTCGCGCAGCGAATGCCGGGAATGAAATAAGTGTGTGCGAACAATCCATCCATGGAGCGGCTTACATCGGTCATCCATGACCTCACTTCCTCAGGCTGCGAAACTTATCTTTCGGTCCTTCGTCACCTAAGCTGCCTGCTGTAGCCCGGTAGTAGCGCAGCGAATGCCGGGGAATAAAATAAGTGTGTGCTAACAATCCTTCCCTGGAGCGGCTCACATCGGTCATCCATGACCTCACTTCCTCAGGCTGCGAAACTTATCTTTCGATCCTTCGTCACCTAAGCTGCCTGCTGTAGCCCGGTAGTAGCGCAGCGAATGCCGGGGAATGAAATAAGTGTGTGCGAACAATCCTTCCCTGGAGCGCCTCACATCGGCCATCCATGACCTCACTTCCTCAAGCTGCGAAACTTATCTTTCGGTCCTTCGTCACCTAAGCTGCCTGTTGTAGCCCGGTAGTAGCGCAGCGAATGCCGGGGAATGAAATAAGTGTGTGCTAACAATCCGTCCATGGAGCGGCTCACATCGGTCATCCATGACCTCACTTCCTCAGGCTGCGAAACTTATCTTTCGATCCTTCGTCACCTAAGCTGCCTGTTGTAGCCCGGTAGTAGCGTAGCGAATGCCGGGAATAAAATGAGTGTGTGCTAACAATCCGTCCATGGAGCGGCTCACATCGGTCATCCATGACCTCACTTCCTCAGGCTGCGAAACGATGTTTCGATCCTTCGTCACCTAAGCTGCCTGTGCGGCAGTGAACCGACCGCTAACTGGACTCAGCCTCTAAACGGTTTTCTAAGCCGCGTGCTCGGCGGCAAACAGGATTAATTATGAAAAGCGAAGATTACAATATTTCTACCGCGTGCTCGGCGGCAAACAATGCAGCAGCTAGATGAGTGTCAAAGAATTGTTTCTAAGCCGCGTGCTCGGCGGCAAACTATAAAAAATACAGTAAGTTATATATTAATAATTTCTAAGCCGCGTGCTCGGCGGCAAACATCTTGCGTGATGTCGGCCTCGATGTGCTTGATTTCTAAGCCGCGTGCTCGGCGGCAAACTCTGGTGTGCAGAGATGCCAGAGAACGAGCAATTTCTAAGCCGCGTGCTCGGCGGCAAACCCATCAATGCCTTCGTCTGTCTGTGCAATCTTTTTCTAAGCCGCGTGCTCGGCGGCAAACAATTACTATCATTAGTTGAATTTATTACTTGTTTTCTAAGCCGCGTGCTCGGCGGCAAACAGCAACCATCGGGGGTATGAGCATATCATTATTTTCTAAGCCGCGTGCTCGGCGGCAAACTCCACCCGTCTGATGGGTCTAATGCAGCCAATTTTCTAAGCCGCGTGCTCGGCGGCAAACGCGTATGTTTAACAAATTTGGCGAACTCCCAATTTCTAAGCCGCGTGCTCGGCGGCAAACGAAGTGCGTTAATCGTACTACTGGTAGGATTTTTTCTAAGCCGCGTGCTCGGCGGCAAACAAATCCAGAAAAATTTATTCATGACCTAGATTTTTCTAAGCCGCGTGCTCGGCGGCAAACATAAGCCAGCTATCGACGGCCCCCTCTACACTTTTCTAAGCCGCGTGCTCGGCGGCAAACTAGGAAAGAACATCAAGAACAATTTAGATATTTTTCTAAGCCGCGTGCTCGGCGGCAAACGAGTTTGATTCTTTTGATATAAGTCACTATTGTTTCTAAGCCGCGTGCTCGGCGGCAAACTTGATATCGGTGTGTTATCCCTCTGCCCGCGATTTCTAAGCCGCGTGCTCGGCGGCAAACGCGTAGTGAATGCGCGCCTCCTTATCTTTGGTTTTCTAAGCCGCGTGCTCGGCGGCAAACGATATTTACTCAAATAATTTTTAGCATATTCTTTTCTAAGCCGCGTGCTCGGCGGCAAACGATTAGTCATTAATGCTGTGGCATGTGAAAAATTTCTAAGCCGCGTGCTCGGCGGCAAACGTTTTCGCTAATCACTCGCTGGAAAACAAACATTTCTAAGCCGCGTGCTCGGCGGCAAACGTTCGGTTCGAGGAGTGATTAATTCATCGTCGTTTCTAAGCCGCGTGCTCGGCGGCAAACTAGATTTAGTATTTTCTATTGCCGCATAGGCATTTCTAAGCCGCGTGCTCGGCGGCAAACAGTGTCAGCGCAAAATCGCAATCGTTACTACTTTTCTAAGCCGCGTGCTCGGCGGCAAACAATGTTGATTGCATGGTATCAAAGGCAATTGTTTTCTAAGCCGCGTGCTCGGCGGCAAACTTATAACATGACTCTAATTGAATTTAACATATTTTCTAAGCCGCGTGCTCGGCGGCAAACGTGGGCGCTCTGTTGGGCGGTGGTGCTGTGTGTTTCTAAGCCGCGTGCTCGGCGGCAAACTAATATATGCTGTGGTGTCGTTTTCTACGTCGTTTCTAAGCCGCGTGCTCGGCGGCAAACAATGTCCATTTTAATCGTCCTAAACAACAAATTTTCTAAGCCGCGTGCTCGGCGGCAAACACGAGCCAACTCCAGAAGCAGTTGAGCGTAATTTTCTAAGCCGCGTGCTCGGCGGCAAACTTGTCAATCCTTTAACTGCATCAACCCCGACTGTTTCTAAGCCGCGTGCTCGGCGGCAAACTATAGTGTATTAGCAAAAAAATAAGTTACAACATGTAGTTAGGTAAAAATAAGAATTTTTACCAATGTTTTTTCTGTGTATTGTAACTTACTGTTTTTAAAAGATATTTTTAAAGAGCTAATTTTATTGGTTAAAACTTAGGTAAAACACCTTCTGCACTGAGTCCGTAGGTGTTGAACATGACGCTGTTGTTCGACGGTACGGCCTCTTTTCGAATGATGCTCATACAAAACTCATTATCGCTGTGTAGGCTTTTCATTCGAATAAAGGGTAACGCTTTGTCTTCTTTCGGCATTTTATAGCCATCGAAGTATTGAAGCGCTTGCTCCAACGTTGCGTTATGGCGCTGCATACGGCGTTTAACGTGCTTGTCAGGCGATCCGGATTTACGGCGACGATTAAACGACTCATAACCTATGACGTTACTCGGAACGTCGGCGATGCTTTTCATGTGAACATAGTCTTCAAGCCGATTTAACCATTTGCCAAGATTCAAACGCTCTAGGTCATTTTTATCGTTGGCAAACAATCTAAGCTTGTTGCCAACAAACCCCGTCTTTTCATGTTCTCTTGGTTGGTATTTGGGGAAGCTCACCGCTACGGGCACTTGCTTTTTGTCGTCTTGAATTTCGACGAGGGCAAGGTGCACTTGCATCATGAGCTTGGACCACAAAAAGTGAACGCCAATGTCGTCACTGGGTAGCAAGGTTATGTCGATGTAGTGTTTCATAACTTGCTCCTTATTTATCGCTCTCTCCAAAGACACCGCCACGAACCAATGTCGCCATGACATAGTGCTCATCTTCTGCTCGGTTTAATGTTTCACCGCGAGCCCATCCATCAAAGAAGGTATAAAAATCTTGCTTGTCTTTTGGTGTACGGAAGGCTTTACCAAGGTTGGTAACGGCGCCATAAGGTTCAACGGCGATAGGGCCAACGGACAATTCTGGATCCGCATAGTCAGAATACCAAGTGTCGATGGTGCGCAAAGCATTGCCCAGTTTTTGAGAGTGCATTGCCGCTACCTCATTAACATGGTAGAGAATTTTACTCTTTTGACCTTTGCCTTTGTCTAATACTAGCTCTTCGCTTGGGTAAACCTCTTGAGCGCGGCCCATCAGTGCAAAGCAGCTGATTTCAAGCAAGATAAAGTCGTCTTCACTCGCTAACGCTTGGGCGATAATGTTGGCAAGCTGATCGATGTTGGCATCTTGGGTGTCAAAGTGGCGAGTGCTGATTTGAGTGGCATCAAATGTCCATGACTCATTGATGGTGCTATTTTTCGCGATGACATTCACTTCAATTTTTTCAGCGCCAACACGGTTACGCCATAAGAAACGAGCATTGGCAATATTGGTTGCGTAGCGAAGCGCCAATTCGGTGAACCCATGTTTTTCTATATAGGCATTGGCCGCTTCGCTATAACTTTTCTTAAAATTCGCATTGTTACAAGCTGATGGTTTGGCAATGCCACCCAACACTTTAACAGTAAATTGTAGGTTCAATGTGTCTTGGTCTAGATCCAATGAACAGGCATCCACTCGTTGTAGATTGGCTTTTTCCACTTCGGCATTGAGCTTGGCAGGGTCATTTTTAACCGCTGCCTTTAATCGATTTGAAATAGTGCCTCGTACCGATTTTTCCTTTAATGCTAACGGCGAGATTTGACTGCGATCAGCCCAGGTTGCGCCATACATATAGCCATCGCTTAGCACTAGTTTTTTCTCAAATGCCAATACGGAAGCCGTGTTGTTGTCATTTTTAGCCATGATAAATATCCTTTTTTTAGTGGTTCGGTTAATTAAAATTCTGAATCGTCGTCTTCATCGGCAACCAATGCTACCGATGATAAATGCGCATGAGACGTTTGATAACAAAGGTAGGCATCGCCCTCTGTGTGGTAACGCCATAACATGTCTTCTATTCTTTTCAGTCGATGGGGCATTTTAAACTCCCCTAAGGTGACCATGCTTTCCGCGAAACGGTGTGGCACGTCTGGGTCGCGCTGATTTTTTGCTTCGCCTAGCTCGCTAATGGCATGAAAGCCTGTCGCGATGGGAACAAGCCACCCTGCCGGTTTGTCATTGACCAGTTTGCGATGTCTACGCCATTCGATGGTTTCTTTGTTTTCCTCGTCTATTAGACGATCACAAGAGTGGTGTATCGCTAAATAATCAATAAGCGCTTCGATGGCATCTACCCCATTTCTCATGGCGTCTACCATGAGTTCTCGTCGCTCAATCAAGACATACCCTGGCATCAAGGCGCGTTTTACTTTGTTCATGTCTTCATCATTGCCTTCTTCACACACAAGGCAAAATGGTTTCTTAAAGCCTTGTATGTCGCCACCCGCTATTTTCATGTGGGCGTTGAGCAACTGGGTGACGGCGGCAAGAAAGTCTTCTTGTTCGTCAATGGTGATCTTATCGAATTGAATGACCAAGCTGACATCAAGGTGGCAACGAGCCTCTTCGATGAAAGACGATCTCGCGCCTGTTTTATCCAGCGGGTTGCCCGTGCCAATAATGGAGTGGACGAAGTCATTTTCACCTTTGTGGGTTTGCAGATTAAGTTCATGGCAGACAACGCCTGTCGAGATAAAATCGACGGGCATGCTTTTCCCATTAAACTGCCTTCCATTAAGTTGTCGTTGCAGTGCGTGAACGGCCCCAAGCCATGCTGTCATAGCGGGAAAGCCGATGGTAAATGGGCTGGATAACGCATTGGCATTGTGTACGCGCAAGTGCGGGATCATTAATAGCTTCTTGATTTCTCCACTCATCGCAGTGCCTCCTTGTTATTTGCGGCTACTTTTTCCATCTGGCGATACTCAGCGTTACCTAATTTGATGGCTTTTTTACCAAGCATTTTTTCGTAGCCATAGAATAAGTAAGTGGTAATCGATGCGACGATTTCATCTAGCCAATCGTCTGTGGTTTCTCTTAGCATTTTTGTTTGCTCGCATAGCCAAGTGGTTTGCGTTTTGCTTAGCTGGCTTGCTGTTTCTATGTATTGCTCGCTTGATATCGCTCGCACTTGCCACATCTTTTCGATGAGATGATCAATAATCTGTTGATACAGCTCGTCTCGATCAGCCCGAACATGCATGTTGTTCTCATTATGCTTATAGAGCGTATGCAGCCGATAAAATTGCTCTTTGCACTGGAAGTAATTCACACTTTGTTGGAAAAAATCGACGGTAGGAAAATGCGTATGACGATTTTTTAAAGCAGGAGGCACACTCATTAATAGATGCGCTTTACCGCCATTTTGATTATTCAAAACGCTGATATTTTGCGGCTTGGTACCGCCATAGCCGATGGTAGTGAGATCGTATATTTCACGAAAACTGTCGTGATATTCGTCTGCTTTTTTCTTTTCTCGGGCAAGCTTGATCTCCTCGCCAAAGCGCATGGTATCGAGGCGCTGACGCAGCTCAAAAACGATGCCGGATGCAGTTAATAACGACAGCTGGTGATATTCGGTTTCGCCTTGCTGCTTGAATACAGGAAAATACACTTGTTTGATTTTGGAACTGGTGATCACTTCATCATCGGCTGCTGACATGGCTAAAAAGCCTTGTTTTAATGCCTGATAACTGAGGTCTTCATCGGCATTTGGCAAGGTGAGCAAGACTTGCGCTAATGCTGAGTCTTGCTCCAAATGTTGCAGCACGCTTTGTCCATCGTCGGTGATGAGCGTTAGAAACTTGTATACATCAAGAGCGGCAGCATTACCAAGGGCATCCGCCGCTACGGCGACATTGCCTGTTCGTAAAAAACCATCATTACTCTTTTTCCCATAAAATATTACTGGGTTCACAAATGTATAATTTTTCTTATTCTTATCTCCTATTCCTGTACTCGGGTGGCTGAACTTACTAGGGTGTGTCGAGATAGACATTTGCCCGGCTCTTTTGGCCGCATTCGGCAGCCAGTTTTTTAGTGCAAACACACTCTCGCATTCTTGCTCTTTTTCTTTGACTTCCAGTTCTGACATGGATGTGCTCAGGTTTTTCTTTAGCCAAGCGGCTTTTCTTTCTTCAAAGAAAGCGTCTATCGCTGAATCCTGCATATTCTCCCTCCATTAAATTTTGACCAATCCCAATTGGTCGTTGTAGGCATAATGTTTCTTTTCGTCATGAGGAAAGTTCAGCTCTCCATAACGCATTGAAGCAATTCTTTGGCTTAACTCTTTTTCTGCCGCTAACTCAGCACAACTTTGATCAAAATCACGTGTTAACCAAAGCCTTGCCATGGAGGAATCGTCTAACGATTCTCGCCGAATATTGAGTACGGCTTCTCGATTAATCGCATAGCCTTCTTCGTCTTTCTCACAGAAGAAGCTCGCTTGGTGCGGTTCACTAAATACCAGATAAGCATTTAAGCTGGCTTGGCTTTGACGAAATGGCGTCAGCACTTGCGGCAAGGCGGTCAAAAACCAATGATGATTCAACCAACCCTGTAAAGTATGAGGGCCTGTCTGCGCATCATTGCCTGTGCTCTTATAGTTTGCCAACCATCGCCAAGTAGTAATGTGTTCGAGTTCCGACAAGCTATCGGTTTCTATTAAGCCACGCATGTATTTGGCGGTTAGGTGGTCTGGCTGCTGAATCCTTGGTATCGCATCCAGACGTTTGGCGATTTGCGCCACATCAAGCAGATCATCAAGGTTATGATGTTTAAGGGTGATGTTGTCTTCAAAGCCTGGGCGGTTAAATACCTTTTGGCCTTCTTGTTGAGCGTCGCGAATGCCCTTCCAGTTGTATTGCATTAGAGCAACGTTAGCTTGTTCCACTTCGCCTTCTCGGTGACGCTTTACACGCCCTGCCAGCTGAATAATGGCGCGATAGGAAGAAGGCTCAATCACCGCCCAATCGAAATCATGGTCTCGGCCCACTTCTTCGACTGGCGTGGCGACTAGAATAAAGAGCACATTGTTCACTTCTGGTTGGTTTTGCTGTACGTGCTTTAAGTGCTTTCTAATGGTCGGATTTTTTAAAGCATCCGGTAATTCGCCCGGTTTTTCTTTGCGCTTGAGTACTTCGTCCAAATGACGCTCTTGCTCAGAACGCAGCAACATCACTTGTTGGCTGTGATACGCCATAACACGCACGTCGGTATTAGTAGGCAATGCTTTGGCGAGTAGATATTTGGTCAGAGCAACGCAAGGCGAGATGTTCGCCACACGCACCACACCAAAAGACACTTTTAACTGGGTTTCTGGGTCTTTAAAATAATGGCCTTTATGCTTTAGCCATGCTTGTTGAAAAATACTATCAAAGTAGGCCGTTTGCTTGTTCTCAACCACTTCTGCATCTTGCTGCCTTTGCGTTTTATATTGCTCAATAATGGCTTGGCAAGAGGCTATATCCGCTTTGCGTTTTGCTGGTTGTTTGGTTAACTTTTCTACCCGTTTTTTAATGAAACCTGCGTGATGTTCTCGATATAGAGGAATGGCGTCTTCAAGCTTTTCTGCGCCATGGCTGGACACCTCGGTCGCAAATTCATCGATCCAAGCGCAGCCGATCACGGGGCTGGCGTCACGCGTTTTGCAATATAAACGCCACCCATCGCGATAGGCTTTAAAGTAGCCTTCTGCCATATGTGGTGGAATCGTGGCGGAAGAGATCATGACCTTTCGGCCTAACATGCCCGCTAAGTGGATCAATCGACCAATAGCAATTAAATCGTCTCCCGTGAAATCATCAATTTCATCGATCACGAGATCGGAAGACATAAGCCGTAAGGTCGGCAATATGTAACGCCCGCCCCGTTTGGTTTCCGTCGCCGACATGAGATGATCGATCGTACAAGCAAGCACGGGCGCATAAAGAAACTGTTTGTCTCGTTGCTTGGTCAACACGGTCGTTAATGTGTGCTCAGGAATGGCACAATCAAAGTCTATGTCTTCGTTTAACAGCGACTCTTGTGACTCTGATCCGCGGCTCTCATGGGTTTCTTGATCTTGGTTCTTGAGCGCATGGTTTCTCTGGTCTAATTCCATAACCGCTTGAGAACCGATCAGCACGGCCAGTTCGCTGTTGTCTAAGCCCACGCGCTCTCGATACTCTCGGCCTGTTTGTATCGTTAAGGTACGCAGCCCTAACGCCAAGACAAAACGTAAGCTTTTCTGATCCAGAGATAAGGCTCTCATGACCTTAGCGTTGGCAAAGGTTTTACCACAGCCTGTGCTGGCCATATTGACGGCAAAAAAGCCTTGTTTGAGCTTATTGGACTCAATGCTTCGGTAGTATTCGGTTATTTTGTTAACGGCCTTATCTTGCCACTGGAATCCTTTGGGGCTGGGTTTTCGTAACGCCTGAATATCTTCCGCAAGAGGCGGCTCTTTTTCAAAGGCGGGGAGCAAGTGGGCGATTTTGGCCGCGTGGCTTGCCACGCCAACAAGATGTTCATCCAATTTTTGCTTGAAGGTTTGAGTAGTTTTGTCTGTATTGGCAAACAACCCTGTGGTGTCTTTCCAGCCTTTGGCGGCGTCTTGTGAAGAGTAGTAATGATCGCCCAACATTAAACACAAACGAGCATGGCTCAATACCAAGCGATAGCTGCCATTTTCGATACTTTGAAGCGCATAGGTTTTATTTTCGATGAGATGTTTGGACCATCGCTTTATGTTTTTCAACCATTGATTAGAGTGACTTAACAGTCCATTCGGAAAGCTAAAACATCCTTTTAAGCGCTTTTGATATTCCGCTTCGTCTTGGCGGTTTTCGTAGCCCCATTGTTGGGAAATACGTTGCAGCATGGTGTGCATGGTGTCCGCTTGCTCAGCCTTGTAAATACCAGATTGATCTTTCGATAAAAAGGGCAAGCGATGGTGAGAGACAATTAACCACGCAACCAGTTGAGCAATCGGCGGCAGGTCCGCCATGGGCGTTAATACTGAGTGTTGAATCAGTGTCTTTAGTTGTGCTTCGTCAATATTGCCTTGATGAAGCTTTTCTAACCATTCGTCATCCGTCGCGCTATTAGTCGTTTGGACAAAAGCACGCAGCAATAAGAGCGAGATCCATTCGTGTCGAATCGGGTCACCTTTGTACTTATTTTTGCTCTTTGGCGATAGCTTTTCCTGAAACAGCTTAGTCGCCTTCCCCCAGTCGTGTAAAAGCGCCGCAACACTGGTTAGGGCTTTAATCAATGACAAATAATGCCAATCGTTTTCTATTTCGCTTTTTAATAAATTTCTCCGAGTCGTATTCACCGGCACAATGCCCTGCTCGTTAAATTTCAATCGATTTCCCACTATCCATAACAACTCGCTTCTGGCACGGGTTCTTATCCAGTGACAACTCACAGCGGTGTTTTTGCTGGCGGTTTTACGCAGCATTTTTTTGACAGTGAGTAAGCCATCCTCAGTAATAAGAGTTTGCCATGTGTTATCACCTATACGGTTAGCGAAGGCATCCAGTACGCGTCGTGTTTTTTTGAGCGAGTTTTTTTCGCATTGGGAAACAAAGGTCACCATCATAGTTCGGTATCCTCGTCGTTTTGTCGCTCTAAAGAACGATCTACAAGTGTCTCTTGTTCTTCGAGGTCATTTTGCTTATTTGATGAACCACCAAAATTTAATGCCATGTTTTTAACAGTATCAAACATAAAATCTAACGCTTTATGGTCGGTGAATTTTTGTAGGATTTGCTGGCGAAATTCTTGTTCTGTGGCGTTTTCTTTGGCACAGATAAATGCCCAAGGCAAAACGATGGCGTCTTTTATCAAGTCGGCTACATCAAACACCAAGGCCCCGCGACGCGTTTTGCCATGCATGACGGCAAAACCATGAGGAATGCCGAGCACCCACAAACAGCAAGCCGCTAAGCCATAGGCAAGGTAGTTACCATGGTTTAGAAAGTCGTTGGCCTTGTCATTTGAGTCCTGTTGGCGGGTAAAGTCTTCAATACGAACGGTATTAGCTGCGTATTTATACAAAGCTTTGGTGAGTTGCGCTTCGGTGAGTAATAAATCGGATTGTTTCGTAGCGGCATCGGTTCGGTTATGAAAGGTTTCAAAAGACGATTGTAATACCGCATCTTGCAGGGCGAAGCCTTCGCCTTTTAAGTCTTTGTCTTTTGTCCAAATATGTTCAAGGTAATCAAGGCGCGCTTTCTGGAAAGTTTTCGCTGCATCAAGGCGTTTGTCGTCATCAAACCAGAATTGCAGCCAACCATGAAGGTATTCCGTTGGTCGATATTCGCTTTGCGGGGTAAACCATTCTACTTCGCATGCCATATACAACGGCGTTCCACCGCCACCGCAAAATCCGACTAACACGCCTGCTTGAGCAAGCATTCGCATGGCGGCTTGAGTAATCGACGTACCATTACCCAGTAGAAGTACTGTGGTATTGGCAATCGGTATATTAAAATACTGGTTTTCTCCTGACTTATTATTAGAAATCGCTTCCGTAAGATACAAGACTCGACCATCTTTTTGCATCACTCGACAGTATTCGAGGTAATACATATTGGCTCGTTTGGAGTGCAATATGGTTTTCATATCACTGGGTGAAAAATCGTCCATGCGGGGCGTTCCTTGTGCTGATAGAGAGGCCATTTAGCCGCAAAATATCGGGGGTTGCTATATGGTTATTTGTACAGGTCAACGCAGTTGACGTGATCGACAGCGGTTGGCGGGCTGGCGCTAATATAACCACTGTTCGATGTCGCGTTTGTTGACAAGCACCAATTGCTGAGCATGTGGGTCGGCTGCCACAATGTGTGGATGAATGCTCATTGCTTTGAGTTGATAGTTGGCGAGCGGTGCACGAACGCGCAAGGTGAGTACACCATCCGTCATGCCATATTCGTGTGCCAGCAGTTGTTGATGAGTGGTGCTTAGTCGTGAGTCTGGGCTAAATTGCAGCTCAATAAATGTGTGCCAATGGCTATCTTGCGTGGCTGGTGGGCAGGGCTTTTGCTCATCTAAGCTGGCATAGGTAAACCGTGATAACACAAAGTCTCGATATTGCTGGCGTAAAAAACACCAAGCGCGAAGGTGCCAACGACCAGCCGCATAAACCAGTGTGTGCGGGGCGATGAGCCGTTCTTGCGCTTCACCACTGATGGCATTGTAGTGACAATCAAGGGCTAAGTGCTGCGCAAGCGCTTGAGTCATGGGGCGCAGCACATTCACTGCAATGCTGCGTTGCGGCTGTTCAATCAGTTGTACATATGGGGCGTTGTGGCTGCCGACTAGTGATTGCAGATAGGCTTGGCTGTCAGGCGTATATTGCTGACATTGAAAATGAGAGGTGGCTTTGTAGCAGTGCTGATGATGATCAAAGGTCAAGTTATCAGGGGCTAATTGGCGATAAAGACTGAGTGTTTTACTAGCTTGTTGACGTGACAGACCAAATTGCTGTGCTAATTGGTTAACATTGATAAGTCCATTCCAAAAGGCGATTTGTTCGATGAGTATCATCCGCGCGTCTTGAATGTCCATAGTCCTTGTTGCTCGTATCCTTCATTGGTTTATAGCAGGGTAAATCAACCTGTTAGCGATGTTCAATGATAAATCTATTAAAAATTGATATGGGTGCAGTAAATAAGGTTTTATAGGCGGGTTTTCCCGGATTCCACATGCGTTACATCCGGGGGACGGCGAGCCTTGTTCAAACTGAAAACGCCCAATGTAGCCCGGTAGCAGATGCTGGGACTACAATAGCTATCAAATTTGTCTATATTCTTTATACGAAACTTTGCTAAGTCTCTTATAAATTTACCATAAAAGTTTTGCGATACGGCACGTTACGCGAATGGATGGCCTTATTTTTCCTCAAGAATTTTTAGAGCAGACGATAACTATGAAATGAGTTTATATTTTTTTTGTCATGAGAATTATCGTGAATACATTAGCTTTGAAGGCATAAACGCAATTCAATATCACGCGACGACTTGGAATGTAGTTTAAATATAGAAGGACATTTGTATGAATTTTCGCAGCTACCACATGCGTATATTATTAGCGTTCATTTCGGCGTCGATACTTTTTGCCATTGCCCTTGGCGTTTCTATTTATGAGAATAATAAATTAAGTCAAGGTTTTACACATTTAGAGAGCAAAGAAAATACATATATGAGTGCACTCAACCATATGTTTAATAGTGGCTTATTTGGTGGCATAGCAGTGCGGAACAAAGTGTTCAAACCTGCCTTAACGAAACCTGCCGCTGTGGTTGAGCAAACCGAAAAAGACTTTCAGACTGCTCTGAGCAATGCACAGCGCCTAACCACCGAGAATGATCCTGCGGCGCTAAAATTACTCGATGATATTAAAGAGCGCTGGGCAATCGTTCAGAAGGCTCGCCGACAGGTGATGACTTTAGTTGAGCAGGGTGAGCAAGCCAAAGCTATTGAATTGTTGACCACTGTTGAACACCCCAGCTGGCAAAAAATTAGAGTTGCATTGCAAACTTTAATGCGCCAGCAAGAGCAAATCGTCAAACAATTAAGCCAAAAGGTACGCCGTGATTCGGCAACAATGCAGCAAGTCAGTATCGCAGTAGGTGCTTTAGCCTTTGTGGTTGGTTTTGTACTCTTTTTCTTGGTGCTGCGCGGTTTTCGACAAGCGATGCGTCATATTACCCTAGCGCTAGATAGTATTGCTGATGGTGAGGGCGATCTGACGCTGCGTCTTGATGAAAAAGATGGGAGTGAATTGTCACAAATTGCTGATGGGTTTAATCGATTCATCGACAAAATACAAACCTTGGTCAAAGACGTGGTGGTTTCCACTGAACAGTTAGCCTCTTCTGCAGCTCAGATGTCGACGATTACCCATCAATCTCGCCAAGATATTAAAAGCCAGCTGCAAGAAACCGATATGATTGCAACCAGCATTGAAGAGTTGGCAACATCGGTGCGGGAAGTATCACGAAATACCAGCGCTGCAGCCGATCAATCGCGCGATACTGAAACTGAATCAGCCGAAGGATTTAAGATCGTTCAATCAGCAAGTCAGGCGGTAGAAACACTTTCCAGTAATATGAGTGATTCATCGAAAATTATCCACTCATTGGCGCAAGAGAGCGACCACATTGATAGTGTGCTCACGGTGATTTCACAGATATCAGAGCAAACCAATCTGTTAGCACTTAATGCAGCGATTGAAGCGGCGCGGGCCGGTGAACAAGGCCGTGGTTTTGCTGTGGTAGCCGATGAAGTCCGTACCTTGGCTGGACGCACTGGAAGCGCCACTTTAGAGATCCGCGCAATGATCGAAAGGCTACAGCAATCATCGGCTAATGCGGTCGAATCGATGCAAAAAAGTAGTGATAATGCCTCTGAGAGTGTGATGAATGCTAATGCGGCGTTAACGGCTTTAACCAGTATTCGAGAACGTGCTAAAACTCAAATGGAGCAAAGCATTCAAATTGCTGCTGCAGTAGAAGAGCAAGAGGTTGTTGCCAAAGAGATTAGTCACAATGTGAATAATATCCGCACCATTACCAATAACGCGTCGACAAATTCTGAGCAGATCGCCTTATCTGGGGATCAACTCGCCCAGTTAGCCAGCCAGTTACGAGGTATTGTCAGCCATTTTAAAGTCGTTTGAAAAAAGCCGCGCGGATAGGCATTTTAGTAAATTGGGTATTAATCGGCTGGATTTGCCGGATTCCACATTCGTGACATCCGGGCTACGGTAAGCCTTGTTTAAACCTAAAAGGGCTGATTGTAGCCCGGTAACAGCACAGCAGATGCCGGGGAATGGCGGTTATTCATCCTCAAACTCTCATATTTCAAGTGCGCTGAATGGGCTGGATTTGCCAGATTCTACATTCGTAGCATCTGGGCTTCGGCGGGCATTGTATTTTTATCTGCGGCCTCGCCGTTGATCTGGGCGGGTTATCCTGCGGCGTGCTCGGGTGATACTCTCATACGACCGCCAAGTCGATAACGTGATGAAGGATGTAAAAAACGCACATAGGTGACGATCTGCTCTCGCAGCCAAGTGCGACGCATCAGCATCAAACACGGTTCATCCGTGGAAATTTGTAATTGCTGAGCTTGCTGTTCATCGGGCATGGTGGCGTCGACAATGTGTTCCATTTCTTCAACCGGCAGTTGGCCCAGTAGATATTGCGAAGGTGGCAGTTGGGCATTAAATTGCTGATCAATAAACTCGCGCGCAAGCGCTGGGTTGACATAGCGATCTTCAAGTTGCACCGGTAACTCTTCTTCATAGTGAATACAGATCGCGTGATATACCGACTGCCCAGTGGCTAAGCCTAAGGCTGCGGCAATCTCAAAGGAGGCTGCGGTGCGTTGTAGTTTGATAACCTCACAGCGGTATTGGTGGTCACGGGCACGGATTTCATCACCAATATTAGCGATCATCAAAAGGCTGGATTGCGGCTTGCGATCGGCAACAAAAGTGCCAACACCTGCCACGCGGTTGATAATACCTTCTTGAGATAACTCCCGTAGGGCACGGTTTACGGTCATCCGCGAGACTTTAAATTGCGCGACTAACTGATGCTCGGAGGGGACAAGTCCACCGGGTGACCATTGGCCTGCCTCTATCTGTTTTTTGACATAGAGTTTAACTTGTTGATAGAGGGCTTGGGGGGATTTGTTACCCGACATGGGGTTCTCCAAAAGTGAATGTCTAAATTGCGCGCTGGCAAGATCGCTGCCAGCCCGACATTTTAGCAATGAGCTGGCAGCAATCAAACTACTTCGTCAACATCACTGCACTCTTAGTCGTTATAGATCGCGGCGACATCAACCCATTGATACAGTGCACCTTGCTCAACCAGTGCGCGAATTTTCGCTAAGTCAGGGGCAAAAAAGCGGTCTTGATCATAACTGGCCACCTGTGAGCGAATAAGCTGCATGACTTCTTGCAAGGCGGGACAGGGTTGTAGCGGTGCATGAAACTCAATGCCTTGGGCCGCGGCGAGCAGTTCAATGGCGACTATTGCCGCGCTGTTACCCGCCATTTGGCTTAGCCGCCGTGCCGCATAGGTGGCCATCGACACATGATCTTCTTGGTTCGCCGATGTAGGAAGACTATCAACACTGGCCGGATGCGCTAAGCTTTTATTTTCAGACGCCAAAGCCGCTGCGGTGACTTGCGCAATCATAAAGCCTGAATTAAGGCCGCTCTCTTTGACCAAAAAGGCGGGTAACCCTGACATGGCTGGATCAACCAACTGAGCGGTACGTCGCTCACTCAGCGCTCCCATTTCGCTGATCGCAATCGCGAGGTTATCCGCGGCGATGGCAACGGGTTCGGCATGAAAATTTCCGCCCGAAAGCACCTCACCTTGTTCGGTAAAGATCAGTGGGTTATCCGAAACCGCGTTCGCTTCGCGCAAAATAATGCCTGCGGCATGGTTGATTTGTTCTAAACAGGCACCCATCACTTGCGGCTGGCAGCGCAGCGAATAGGGATCTTGGACTCGGTCACAGTTGGCATGGGAGCGATGAATATCACTATCGGTTAGCAGCGCTCGGAAATGATTGGCCGAGCGAATTTGCCCCAATTGCCCACGCACGGCGCTAATCCGCTCATCAAAGGGGACATATGAGCCTTTGAGCGCTTCGACACTGAGTGCTCCAGCGGTCACCGCCGCCGCATAGACTTGTTCGGCGCCAAATAAACCGCGTAGCGCCAGGGCTGTTGAGGCTTGCGTGCCGTTAATTAATGCCAGTCCTTCTTTGGGGCCTAATTCAATCGGAACCAGACCCACTTCGGCTAAGCCAACCTCTGCGGGTTTGATGCTCCCATTCATGCGTACTTCACCCACACCAATCATGGCGCAGGCCATATGGGCAAGCGGAGCGAGATCGCCGGATGCCCCGACTGAGCCTTGTGAAGGAATGCATGGATAGACCCCGTGGTTGTACATCGCGAGGAGGTGATCAATCAACTCGCGGCGAACGCCTGAGTAACCGCGTGCTAATGAACCTACTTTGAGTGCCATAATTAAGGCAACGCTGGCATCATCAAGCAACTCACCGGTGCCGGCGGCATGTGAGAGTAATAAGTTTCTTTGTAATGTGGCAAGTGAATCGCTTGCGATGGAGGTGCGAGCAAGCAAGCCAAAGCCGGTATTAATGCCATACACGGTTTGCTGATTGTCTAAGATTGCTTGTACTTGCTGGTGGCTGCGCTCAACATCGGCATAGGCTGCATCAACTAAGTGCAGTGTAGGGCGTGACAGGTAAATTTGGCGAAGATCCGCTAGGCTAAATTGGCCAGGCTGAATACACATCGATATGGGCATGTTGTCCTCTTATGTATGGCTGTTATGTGCTTATAGGGTTAATATAAATACATGTATATACAACTGCAAGTGCTAACGTTCATTAATGCGGGTGGTCTGTTTTAACAATCGCTTCGTCAGTAAAAAGGTGAAATAGATCAAGTTAAGTGGATCTCTTTTGCATAAATAGGTTTAGGCATTCAAAATTGTGTGGTAGTTTAATTGAAACGATGTTTTACTTATTGTCATGTAACGAACTAGTCATTTGACTGACTAGTACTGACTAAAATAGGAGCGAACGATGAAAATCGCGTTAATGAATGAGTTCAGCCAAGCGGCTAAAAACCCGATCATTGTCAAAGAACTGGAAGCGGTTGCTGGCGAACAAGGCCACAGTGTTTTTAATGTTGGGATGAATGGCGACAATGACCACCGCCTGACTTATATCCATTTAGGGATCATGGGCAGTTTGTTACTCAACTCAAAAGCGGTTGATTTTGTTGTTGCTGGCTGTGGTACTGGCCAAGGCGCATTGATGTCACTGAACGTTTATCCGGGTGTGGTTTGCGGCTATTGTATTGATCCTGCTGATGCGTATTTATTCGCACAGATCAACAACGGTAATGCATTGGCTATCCCATTCGCGAAAGGCTTTGGTTGGGGTGCTGAACTTAACTTACGTTATATCTTTGAAAAAGCGTTCACCGGTGAAACTGGGTTAGGTTACCCAGCATCAGGGCGTGAGTCGCAAACGAATAACGCTCGCATCTTAGGTGAAGTGAAACGCGCTGTTGGTAAAGACTATCTGGATGCACTAAAAGCTATTGATCCTGAATTAGTTAAAACAGCTGTGGGCGGTGAGCGTTTCCAGAAATGTTTCTTTGATAACAGCCAAGATGCGGCATTAACTGATTTTGTACGCAGTGTTTTGGCGTAATTGAACGTTAATATGCGTATGTCGGCTTTATAAATGTTAGATACATAGTATTCGCAGTGGTGTCGGTGAGTTAGCCGTTATCTCGTTGATTGAGATAACGGTTTTTTTATGCCCGTAGTGTGTTGTAACCGGTTGTGTCCACACACTGATGGATGTCTGCTTGGCTTATGCGGCAGTGGATTTTTCGTTGCCATTAAGCTGCTTGATACATCTCAGCGCTGAGCCTTATTGCTGATTACGCTGCTGATTGACCATCACGAGTTTACTGGTATCAAACCCTAACGATTTGGCTTTGTTGATCAAGCGCTGCTGAATGGCTTGTGGCAAGGTGGGCGTGCGAGACAATATCCACAAATAGCTTTTATCAGGCCCTGCGACCAATGAATACTGGTAGTTTTTATCCAAATCGATCACCGCATAAGTCCCATAGAACGGCCCAAAAAACGAAACCTTCAGGTAGCCTGTGTCAGTGGATTTAACAAAATAGGCTTTACCTTTTGCTTGTTTCCATCTCTCTTTCTCCGGCGAGTAACCGCGGTTGATCACCTCCAATCCACCATCATTGCGCAGACTATAGGTGGCGGTGACATCGGTTAAACCTTTCTCAAAGTGATGATCAAGGCGAGCAATTTCATACCATTTGCCTAGATACCGTTGGCTACTGAAATTTTGCACCGGGCTCACCCCATCCGGCAAACTGGTGCATCCTGTTAGAAAGCTCGCAAACATGGCCGCCATGGCCCATCGTTTGATCATTGATCTCTCCTGGTTCATTGTTAACTTGCTACGTTATAGCGACTATAGCATTTAGGAGAGTCTCATTGTCACTCAACTGACATATCTAGACAACTGAACTGTCATATTGGCCGCTTATCATTCACTTATCTAGACAACTTGCGCTGCATCGATTTGCCATACCTTCAGCGAGGTGTGAAATCTTCTCGCTCTTGCATGGCCATCAAAGCGCTGTACCCGATGAGTGAAAATGAGCCGTTACCAACATATAGCCAAGCAGCTGCGCGAGTCACTTCGTGCCAGTTATACCCCCGGTCAACTGTTGCCAGCAGAAACAGCACTTGCTCGCCAATTTTCGGTGAATCGCCATACGTTACGCCGCGCCATTGATGAATTGGTGCAAGATGGCCTGGTGCGTCGCCAGCAAGGAGTAGGCTGCCGAGTACTGGCAACGCCTATTGATTATGCGCTGCATGAACGCGCGGCATTTTCTTATAACCTCAATGAGAGTGGCTTAGCGTTTTCAACCCAAGTGCAAAGCCTTGAGCGAGTCACGCTGCCGGAAGCCATTGCTGAACGAGTAAATGTTGAGCGCGATACGCCAGCGATTCAGTTGCAGACCAAACGCTTTATTGAGCAAACCCCAGCCTGTTTGATTCGCCATTATTTGTTTGGCTTTGATATCAATGTGTTGATCCATTTTACCGGCGGCTCTCTACACCAATTTTTAGCTGAGCAATTCTCGTTAAGTCTTCGTCGTGGCTTGACTTCGCTGCGGGCGCGATTACCCAGTTTGGATGAGTGCCAACAGCTACAGATTGATCGCACGACCGCGTTGATGGAAGTCCATACCCAAAACTTTGAGCGCGCAGGCGATACGCTGCG
This sequence comes from Celerinatantimonas yamalensis, assembly GCF_046054155.1. NCBI lineage: Bacteria > Pseudomonadati > Pseudomonadota > Gammaproteobacteria > Celerinatantimonadaceae > Celerinatantimonas > Celerinatantimonas yamalensis. The sequence goes on from NZ_JBEQCT010000005.1 coordinate 72,281, forward strand.
TGAATACTCGATTGCTCGCAGTCGCGGTGATCTATTTGAATTTAGTGTGATGCCCAAAGAGTAGGGGATATCTCAAACTATGAACGATGAGCGAGTGACGGCCGATCAACCGATTTTTGACTTGCCCGGTTCAAGGCCAATGAGAGAAACAACAACAGGAGTCGAACTATGGAAGAGCAGATTTCGAGTCGTCAGCGATGGCTCGGATTGTTAGCTAAGGCATCACCTGAGTGGCTGATCGAGCAAGCCGAAAGTTGGGTGAACCCAGTGGCATTTACGCTGATTCGGCCCGCCGAAATAGGCCTTGCCAAGGTGCAAGGGCGAATGGGGGGAACAGGCTCGACGTTTGTGCTAGGTGATATCACGCTGACGCGCTGCGTGGTGCAAGGCCCTGAGCAGCAAGTCGGTATGGGGTTTGTCCGCGGGCGTAATAAGGGCCATGCGCTGTGCATTGCCAAACTGGATGCATTGCTACAACTCAATGATTATCACGACGGTATTGAACAAAAATTGCTAACCCCACTTGAACAGCAGCTTATGCAGGCTGCAAAAGTTAAGCAACAGGGTCAAGCGGCTACCCAGGTCGACTTTTTTACGTTGGTCCGAGGAGAGGCCTGATGAGTTTTTTACAGCAAGGATTTCGCGAACCAGTATTTGATGCTCAGCATTGCTTTCGGCAGATTTTAACTGCGATGAGTGAACCCGGGCGCATTGTGAAGCTGGATCGCAGTAATGCGATTGGCGTGTTGCATCGAGCCAGTATTGCACTGTGCTTAACACTGCTTGATCGCGCCACGCCGCTATGGATCGGCGAATCACTGCAAAGTGCTGTGGTTGCGCAAAACTTGCGTTTTCACTGCAATGTGGCGCAGGTGAGCGACCCGGCGCAAGCTGAATTTATCTTAACGGATCACACATCCTTGCCTGACCTTATGTCCTTACCGGTCGGAACGATGGAATATCCCGATCAAGGGAGCACCCTCTGGTTGCAGGTGGATGCGTTAGGTCAACCCGGTAAAGTACAAGGCACGCATCTGCAATTAAGAGGCCCTGGCATTGAAACTCAGCGAGAGTTAGTTGTCGATCTATTAGCTGCGCCAGTTTTGGATTATCTAACAAAGCGTCCCCATGCTTTTCCTCTGGGGCTGGATATCGTATTTATCTGCGATACACAAATCGCGGCGATTCCTCGCATCACTCATGTGGAGGTTTTATCATGTATGTCGCAGTAAAAGGGGGCGAAAAAGCGATTCGCGCAGCCCATCAGTTACTCGCTAAGCAGCGCCGCGGCGATCCACAGCAGCCAGAGTTGCAGGTCGGCCAAATCGATCAGCAGTTAGCCTTAGCGGTTGACCGGGTGATGGGTGAAGGTGGGGTGTACGATCGTGAGCTGGCTGCATTAGCTATTAAACAAGCCGCCGGCGATCTCTTTGAGGCTATTTTTCTGCTACGCGCCTATCGCACGACTTTGGCACATTGGTATGTCAGCAAGCCTTTAGATACGGCGAATATGCAAGTGAGCCGGCGTATTTCGGCCACTTATAAAGATTTGCCTGGGGGTCAACAGCTCGGAGCAACTTTTGATTACACGCATCGGTTATTAGATTTTAAATTACTTGCTGAAGGCGAGGTGAATTCTACTAATAGCCATGATGATGCCGAAGCTGGCACAGTACCAGCAGATGATGCGGCTCTCGCTCAGTTGGTTGATTACCCTCGGGTGCTGGCGATGCTTGAGCGTGAAGGGTTGATGGTCACCGAGACGGATAGCGGCCAGCCAGCCCAAGATATTACTCAAGATCCGCCAAATTTCCCTTATTCGCGCAGTGCCCGTTTACAAGCACTCGCACGCGGTGACGAGGGTTTTTTGCTGGCACTGGGCTACTCAACCCAACGCGGTTATGGGCGCAACCACCCGTTTGTTGGCGAAATTCGTATCGGTGAGGTCGAGCTTTGGATTGAACCTGAAGAGCTTGGTTTTGCCATCTCGATTGGGCAGGTGCAATTGAGTGAGTGTGAGATGGTGAATGGCTTTGCCAAGCAAGCCGATGGGCAATTGCAGTTCACCCGTGGTTATGGCTTGAGCTTTGGCCAAAGCGAGCGCAAGTCAATGGCGATGGCGCTGCTTGATCGTGCTTTGCAAGCTGATGACTATGATGAGCCCCAAACGTCCCCCGCTCAGCAGCAAGAGTTTGTGTTATCTCATTGTGATAATGTCGCTGCCGCAGGCTTTGTCTCGCATCTTAAATTGCCGCACTACGTGGATTTTCAAGCCGAACTAGAGCTGTTGCGTAAAGTGCGCAGCAACGTTAGCGATGAGGAGCGCGCTGATGACTAATGCCACTGTTCGTGATGGATACAATTTTGCCTACCTAGATGAACAAACCAAACGGATGCTACGCCGCGCACTTTTAAAAGCGGTCGCGATCCCCGGTTATCAGGTGCCCTTTGCTAGCCGTGAGATGCCCATGCCCTATGGCTGGGGCACCGGTGGCGTGCAGTTAACCGCCGCTTTGATTGGTCCCGATGATTGCTTAAAAGTGATCGATCAAGGGGCCGATGACACCACCAACGCGGTGAGTATCCGCACCTTTTTTGCTGACTTAACGGGCGTTGCCACCACCGAGCACACCGAGCAAGCCAGTTTGATTCAAACCCGTCATCGCATTCCCGAACAGCCTCTTCAAGCGGGCCAAATTATCGTCTTTCAAGTACCGATTCCTGAACCGCTGCGCTTTATTGAGCCCAGCGAGCAACGCACGCGGCAGATGCATGCGCTGCAAGAATATGGACCAATGTACATTAAATTGTACGAAGATATTGCACAGCTCAAAGAGATATCCACCGCATATGCGTATCCGGTGCGGGTGAATGGCCATTACATCATGGATCCCTCACCGATCCCCAAATTTGATAACCCCAAACTTAATCGGTCACCGGCATTGCAACTATTTGGCGCGGGTCGTGAGCAACGTTTGTATGCTTTGCCGCCGTATACGCAGGTCGAAAGCCTCGATTTTATTGATTATCCATTCGCTATTCAAACGTGGTCACAAAGCTGCGCCATCTGCGGTGCAACCCATAGCTATTTGGATGAAGTGATTATTGATGATAGTGGTCAGCGCCAATTTATCTGCTCAGATACCGATTATTGCCGAAGCCATCAGGAGGCTACTCATGACTGAGCACGCGATCTTAACAGTGTGTGGATTAACCAAGCAATATGCCCCAGGGCAAGGCTGTTTGGATGTGAATTTTAGCTTGCACCCAGGTGAAGTGTTAGGGGTTGTGGGTGAGTCCGGTTCTGGTAAGTCGACATTGCTGCGTTGCTTAGGCGGGCACATTGGTAGCGATCACGGCGTGATTAATTATCATAACCGGGATGGCCAGCAGGTCGATATGTGTCAACTGATGCCAGCCCAACGGCAACTATTACTGCGTCAAGAGTGGGGCTTTGTCTATCAACATGCCCATGAAGGGCTGCGCATGCAGGTATCCGCCGGAGCCAATATCGGTGAACCTTTGATGAATAATGGCAAGCGTCACTATGGTGAGATTCGCGAAACGGCTATGCGTTGGATGCGCGATGTTGAGCTGGATGCTCGGCGCATTGATGAGTACCCCTGCGCTTTTTCTGGCGGAATGCGTCAGCGGCTGCAAATTGCTCGAGCGTTGGTCACCCAACCGCGCTTGATTTTAATGGATGAGCCCACCGGCGGGCTGGATGTGTCGGTGCAGGCGCGCTTATTAGACCTGTTGCGGCAACTGGTGTCGCAGTTGCAGCTTGCGGTTGTTATTGTCACCCATGATTTAGCGGTAGCGCGATTGTTAGCCCAGCGCTTGATTGTGATGCGTGACGGTAAAATTGTCGAAACGGGTTTAACGGACCAAGTGCTGGATGACCCGCAGCATCCCTATACCCAGCTATTAGTCTCTTCGATATTAACCCCTTAATGGAGCAGATCATGACGGTGATGATTGAGGTCGAGCGCTTGAGTAAACAATTTAGGCTCCATCAACAAGGTGAGATGATCTTACCTGTGCTAACCGATATTAATTTATCAGTGCACCGCAGCGAGTGTGTGGTGCTCGATGGGGCCAGTGGCAGTGGCAAAAGTACGCTGCTGCGAGCGCTATATGGTAACTATTTGGCAAGTTCAGGGGCCATTTGGGTCACTCATCAAGGGGCGCGAGTTGATTTGTGCTCGGCCCACTCGCAGCTGCAGCTGGCCATTCGCCGCGAGACGATAGGTTATGTCAGTCAGTTTTTGCGGGTGATTCCGCGTGTGGCAACCATCGATGTTGTGAGTCAGCCGCTGATTGATCGCGGCGTAGCGCCCGAGCAGGCTCGGCAAAAAGCTGGCGAATTACTTCAGCAACTGCATATTGCAGAACGGTTGTGGACTTTGCCTCCGGGTACTTTTTCAGGCGGTGAGCAGCAACGGGTCAATATTGCGCGCGGACTGATTGCCGACTATCCGATTTTACTGCTCGATGAGCCAACTGCCTCATTGGATCGTGCCAATGCCGAGGTGGTCGTGGGCCTGATTGATGCGGCTCGATCGCGCGGTAGTGCCATTATCGGAATTTTTCATGATCACCTATGTCGTGATGCCATAGCCGATCGCTTGTTCACTGTTAAAGCGCAGGCTCAAGCTTAAGCGCAGGGGAAAATTAATGATCTTAACGAATGTACAATTGGTGCTTGCCGATGAGGTGATGCGCGGCACGATCGTTGTAGAAGGCGGGCGCATTCAGGCTATTGATAGCACCGAGAGTCATCTACCGGAAGCTATCGATGGTGAAGGGGGCTTTATCTTACCAGGGCTCGTCGAGCTACATACCGATAATATGGAAAAACATTTTAGCCCGCGCCCAGGTGTGCGCTGGCCATCGACCGCTGCGTTTAAAGTACATGACGCGCAGATGATCAGTTCGGGGATCACAACCGTTTTTGATGCGATTTCGGTTGGCGATGTGATCGAACACAGTGAGCGCATCAATAATCTACGCATCATGGTTAATGCGCTTAAATCGAGCCGTGAGCATGGGTTTTGCCGCGCCGATCACCGCTTGCATTTGCGCTGTGAGTTGAGCCATGCCGATACATTAGCGAATTTTGAGCAGCTTTTTGCACTGCATCGCCCGCAGTTGGTCTCGGTGATGGATCACTCGCCAGGGCAGCGACAATATGTCGATCTGTCGGCCTATCGTCGCTATTTTCAAGGCAAATATCATATGTCAGATAGTGAAATTGATGCTTTTATTATTCGCCAAAGCGCCGCCAGTGAGCGCTATTCAAGCAGCTATCGCCAGCAGATTTGTGATATCTGTCATCGCTATGCGATCCCACTGGCGAGCCATGATGATGCAACCGATGAACATATCCAGCAGGCGTTAGCTGAGAACATTCAGATCGCCGAATTTCCAACAGCGTTGAGTGCGGCGAAAGCGGCTCATGAACATGGCATTGCGGTGGTGATGGGCGCGCCGAATGTGGTACGTGGTGGCTCTCATTCGGGCAATGTGGCCGCTCATGAACTGGCGCAGCAGGGACTCTTAGATATTCTTTCCAGTGATTATTACCCGGCGAGTCTGTTAGATGCGGCTTTTAAGCTGGCTGATGATGTTTCTAATCCGTATGACTTGCCGCAGGCGTGTGCCTTAGTCACGTGTCATCCCGCTGAACGGGTTGGCTTAACCGATCGCGGCCGACTTGAAGTCGGACTGAATGCCGATCTGATCTGGTGTCATCAACGAGCTGGACAAGTGCATATTCATCAAGTGCTGCGCGCCGGCGAACGGGTCTTTTAGGCCTATCGTGTTGCGAAACGCTACGGTGGGGTAAGCGGCTTGGTTGCAATAAATTGAACGAATAGCTCACTATTATGTGCTGTTTTCGAAAGGGTGTGGTGGTTACACTATTTGTTAAATAGACGTGAGATGATCACCCGTGATTTAAGGAAACATTATGCTTGAGAAACGACCTAGCACGCAACGCGGTCAAGTGGATATGGGATGGCTCAATAGTCACCATAGCTTTTCATTTGGCTCTTATTACGATCCGGCACAGATGGGGCACTCGGTATTGCGGGTGATTAACGATGATCGCGTTATCCCAGCCGCTGGCTTTGATACTCACGGGCATCGGGATATGGAGATCATCAGTTATGTACTGAGTGGAACCATGGTTCATCGTGATAGCGAGGGCAATGAGCAGCGCTTACCGGCAGGTGAGTTTCAATTGATGTCAGCGGGCGCTGGTATTTATCACAGTGAGTTCAACGCATCAGAGCGTGAGCTGCTGCATTTTTTGCAAATATGGATTGAGCCTAATGTGCAAGGTCAACGCCCAGGGTATCAACAAAAAGATTTTGGCTTAAACCCAGGGCTGACACTAATTGCCTCACCGAGCGGTGAACAAGGTACATTGCAGATCAAACAAGATGCCAAACTGGCGCAGCTAATTTTAGCCCCTGGTCAGTCGTTATCTTACCCACTGGGCGTTGATCGTCATGGGTATGTGCACCATATTGAGGGCGATCTAACCGTCAATGAGCAGCAACTAGCCCCGGGCGATGGCGTTAAAATCACTGAAACAGCCGTGTTAAGTTTTAGCAACCACAGCCAACAGTCGGCGCGGGCATTGTTGTTTGATCTGCCTTAAACTTTGATTCAATTGGTTTGTTAACGACCTAGCCCACACGCTTAGTGCATGCTAGGTCTAATGTGTGGTGTGCCTATTTGCTGGGCTGAAAAAATCCAGCGGCTACTTGTGCAGGCGTGACAACGCCGGTGTCGAGTACCCAACCGCTAATGAGCGAAGCGGGCGTGACATCAAACGCCGGGTTATAAACTTTTGCATCAATTGGTGCCCATTGCACAGCGCCAAAACTGCCTGTTACCCCGGTTACTTCTTGATCAGCGCGCTGCTCAATCACAATCGCATCGCCATTGGGGCAAGCTGGATCATGAGTGGTACTGGGGGCTGCCACATAAAAAGGAATGCCGTGAAATTTGGCTAATACCGCGAGGCTATAAGTGCCAATTTTATTGGCAACATCGCCGTTGGCCGCGATGCGATCGGCACCGACCCAAACGGCATCCACTTCGCCCTTGGCCATTAAGCTGGCAGCCATTGAATCACAGATCAACTGATAAGGAATGGTAAGCTCGCCTAATTCCCACGCAGTTAAGCGGCCGCCTTGTAACAGCGGGCGAGTCTCATCGACCCAGACCTGCTTAATCAGTCCCGCTTCATGTGCTCGGCGAATTACGCCCAGAGCCGTTCCCACGCCTGCCGTTGCTAGTCCACCCGTGTTGCAGTGAGTTAACAGTCGGCTGTTAGGCGTCACCCGTGCAAGCCCTGCTTGGGCGATGCCCTCACAGAGCTGTTTGTCTTCGTCAATTAAACGCAGCGCTTGGATGCTCATGGCGCTGACAAAATCAGTTTGTTGCATCGCTTGGTGCATACGCGCCAAGTTATTCATCAGATTCACCGCGGTGGGCCGTGAGGCACTAAGTGCCTGCATTGATGCACCAAGCTGCGCCAAAGGCATACCTTGCTCGGCTTGCAGTGCTAATAATAGGCTGGCAGATAATCCGATGAGCGGCGCGCCGCGAACGCGCAACTGCAAAATGTGATCGACCAGTTGCTCAGTGCTCTGTGCGTTCAGCCAGTTTTGCTGTTGGGGCAGTGCTTGCTGATCGAGGATCAACAACTGGTTATTGGCAACCCGTAAGCTGGTGGTCTGAATATTTTTCATTTTTGTTAAATCGATGTTGAGTTGATGGGGTATATTGTGTCAGGATATAGCTGAGATGTATAGACGTCCAAACGTATTTACATCTTTAAGGCCGTTATTATAAAGGGAATGAATCACCATGTCGCAATATCAAACATTTACTGCCGAGCAAGCGGTTGCTTATGCCAAAGAGCATAGTGGCTTGGTTGACCCCTCTGAACTGGTGCGTGCCGAAGAGATCGGTGATGGCAACCTTAATCTTGTGTTTAAAATTTATGATACTCAGAACGTTAGCCGGATCATTGTTAAACAAGCATTGCCTTATGTGCGCTGTGTCGGTGAATCATGGCCCTTGACTCTTGATCGAGCTCGACTTGAAGCACAAACCTTAATCGAACATTATCAGCATTGTCCTGAGCACACGGTGAAAGTGATCCATTATGACCCTGAACAATATGTGATTGTGATGGAAGATTTGAGCGATCATCAAATTTGGCGCAGTGGCTTAATCGCGGGGCTACATTATCCGCAAGCTGCCCAGCAGTTAGGGGAGTATCTCGCGACTGTTTTATTTTATAGTTCTGATTTTTATCTGCACCCACACCGGAAAAAAGAACTGGTCGCACAGTTTATGAACCCGCAGATGTGTGAGATTACCGAAGATCTATTTTTTAATGATCCTTACATGGAGCATGAGCGAAATAACTATCCTGCGGCTATTGAAAAAGCGGTGCACGCGCTTAGAGACAATAGCGATCTGAAAGTTGCGGTGGCCGAGCTTAAACAGCGCTTTTTCTCCTCGCCACAAGCGTTATTGCATGGCGATATTCACAGTGGCTCGATTTTTGTTAAGTCCGGCAGCTTAAAAGTGATTGATGCCGAGTTTGGCTTTTTTGGCCCAATGGGATTTGACTTAGGTTGCGCCATCGGTAATTTACTGCTGAATTATTGTGGGGCAGAAGGGTTATTTGATAAGCCAACAGCACAGCAGGCTAAAGCGCAGCGTTTGGGCGATATTGAAACGTTGTGGAGTACTTTCACCGAGCGTTTTAGTGTGTTAGTTAAGCACCACGGCAGCGATCAAGCGCTCTGTGTTGATGGATACGTGTCGCTATTTTTACGCAATATCTGGCGTGATACACTGGGATTTGCAGGCACCGAACTCATTCGTCGCAGCATGGGTTTATCGCACGTGGCGGATCTCGATACGATCAGCGATGAAGCACAGCGTCACGCGAGTTTATGCCGAGCCATCCACTTAGGCCGAGAGCTCATTTTGCATACTGACGTCATTACCGATGGGGATTCTCTTAGCGCTTTTGTTCGCCGCGCGTTTTAACGACTACCTCATTTTAAGTATGTCGGTTACTTAAATGAGGTATCCCGTTTACTTGCAACTAGCATCTTTTCATTTTCCATCGACGCAGCCATGTTTATATGAATGCGTCAGTTCTACTGCCTTAATGTTTTAGTTTAAACTGGTTTTCACTGCTTAACCTTATGCACGAATACTCTTCGATGCATCCCTTTTCCCAGTATAAATTTAAAAAATTAAACAATTCATTTAACAAAATTGAAACGTATCTGTATTTTATCCGTCATTAAATTGTCGCAAATAGAGTCTATTCTAAATTCATGGATGAATAGTTGATATTAGGGATGAATAAATTGCGTTATCTATTAAAAGAATTTAGCTTATTTATATTTAGGCCCATCTCAGTGTGAATTAATTATTTATCGAAAATGTTATGCCATAAATGTCATAACAAATATCCTATAGATAATATGGGATTTTTTCTTATTCACTTTCATAATTCATGATGGTGAGGATATCTATTTTTTTCATTGAAAGGTATAAGTGAGCTATGCGTAGTTGGGATCAGCCAAATAAAAAACGTCTTCATATTGAAATAATACCCATGATTGATGTCATGATGTTTTTATTGGTATTTTTTATTTTAATTAGTTTAAATGTGATACCTGCTCTTGGTATAAAAACAAAGCTACCTGGGGCAAATCATTCTCAAACACTTAAACCACAAAATAATGCCATTCTTACTCTAGCCTTAAATAATCGTCTTCAACTTGATGGCAAAGATATCGATGAACAATCAATTGTGAGCCAGTTAAATGAGTTGAAGGATAAAAAAAATAACTTAGTTGTTATTATTAGAAGTGATAAAGGTGTGGAAGTGCAACGCTTAGTGTCGATTATGGACCTTCTCAAAGGTAGTGGCTTTAATTCCATCTCTATTGCAACCCATAATAAAAGATCATAATTCTATGTTTTTTATCTATAAAAATCGTCATGCGGTTGCATTACTGCCTGTCCTTGTTGTTTTGTTTTTATCTTATTATCTACTTAGCCAACCTGCGCTAAGTATTAATAAAAAATATGATCAATCAACGGTGGATATAGCATTAGTTAGTCAAGAAGATTTAGTTAAGCCAGCACCTAAGGTTAAACCAGCACCTAAATCTGAAGAAGTGAAGCCGATTCAAAAAGTTGAACCCGATCTAGTTCAGCCCAAGGTTGAAGAACCGAAGCCTGTTCTTCCAGAAGAGAAAGAATCACCCATTGTTGAAAAGATCCCAGTACTTAAAAAAATAATTAAGCCTATTGAAAAACCAAAACCAAAACCAAAACCAATTAAAAAGATTAAACCCAAAACTAAACCGAAGGTTGTCCATCATCCAGTTAAAAAAATAAAACCAAAGCATAAAGTAAAAAAGGTCACAGACCCTAAACCAATAGTTAATAAGGTCAAAGAAAATGCGCCAACGAAGAGTCGTGATGATGTTGCGAGCAAAGCAAGCTACGTTAAATCCTCTACTCAGGCAGTGATCAATAAAATAAATGCTCAAAATAATGCACGTCGTATTGCATCACTTGAAGCGCAATATATTGCCAGTATTCGTGTCGAGCTTAAAAACTATAAACAATACCCTCATGGACGGGCAGCGTCGCTACAAAGACCACAAGGAAGTGTGGTGATTTGGTTGAAAGTTGATCGAGCAGGAAATGTGCTTGATAGAGGAATTGAAAAGAAATCGCATAGCATATTACTTAATCGCGCCGCTTTTCAAAGTTTAAGGCGAATAGAACATGTCAAGCCATTTCCTAAAGAGAGTTTTTCCGGGCATGCGTACTACCGATTTACAGCTACGTATGTTTATTCCATAGAACAGTAATAAATCATTTTTGATAGTAAGGGAGCACTATTTAATGAAGATCCGTAAGATTTACCTTGTGCTGTTAGGCACCGGGATGATGGGAGGAGCAGTGAATGCTTTAGCCGCTGACACAGGCACAGTGGATGTCGGCAAAGTCACGGTCATTGCAAAAAGTAAAGACAGTGGGCAAATGGTTCAAGAAGATGCCGCTAAAGCGCGTTCAACCGTTACGCATGATGCGCTAGTTAAACAAACTGGCACTGCCAATGGTATCGACAAACTTAAATATACCCCTGGGGTGTCAGTGGCGAGTAATGATGAAACTGGTCTAAGCGGCTTTAAGTTTACTATGCGAGGGATGAGTGGTGATCAAATTGGTGTCACCATGGATGGTGTGCCGGTTAATGATTCGGGCAACTATGCCATGTATCCGAATTTATTAGGCGATCCTGAAAACTTAGAAGAAGTTTTTGCAACGCAAGGTACCTCAGATAACGATGCGCCGCATATTGGTTCAAGTGGTGGGAATATTGGTTTGGTATCACTTCGTCCAACTAAAAAATTTGGAGTGTTCGCGAAACAAATTTTTGGCAGCAATGATTTGACCAAGACCTTTCTGCGTCTTAATACAGGAAATATAAATGGCTTTCAAAACTATATTTCTATGTCACACACTGAAGCCGATAAGTGGAAAGGGGCAGGCAAGCTAAAAGCCAATAAAGTAGAACTTAATTCACTTTGGCAAAATGATGGTGGTGACAGCGTTAGTACTATCATTAAATGGCATAAACAAGAAAATATCGCATACGTTACGCCGACATTAGCTCAATATCAAAAAGATCATAAATTTGATATTTCATCGAAAATGCAGACTTGTAAAGCGGGTAATGGTGCCACCTATATGTGTGGCAGTTATTACAAGGAAAGTCAGAACCCATTTGAAAATATTACCGCATCAATGACTAGTCGATTTCATCTGAATGACTCATTGTTATTAACTATCGCGCCTTATTACTATGTTTCGAATGGTGGTGGGGCTGGATCTTATGTTCAAAATCTAAATAATAGTTCGAACAAAGGCGGTATTTATGATCTGAGTAATCTCAACAGCCGCACCGATTATCAACAAGATGGTGTCCTGACTTCGGGAAGCTATTATCGTCCTTCTTGGACAGAAACTTGGCGTCCAGGGATTACTACCAAATTAGATTGGGCTATTAATGAAGAACATAACCTGCAGGTGGGTTATTGGTATGAACGCGCTAGACAACGGCAAAGTAAGCCTTATGTTACACTCAATAGTGATGGTAGCCCATCAACCATATGGGCTAACTATGATGGGTCACATCAGGTTAAAGATGCCAATGGTAATACAGTTCAAGGACGAAATTACTTTACCGTTACGCCTGCTCAAAAATTGTTCTTAAATGATACGTGGAATGCGACAGCTGATTTAACCTTATTTGGTGGTATTAGTTACTCACATGTTCAACGCGAAGGACACAATAGAGGTAGTTTGTATGATCAGCCTAGTAATCCGTCTGCTTCTTATTCTCGGTTCTTACCAACGGGTAATGTTAAATATCAAATAAATAATAAAAATTCAGTATTCTATAACATCTCAGAAAATATGCGAACGCCTCAGAACTACGCACTATATAATGCAGGTGATTCGATCAGTACGAAACCAGAAATAAGTTGGAATAATGAGTTGGGATGGCGCTATCAAACTGAAATGACCAGTATGAGTGCGACCATTTACCATTTAGCATTTAATAATAGACAAGTTTCAACCAAAAACAGTAGTAATGAATATATTTTGAAAAATATAGGTAAGGTCGTCAATTCAGGTATCGAACTTGAACTGGGTGGAAAATTACCCTACCAATTCAACTATTATGCTTCTTATAGTTATACTAAATCGGAACAAAAAAACAATATAACGACGGAAGGAATAACATTACCAACGAAAGGAAAACAAGTTGCGGGTGTTCCTAAAAACATATTGAACTTAATTTTAGGTTACGATAATGGTACCTATTATGGTTCACTCGCTGACCATATGGTAGGTAAACAATATGGTGATATGACTAATGATCAGTCTATTCCTGGATTTAGTGTTTTTGATTTGTCATTAGGTTATCGCATTCCTTACACATTTATGGGTGTGAAAAAACCAGTGGTTCGTTTAACAGTGAACAATCTGTTTAATAAAAATTATTTATCCGGTGTTGATTCAACCACTTTCGCATCTAAAAAATATAGTAATAATGGTAAGTCCTTCAGTAGTGCTCCCCAATATCTGATTGGTGAGCAGCGTTCACTTGAGCTGTCCTTTGAAGCGAGTTTTTAAATTGTTTTCATCCAATCGGCTCGCCATTTGAGCCGATTGATTTTTTAACCTGAAGGGCGTTATCTTATGAGTATGAATCTTATTCATGAAATTATTTTTTATATTATGTACTTAGCTGCAGCAATTGGCGCTTTTGTGATTGTTGAGCGCAGCATCTATTTTTCGTTCACACTGCGCCAAGCGCGAAAGTTGGAACAGGTGTTAAGGCAGCCTATTGGGCAGTTCTCGGATATTCCGGAGTCGCTCCGGCAAAAAGACTGTTTACCTATTCGTTTGCTGAGTGATTTTTTTGCAGGCTGTGACCCCCTGAGTACGCACAATGAACTAGAAGATCTCAGTCAGGCTATCTATATCTCGATGCGCGGGTTGTTGGTGAAGCGATTATGGTTACTCGAAGCGATTGTTGCCGGCGCGCCGCTGCTGGGATTGTTAGGAACCATCTTTGGAATTATAGACACTTTTAAAGCATTGGCCGAGTCAGGTGTATCTGATCCGAGTCTCGTGTCTAAAAGTATCGGTACAGCGCTTTATGCGACAGCTCTGGGGATTGGTATCGCAGTGGTAGGGCTAACCTTTAATCACCAGCTACAAGATCGCCTTGAACTAATTAATGATCATTTAAAGATTTTATTATTGCGTGCAGGTATTACCAGTAAAGCAGCGATAGCTGATGTTAACTCTTATGTTGAATCACCCATTCACGATGATACTCACACCTCGAACATGTCCCAACGTGTATTTGTCTAAGGGCGTTGGCTGCATTCTGATCATGAGTGTATTACCAGCATGAGTTGATATACACACCGTTGGAGCTCTTTGGTGAGCTCCAAACGCTGTGTAGTTGACCGTTAAAGTGGTTTAATCAAAGTTGTTGCTATAAAAAACACGAATCCATCAATGGGTAGTTTTTGGCAATATCATCCCCAGTAAATTGGGCGACCCAGCCTTGCGGATTGTTAAAAATGCGGATGGCAGTAAATAGTGGTTCGCTCCCCATATCAAACCAATGCCGGGTACCTGCAGGCACTGAGATTAAATCCTCTTTTTCACACAACACTTGATATACCTTGCCTTGTAGGTGTAGGCAAAATAACCCTGAGCCCTCCACAAAAAAGCGGACTTCATCTTCGCCATGAGTATGCTCATCTAAGAATTTACGACGCATCGTCTCTTTTTGTGGATTATTGGGGCGAATGCTGGCGACATCCCAGCTTTGGTAACCTTCGTCGGCAACCAGTTTATCAATGGCATGCTGGTAGGCTTTGATGACGGTTTCTGCATCAGGGTCATCGCCAAGTACTTGGTTCGCTTGCCAGCGCTCAAATCGTACGCCAATGTCAGCTAGTTGAGCGATAATCTCATTTGCATTATCGCTTTGCCAGTCAATGGTTTGGTCAGTATCATTATAAATCGTTAGGGTACTCATTGGCTTACTCCGTTTAAATTTGTGAGAAATCGCTAACCTGTGGATGCTGGCTTTGCGCATCTGCCTCGCCTCTAATGAGCTGTAAGGTCTGCCAGCCAGCTGCTTTAGCGGCATCGAGTTCTTGATGGATGTCTGATAAAAATAACAGTTGTTCGGCAGGCAGATCGATCTGTTTAGCGATTTCGATATATGATCCAGTTTGGCGCTTATGGCCGACATGTGTGTCAAAATAACCGCTTAAAAATGGGGTTAGATCGCCTTCATTGCTATAACCAAATAATAATTTCTGAGCTGCAATTGAACCTGATGAATAGATATAAAGAGGTATATTCTGTGCTCGCCAGCGCTTGAATGCAGGCAATACATCTGCATACAGATGGCCCGTAAAATCGCCGTTTTCATAGCCGTAGCGCCAGATCATCCCTTGTAGTGCTTTGAGAGAGGTAGATTTGAGATCTTCATCCATAAACTCAAGTAAGGCATCAGTGACTTGCGACAATGAGGCTTCAGACTGGTCTATCTCTTGGCGAACACCATCAATGGCGGCGCGAACCTCTGAGCGATGTTGTTGAGCATTGATAAATTCGGCTAAACGCTCGCGTGCATAGGGAAATAGAACTTGATGGACAAACTGAATGTCAGTGGTTGTCCCTTCGATATCAGTTACAATCGCGCGGATCATTGTTTCTCCAAAGCGCGAAGGCGCAAGTCACATTCAAATAAAAACTCAAGCCCTTCTAATTGACGCCGTGCTTGCGCGACGGTTTCACCCCAAGTAGTAAGACCGTGGCCTCGCAGTAAAAAGCCGTAATGGAGCGCGTTGCCAGATTGTGCAATCCGTTTGGCAAGCGCGTCGATATCCTGATCATTATCATAAATCGGTAGTGAAACGGCGTCTAGATGGCTGGTTTGCCCCTGCAGGGTTTTTTGCATCTCATAGCCTTGTAACGTCAGTGTGTCGCGCCGCTCAAGGCGAGACAAGACCGTGGCATTAACGCTATGCACATGCAGTACTGTCGAAGCTTGTGGATAAAGCCGATAGAGTAGCGTATGCAAGCCGGTTTCAGCTGATGGCGTACGCCCACTTGACGCATGATTGTCTGCTATCCGCACGGATATAAAGTCATCGCTCTCCAGCGAGCCTTTATCTTTGCCTGATGCGCTAATCCAACACCAGTCGGCATCAGCGCGTATCGACATGTTTCCGCCTGTGGCTGGCGCAAAGCCACGCTGACCCAGCCAATGACAGGTGTTAATCAGCTCATCAAGGTGTGTTGGATGTTTCATAGTTGTCCTTTTTTCAGCCGTCAAATGGGCCTTTCACTCGCACGGGCGACGTATAGACGTCTATATGTCTTTATTGCCAAATAGTAACATCGTGCTATAGTGACGGCAACATATGCTTTACTTTGGACCATTATTGATGAACCACCGCCTTGCGTTAAAGAGTAAACTCCCGGCACTTGGTACAACTATCTTTTCGCAGATGAGTGCTTTGGCCGAGCAATATCAAGCCATTAATTTATCTCAAGGTTTTCCTGATTTTGATGGTCCAGAATATTTGCAGGGGCGCTTGGCTTATCATGTCGCGCAAGGCGCAAACCAGTATGCCCCGATGACGGGTGTGGTCGCCCTGCGTGAGGCGATCTCCGAGAAAACACAGGCTTGCTATGACTATGCGCCCGATGTGAACGCTGAAATCACGGTCACGGCCGGAGCCACCGAGGCGTTATATGCGGCGATTACCGCATTAGTACGCTCTGGTGATGAAGTGATCTGCTTTGATCCGAGTTATGACAGCTATGCCCCCGCCGTTGAGCTTTCGGGGGGGGTGTTAAAACGTATTGCTCTGCAGCCTCCTGAGTTTACTATAAACTGGGAACAATTTGCCGCGCTTGTGAGTGAGCGGACTCGTTTGGTGATTTTGAATACGCCGCATAACCCTACCGCGACTTGTTGGTCAGCTGATGACTTTGCAGCGCTTTGGCAGGCGATTAAAGAACGCAATATTTTTGTGCTTAGTGATGAGGTATACGAACATATCTGCTTTAGCCATGATGGTCATGCCAGTGTATTAGCCCACCCACAATTGCGTCAGCGAGCGGTTGCCGTGTCATCTTTTGGCAAAACCTATCATATGACGGGTTGGAAAGTTGGTTATTGTATTGCGCCAGCTGAGATCAGTGCTGAGATCCGTAAAGTACATCAATACTTAACTTTTTCGGTGAATACACCTGCTCAGTTAGCTCTGGCTGATATGCTGCGCTACGCCCCTGAACATTATCAGCAGCTTCCTCATTTTTATCAGGCCAAGCGTGATCGCTTTATCAAAGCACTTGCAGCAAGCCGTTTTAAAATATTGCCTTGCCAAGGGACCTACTTTTTATTAGCCGACTATAGCGCCATCTCTGATTTAGATGATGTCGCATTCTGTCGGTGGTTAACTCAAGAGGCTGGAGTGGCGGCCATCCCACTCTCTGTTTTTTGTGATCAGCCTTTTGCGCACCGATTGATTCGACTCTGTTTTGCCAAACAAGATGCGACCTTGGATGCCGCCGCTCAGCGTTTAGTCTCGCTATAGTGCCCAATTTAAACCTGTGAGCTCTAACATGGCTTCATTAAAACTGTTTATTGGTTCATTTAATCAGATGATACGCTGGATGAGTATATTGACGTAAATGATGAATGGATAACGAGCTGTCAAGAAATTGCGTTGTTATTGGCGTTTAGGACGATGGCATCTTGAAGTAGGATATGCTGCTCAATTTGCTGCTGGACTATCCTAGATTTCTTGTACGAGTCATCCGTACGGTTTGGAAAAATCTATTTTTAGTTGATCAGTCCACTATGAGCGTATGAGCGAGTACATTAATTTCATCTGCCGCGTGTTATAACGAGAATCAATTTAGCCATGTGTCACTATGCTGCTTTTGTAAGTTAAGCTGAATTGGGGTAATTAGCTAATCTATAGCTCTGTTAGAAATATGAATCGGGTGGGCGACGGGTATGGATGAAGTGGCTGATGTGGAGCCTTCGGTTATCGTCGATGAAAAGGCATTACTTGAGCTGCGCCAGCAAATGCTTAAATTTGCTCGCCAGCAGATCCGCGATGCTCAGTTGGCTGAAGATGCGGTGCAAGAGGCTTTGATAGCCGCTTATCAGCAAGTTGAAAAATTTGGGCGACGCGCTGCATTTAAAACATGGGTATTTGCGATATTAAAAAATAAATTAATTGATGTGTTACGTAAAGAACGTCGTCACACGGCCGCTGAAGATCTTCAACATGGCTCAAATTTAAGTGGTGATGAGCTGATGGATGTTTTGTTTAAAGAGAATGGGCACTGGAACCCCCATGAAACACCGCAAACATGGCACGAACCGGATGGCGGTGTTTATTCAGAAGATTTTTGGCGTGTTTTTGATGCCTGTTTGAATGCATTACCTGAAAAATATAGCCGTTTTTTTATGATGCGCGAATTCTTAGAATTATCCACCCAAGAAATTTGTCACAATGAATCATTAACCGTATCCAATCTCAATGTTATTTTATATCGTGCGCGGATTCGTTTGCGTGAATGTTTAGAAGATAACTGGTATCTCGAAGGAGTCGATTGATGCACTGTAAACATGCGACGCGGTTGTTGTCGGAACGATTAGAGCGGCCTTTAACATTAATCGAGCGTATGCGCTTGCGCTTTCACTTGTCTATTTGCAATGGTTGCTCGCGATTTTCTGAGCAAATGCTGCAGCTACGCCACATTGCCCATACCTTTTCTCGAGGTGGCAAGCAGTAAGTTTTGAGCATTGCCTCACATCGGCTCATTTATTTTATCAGGTAAAGCGACTGATTTTAGGTTGTTTATCGCGTTGGCTATATTGAACTTATCTGTTTATTTGTAGCTCGGACCGATTCAGCGTAGCGGTGTGCATCATCGGTTATGGGGATCACAAGATGGGTTGCCAAAGAGCCATCGGCTTGGGTGCCTCAGGTTATCAGTGCAATATGATAGGGGTTGCCTTTGGCCTCGACTTTTGTACAATGTCTGTACTCATTCACCCGCAGCGTCGCTGCTTATTTAAAGGAGACCGTCTATGTTAATGTGGAATCAGATCAATCCACGTTTATTTGGTATAGATGCTCGCTCAAGAGTTTGTGATATCGCGCTGCGATAATCTCGACTTGAGCGAAACCATTACGTTACCTCTTTGTTTGTAACCGAGTGTCTTTACTCGAGCTTTGAGAATTATTGTCAGCAATTGACAACGGCCTCTTTGGCCAAAATTCTTGAGTAAACCATGAGTACTTATTTATCAGCCCAATCTCTTTCAACTGCTTTTAGTTCTGAACCTTTGTTTGAATCGGTGAGTTTTACTATTCATCGCGGTGACAAAATTGGTTTAATCGGCCATAACGGCTGTGGTAAAAGCACCTTACTAAAAATTCTCAGTGGTCAGCCTATCGGCTACAGCGGGCAAATTGCCTTATCTAAGCAATGTCTTTTGGCTTACGTGGAGCAATCACTGCCGACATCCTTGTTAAGTGTGTCACTGTTGCAAGCTTTAGCCGAGCAAGTGAGTGTGGACGCGCTTTGGAAAGTTGAGCGACTACTGAGTGAGCTGGGTTTTAGCCCGAACCAGTGGCAACAACCTGTGCAAGAGCTGAGTGGGGGTCAACAGATGCGCTTATTGTTAGCGCGTGCGGTGATCAATCAACCCGATCTATTATTACTCGATGAACCGAGTAACCACTTGGATCTGCCAGCGTTATTATGGCTAGAGTCCTATTTGCGTAGTTGGCAAGGCTCGTTTGTACTGGTCTCACACGATGATACATTGCTCGACAAAGTGACGCATTGTACTTGGATCATGCGTGATAAAACCCTGCATCACTTTAACTTATCGTGCAGCGCAGCGCGCCAAGCGTTGATTGAGCGCGATGAAACGGACCGACTCCGTCATCAAAGTGAGCAAAAGGAGATCGATCGCTTAGCTCACAGTGCCAAGCGTTTGGCGACTTGGGGCAAAGTCTATGACAATGAAGATCTCGCCCGAAAAGCCAAGACGATGCAAGCACGGAAAGAGCGTCTTGAAGCGCAGCAAACCCAGCTATCGGATGGCGCTCCGTGGACGTTGCGGCTGCAAGGCGATACTTTACCCGCTAATCGATTACTTGCTATCGAGCAGTTCTTCGTTAAGCCAGCGAGCGACTCGAGCGCGCTGTTTAGCGTTGATTCAAAGCAAGTTAAAAGTGGTGATCGTATCGCGATTATCGGTCGTAACGGTACTGGGAAGTCTACTTTTCTAAATTGCCTTTATGCGCTCTATCAGCAGCAAGAAGAGGCGTCGGTGCAGTTTCACCCGAGCTGTCAGCTCGGCTACTATGACCAATCCCTCCATCAACTCCATGACGACGACTCCCTCATCGACGCTTTGCAGCCCTTTGCGCCGATAGGCGATGAACTGCGCAAACGAGCCCTGATCAGTGCTGGGTTTGAGTTTCAGCGCCATCAGCAGAAGATCGCATCGTTAAGTGGCGGTGAGCGATCTCGCTTGTTGTTCGTCGGCTTGACGCTGGCGCGTTATCACCTTGTGTTGCTCGATGAGCCGACCAACCACCTTGATCTGGAAGGCAAAGAGGAGCTTATTTCGACCTTGCAAGACTATCAAGGGGCGGTGTTGCTAGTGAGCCATGATCGGCGTTTGATTGAGCAAAGTTGCAATCGCTTCTGGCTCATTGATGAGGGACAATTAAGCGAATATCTCGATATCGAAGCTATCTATCGACGCTTGTCGGATGATTCGAATGAGTTAGCCTCTGATAGTGATGCACAAAGCGCTGCGGCGTCTGCAACTGGCACGCCTGCTCATCACTGTGATGAGGAAGTGTTGTTGCAACAGCTTATAGAACTCGAAGCGTGTCTTGATGCTGACTGTCGACGTAAAGCAAAACACCAAAAACCGGCATTGCAAGCAAAATGGCGCCAAGCGATTATTCAATTGAAAACGCGCTTAGAGCTTTTTTAAGCACCAGTTACTATCGGCTAGTCTGACTATAAAGAGCACTTTGCTGCTCTTTTTCTCAAGATTGATTGGCCTGTCGTTTCGTTTTTTATGATAGTGAAATCTTCATCTATAACCAAATATGCAGGTATTGCTATTTACTCTATTTTTGCTGTTAAGCCATTGAGTTTGCGATATAACGAGCGCAGGCTAATTCCCGCCACTTTGGCGACATGTTCTTTGTCGTGGTGATAAAAATTCATAAGATTGGATAAGTAGCGCGCTTGCGCGGTTTTTAGGTCGACCCAATTTCCATCTATTGTCATCGCGTTTGATTGGGCGAAATCGGTCGCTATTGGCCAGTTAGGGCGCTGGTTAATATGGATACATTTTTCAATGGTATGTTGCTCAATCAGATTGGTATCGGTCAAAATAACGGCGCGATTAAGAATATTGCTTAGTTCGCGTATATTGCCGGGAAAGGTGTATCGTTTGAGTGCATTAAGCGCTTCATCAGTTAAATGGTATTCCTTTTGTTGATCAATTCGTTGCAGTAATGTTTTGATCAATAGATGCAAATCATCGACTCGCTCACGCAGGGGGGGCAGATAGATAGGAAAGACATTAATCCGATAGTACAAATCTTGTCGAAATTCACCGGCTTTGACCATCTGCTCGATATTTTTATGTGTGGCACAGATTAACCGAAAATTGGTATGTTTTATCGTCGAACAACCAACGGCGCGAAACGAGCCTGTTTCAATCAAGCGTAATAGTTTCACTTGCATCGATAGCGGTACATCGCCGATTTCATCTAAGAACAGTGTGCCTTCATGTGCCAATTCAACGAGTCCGGTTCGATTGCTATTGGCGCCGGTAAATGCGCCTTTTACATGGCCAAATAGTTCACTTTCAAACAATGAGTCGGTCAGTCCCGCGCACTCGAGTGTAACCAGTGAGTGATTAGCTCGAGAACTGCTCTTATGAATGGTATGTGCAACTAATTCCTTACCAGTGCCCGATTCGCCCAGTAGTAACACCGATGCGTCGCTATGACTAACGCGGACGATCTGCTCAAGCATATGATTGAATGCGTGACTTGAACCGACCAGTGCTTGCGCGTTACTCATGGTGTTTGCAACCGGAATGGCGCGCAATAATTCAACAAAAAATCTTAGCTGTCCTTGTAGGT
The DNA here is from genome assembly GCF_046054155.1 of Celerinatantimonas yamalensis. Taxonomy (NCBI): domain Bacteria; kingdom Pseudomonadati; phylum Pseudomonadota; class Gammaproteobacteria; family Celerinatantimonadaceae; genus Celerinatantimonas; species Celerinatantimonas yamalensis. Next base: position 94,171 of record NZ_JBEQCT010000005.1, read on the forward strand.
TATGAATGGGCACAATTTGGACATCGACATGGACTTGACCGTGAGGCGTTTGATGTACATGTAAGGCGCGCTCTTTGCGCCCTGAGTGAAGTGAGGTGAGTAGCGGACAACTTTCACCGACTTGGTCGCAAGGCACCGACGCGCCATGAGAGATCTCAAAACAGTGGGGCCGATTGTGAAGAAAAACCTCGCCAAATTGTGCTGTATAGCTCTGGTTGATGGCTAAGATTTGGTAATCCAAAGAAACCAATAGCGCAGGACAATCATAGCCCTCCAGCATATCAGCAAAGCCTTCAAAAGAATCATTGCAAGACACAACCATATCCATAACAAATTTGCTACATATGACAAAAGTTATGTCAAATGTGGCGTAAATTGGTATATTAGTCAAACCTAATTTAATGGCGAAAAATAAAAAAACATGTAAATCAAATAGATCAATTATTGATCATGGAGTTGGTACGATTTCTGCCCTTACTTTAGCCAGTATTCAACAAGATAATGATTCAATCACACAAATAACTGATTGATTATATGCATAATAGTGAGGTGTGAAATGGTTACAACTGATATGGTAAAGCCCGATGTGGTCGCCTTTTTTGATAAGGATAGCCATACCTTTTCGTATATTGTCAAAGACCCACAGTCGACTAGCTGCGCGATTATCGATAGCGTCTTGAATTTTGATTATGCCTCTGGCAAGGTCTCGTTTATCGGTGCTGATGAAATCATCGACTATGTAGTCGTGCATCAGTTACAAGTCGAATGGTTAATTGATACGCATGTCCATGCTGATCATCTTTCGGCGTTACCCTATCTGCAAGAACAACTGGGCGGGCAAACGGCGATAGGTCAGCAGATCACGATTGTGCAAAATACGTTTGACACAATTTTTAATGAGAGTGATGACTTTTATCGCGATGGTTCGCAATTTGATCATCTGTTTCATGATGGTGAGACTTATCAGATTGGCTCACTTCAATGTAAGACACTTCATACTCCTGGGCACACCCCAGCTTGTTTTACGCATGTGTTAGGGGATGCAATTTTTGTGGGCGATACCCTATTTATGCCCGATGCTGGCACCGCACGTGCTGATTTCCCCGGCGGCGATGCCGGTGTTTTGTTCGATTCGATTCACAAAATTTTTGCTCTTCCCGATGATTATCGTATCTTCATCTGTCACGACTATTGCCCTAATGGGCGAGCCTTGTCCTATCAAACTAGCGTACAAAAGCAACGCGAGCAGAACATTCATATTCATCAATTGGTGAGTAAATCCGCCTTTGTTGAGCTGCGAGAGAGTCGAGATAAAACCTTGGCGATGCCTCGGCTTATTCTACCCTCTATACAAGTCAATATGTGCGCTGGGAATCTGCCAAAAACTGAGAAAAATGGCTTGGCCTATCTAAAAATTCCATTGAATGCGTTTCACTAACGTGCGTGTTCTATTCTTAATAGTATGTGAAAAAAAATAAAAAAATAATAAATTAAACAAGCGAGAATGACCCTATGATACGTAAAAAAATTACTGAGCAGTATTCGGTATCTGAACAACTAACCCCTGAGGATGTCGACGTACTGGCACGCGATGGCGTGACACATATCATATGTAATCGACCCGATGACGAAGAGGCAGGGCAGCGACCATTTACTGAAATTGCAGCTATCGCCAAAGAAAAAGGGATGCAAGCTATTCATATTCCATTTGTTGCCGGAGGCATGCAACCGACTCATGTTGCAGCGTTTAAAGAAGCGATGCGAGACGCAAAATGTGTGCACGCCTATTGCCGCAGCGGTAATCGCAGCCACAAAATCTGGCAAGCGGCCCAGCAAACGGACAATCATGCAAGCGTCGGTCAACACACTCATCAATATGATGTTGTCATTGTCGGAGCCGGTTCGGCAGGGATTTCTACAGCCGCTAGTATATCAAAACGCAATTCATCGCTGCGGATCTGTTTGATTGATCCCTCTGTGGACCACTTCTATCAACCCGGTTGGACGTTAGTAGGCTGCGGCGTTTTTGAATCCTCTAAAACCCGGCGAAATATGGCGGATGTGATCCCTAAAGGCGCGAAGTGGCTCAATGAATCGGTTAAGACATTTATTCCTACCGAAAATAAAGTGCTGCTTGAAAACGGACAGATCATTGATTACCACTTTTTAGTGATTGCTGCTGGTATTCAACTGAATTGGAATGCAATTGAAGGGCTGAGTGAAACACTCGGGCAAAACGGTGTGACTTCCAATTATCGCTATGATTTGGCGCCTTACACATGGAAACTCGTGCATGAGCTTAAAGGGGGAAAAGCAGTATTTACCCAACCGCCGATGCCAATTAAATGCGCCGGTGCGCCGCAAAAAGCGATGTATCTGTCTTGTGATTACTGGCTTAAACATAATAAACTGCATAACTTTCAGGTGTCATTTTGTAACGCTGGTGGCGTGTTGTTTGGCGTGTCTGAGTATGTGCCAGCGCTTGAAAGCTATGTCAGAAAATATAATGCCAAGTTGCATTTTGGTCAGACCTTAGTTCGCGTTGATGGACCTAATCATCGTGCTTATTTTGCCACTAAAAATGAACAAGGTGAGCCCAGTGAAGTTGAGGTCGAATTTGATATGTTGCATGTTTGCCCGCCGCAAAGTGCACCGGATTTTATCCGCGAGAGCCCGCTGGTGGATGAGTCAGGATGGGTGGATGTCGACCGAGATACCTTGCAACATAAGTCGTTTGACAATGTTTGGTCGTTAGGCGATGTGTGCAATGCGCCGAATGCCAAAACATTGGCAGCGGTGCGCAAACAAGCGCCTGTTGTCGCGCAAAATATTGTGGATGCGTGGGCTGGTAAAAGCCTTCGGGCCACTTATGATGGCTATGGCTCATGCCCTTTAACCGTGGAGCGAGGCAAGATTGTATTGGCTGAGTTTACCTATGGCGGCAAGGTTGCACCCACATTCCCTAAATGGGTGAATGATGGCACCAAGGCGACTTCCTTTGCGTGGATTTTGAAAAAAGATATTTTGCCCCCTTTTTACTGGCAAGGAATGCTCAAAGGCTATGAGTGGTTTGTAAAACCGAAAATGCGTTCGTAACACGCTAGCAGACGTTTGGCTCTCAATGGGCCAAACAAAGTATTTTGATCAGCGCGCCGAGTGAAAAGCTTCGGTGCTTTAGATAATGGCTCCTGCAATATCACCCCTTCAATACGGTCACAGTCCTAGCGTTATCGATAGAAAAGCGATACCGTGGCGGCGTCATTGAATAAATCGCTAATATGATACTTGGCGAGCCTAAGGTAAGTGTGAGGTGGTTTAATTTACCATTGGCTTCATGTGACAAACATTGATATCGGCCGCTAAGTAGATTTTACGAGGTCTCTATTCAGAGTCTGTCCTCTTAAATAGAGTCGCTTGAGCTTTGTCATCCTAAACGTGCTTGCAGTCAGTCATCAACTGGTAGTCAATACACCATTGACTGCAAAACTGCCACTTGCAATCATATTGGAGAATATATGGAAACGTTAAAAGATGGTGAGCTGTACTTTGATCGCCTATTTACCAAACTGAAATTACCTGAAGCTAACTATGAACGCATTGAATTTGAAGACTGCTGTTTTTCAGAATGCGATTTCTCTCAGTCAAAATTCCATTACTGTCAGTTTATTAATTGTGAGTTTAATGGCTGTAATTTAAGCTTAATTGATCTATCTAGCACTCGATTGTTTGGCGTTTCATTTGAAGCTAGTAAATTAGTTGGCGTTGATTGGACCAAGGCGCATTGGCCTATTTACCACCGCGATTTCGAGTTAACTTTCTCAGATTGCAATTTAAGTGACTCTTCTTTTTTTGCTCTAGTGTTAAATGAACTTAGTTTAAAGACGTGTCAATTGCACGATGTTGATTTTAGGGAAGGTCATTTTAAAAACTCAGTGATGAGTGATTGCGATTTCAGGGGCAGTCTGTTTATCCAAACAAACTTGGAGCATGCTGATTTGAGTGGCTCAACCAATTATGCAATTAATGTATTTGAAAACCGAGTGAAAGGGGCCAAATTTTCAAGGTTTGAGGCCTTGAGTCTGCTTGAGTACTTGGGTGTTGAGTTGGTTGATTGAACGATCAAAATACACATTTTATCTTGTTAATCATTCATATTGGAACATGACTTTTTTAAGGCTTTATTATGAAGATACGCATGGCAAATGACGATGATCGCGATGGAATCTGCAAGCTAGCAGACGAAATAAATATGGAGCACTTTAACCATATGCCAAGGTATTTTGCCAAGCCCAAAGCGGATAGGAGTGATTGGTGGTATTGGCAATCGACATTTCAAAAAGAGGATAGATTTATGCTGGTCTGTATAATGGATGAAACAGTGGTTGGCTTTGTCAGCGCTTCCATAGTTGATACACCAGACTTGCCATTTTTAGTCTCAATGAAAAGGTGCCTAATTGGTACAATTGTTGTCGCCAGTCATTATCAGCGAAAAGGGATCGCAAGTCAGCTTGTTGCGCGTGTCTGTGAAGTTGCCAAAGAGAAAGGCGCTATTGATCTAGGTCTTGAGGTTATGGATTTTAATCGCGGGGCTCGTGAGTTCTATCGCAAGCTTGGTTTTGGTTGTTTCTCTGAGCGTCTTTCAAAGAGTTTAGACTAACAAAAAAGCCAATAGAATAGATTAAACTGTGCGACTTATATGCCAGCTTCGCCAGTATACCTTAGCTGCTTATTCGCTATGCTCATTTACCCCACAATTTTTCGCCGATTTTTAAGCTGTTAGGCGAGCGACAGGAATGATTTAGATGCAAAAAGTTGTACTTTTGGTTGATGTGCAAAATGTGTATTACACCACTCGGCAGGTCTTTGGCTGTCATTTTGATTACAACAAATTATGGTCTATTGTGAGCGAGGGGCGAGATGTCGTCAAAGCGATAGCCTATGCAATTGATAAAGGTGATAAAAAGCAACGAGAGTTTCAAAATATTTTAAAAGCCATTGGTTTTGAAGTGAAGCTCAAACCTTTCATTCAGCGATCTGACGGTTCGGCAAAAGGTGATTGGGACGTTGGTATTACCATTGATGCGTTAGAGTACTCAGAAGGTGCGGATGTCGTCATTTTGGTCTCAGGTGACGGTGATTTTGATCTACTTGTTGATAATTTGCGAGTCAGTAAAGGTAAAATTGTTGAGGTTTGTGGCGTTGCCAAATTAACTGCTGCATCGCTAGTCCATGCTGCTAATAAATTTATCCCTATCGAAAATGAACTTTTATTAAAATAGTGGTTATGTATGTGTCGAACCATCGTTGACCTGGCGCTTTCGATTGTCACTCAGTGATCGCTCTGTGTCAAAGATGATGCGGTCTATTTTTTGACTCCACTAATCGCTGTGTTTGATCAATATTAAGTGCATATTGGTAGTAGGACCCAATTGACGATAGAGCATGGTATCGCGTGTTGTAAAACACGATATTGATGGCTCGAATCAGTTTAAACGATCGATACATCTTTATTATTTTGTTTTACCGTTCGGTGAGCACACTGAGCTGTTTGACCGACTAAGAATTGACTCGTCAGATCGACGCATGAATACTTTAAGTATCCATGCAAGAGGATGAAAGCTGCATTTGTAAGTATCAGTATGACTTGGTCGTGTGTATTCTAAAAGCGAAGCCCGTATCAAAAGATTTTTATCCAATCTGTGTCCGATAAAGTATTTTTGGCAAAATGTTTATCCTAGGATAGCTATCTACGGGATCCTAGCAAGCCGTCAGCGAAGGAGTTCAAATGGCCTCAGATTTAGATTTTGTTCAGTATGTGGTAGAGCAGATATCTGATCAATGTGGAATATCATTCAAAAAGATGTTTGGTGAATATGCTCTCTATTCGCATGAAAAAGTAGTTGCGCTTATCTGTGATAATCAGCTTTTTGTAAAATCAACTCAAGCAGGGAAGCAATATATCGGGGACTTTGTCGAAGCGCCAGCGTATCCAGGCGCAAAGCCTTCGTTACTCATTGATGGGCAGATAGATGATTCAGAATGGCTCTCAGCATTAATTATCATTACTGAAAAGGCGCTTCCAATACCTAAGACTAAACACAAAAAACTAAAAAATAATGTGCAGGACATATACAAAAGTAATTAAATTGGATATATCGCAGCTTTTGTCATTGTTAGGCAGTTCGTTAACCTGTGAGGCACCTAAAAAAGGCCAATCAGTTTACCTGATTAGCCCTTGTAATAGGATCGTATTGTGACTTAAGCTTCGAATTGCTCTTTGATGAGACGATCTAACAGCCGAATGCCGTATCCAGTGGCACCTTTAGGCTTGTTGGGCAAGTGCTCATGGGCCCATGCTGTCCCGGCTATATCGATATGGACCCATGGGGTGCCGTTTTCGATAAAGCGAGCTAAGAACTGAGCAGCAACACTGGCACCGCCAATCCGCAGTTTGTTCCCGTTATTGCGCATATCTGCGATTTCACTGCTAAGTAGGCGATCAAATTGCCCGCCCATTGGCAAGCGCCAAACAGGCTCAGCCTCTTTTTCTCCCGCAGCCGTTAATTGCGCGGCTAATTGGTCATCATTTGAGAAAATACCGGCTATTTCATCGCCCAGGGCGACAAGAACAGCACCTGTTAAGGTGGCGAGATCAAACATCGCTTTGGGCTGAAAGGTGCGTTGGGTATAGGTAAGTAGATCACACAAGACCAAACGACCTTCGGCATCGGTATTCATCACTTCGATGGTTTGCCCCGACATTGAATGTACCACATCACTCGGACGTTGGGCTTTGTCGCTTGGCATGTTCTCAACCAAACCTAATACACCGATGGCATTCAGATTGGCTTTGCGTTTTGCAAGTGTAACCATTAGGCCAGTGACGGTCGCCGCACCCCCCATATCTTCTTTCATGGTGTTCATCGACGAGTTGGGCTTCAGTGATAAACCGCCGCTGTCAAACGTGACCCCTTTGCCTAAAAATGCCACAGGTGCTTGGTCAGCTGCAGCTCCTTGATATTTTAAGATAACCATCAGACTTTCATGTGCAGAACCTTGCCCAACGCCAAGTAGTGCACCCATTCCCAGTTCACTCATTTTTTGGCTATTGACGATCTCAATCTCCAAACCATGGTCGCTCAATGTTTCACAATATTGTGCGAAGGATTCGGGGTAGATGACATTAGCCGGTTCCCATACGAGATCGCGGGTAATCTTGACCCCTTGTGTGATGGCGTGCAGTGGTTGATGCAACAGCTTGGCTTGGGCTGGCTGCGCGGTAAGCATCGAAACTTGCTCGAGAATACAGCTCGCTTGCAGTTCTGTGCGGGTTCGATACTTATCAAAGCGGTAGTTACTGAGCTCTAAACCATATGCAAAGTGAGCCGCTTGCTCATCGCTATCTGCAACCACAAAAATGGTGCTGAGCTGATATCGTTCAACCGATTGAACCAGTGTGTCACCGGCTTGTTGAATGTCGAGCTCAGTGCCCTTGCCGATGCCGATTACAATGATACGGTTTAACTGCGTGTGAGCAGGCGCGGTGAGGTTCATCAAACTATTTTTTTTACCGCTAAATTGTTCAATTTCAATGGCCCGAGTTAAAGCCCCTTGTGTTTGGTTATCCAGTTGCTGAGCGGTATTTGAAAGCGATGCGTTTTCACTGAATAAAAAAACAATGTTACCTGTTTCAGGTATGGTTAGAGGGGAAAAATCTATGTTCATCTATTCGTTACCCTTACTTATTTTTAGGTTGCTAGCTATATCGATGGAGCAAAAGCGGCGCTGTCGTTATGTGAACATTGTGATGTCGCTTCTTGTGGAAAACGTTGGATGGCTATCGGTGAAAATGCAATTTAGCATGCTTGAAATTTGCATTGGCGACATGAGAGCATCTTTTCGCTTATCAATCCATCATGTTGCTCTTAGGGTAAGTGATGCCCTGAGAATGATCAACTGAAAGCCAAGCGCTAGGGCATAGTCGGCCAAGGTCTATCGATTACCTTTTGGCTCGTTTAACGTTTAGCAATATCAAGCAACATGAGCGAAGCATAGGGTATCGATGCACAATGAAAGACAAGCCAAGTTTGTCCCTTTGCGCTTTTAATTAGCCCAATCGCGGCTAAATGTGCGGCTTGAGTTTGCAGCATCTCGATCAAATGGCTAACAGATCGCCATTAAATTTCATCTCAGCGATAAGCACGGGTATCGATGCCAATAATATGGCGGCTAGAAGCATGGGAGCGTAATGAAAAAGGATGATTCCGGCAAAGAAAGTCGCAATCAAGTAGTGCCCAATTTCAGACGATTTTTTCAGAATACTAAGTGGGCGGGTCTCGCTATTTCTACGCGTTTGTATAATGAGATCACCTATACTAGGGTCTTCCATTTGGCTAGGCAAACCATTTAGGGCGTCTATAGGTGATTGTTTTGACGCTAATTGTTGTTTGTTTAATGCGCATAAATTGATTGAAAAATGTTTATGCGATCGCTCTGCGATTTGGGTATAGTGGGTCATCAGTTGAGTGAATTTAATCGGGATGGCTTACAACGTCAAACGGGAATTGCGTATCCGACGGGCGTGTGAGAATGACCGGTAAAATCTGCCCAAAGTGGACTATATGAGCATTTTATAGCGCTCAAGAGCGTTAATTCGTGGCGTTGTAGGCATAAAAATTTTATAAATATAACGCATTGGATTAAATAGAGTTTGTTTAATCCCCATTGTTAAAAACTAGGGCTATCTAGCCATGTGAGTAAAGAGGCGTTGCATGTACATCCCTAAACAAATGGCAATGACTGGCCAAAATACGATTTCAGATTTTATCTCAAGCCACAACTTCGGCGTATTGATTTCATCGGATTTAAATGCGACTCACCTTCCTTTTGTTTTTGCCGCCAATGAAGGTGAAAAGGGGGTGTTATATGGTCATGTTGCCAAGGCAAACAGCCATTGGCGTACCTTACACAATGAACGAGTGCTCATTGTATTTAATGGGCCACATTCTTATATTTCACCCACTTGGTATCATCAGCAACCCGCTGTTCCAACATGGAATTATGCCGCTGTTCACTGTTATGGGACGGTTCAATTACTAGGTGACGCTGACACACAAGACGCCATGCAAGCGCTCATCACCCAACATGAGGCTAGCTTACTGACCAACAAAGCGTTAATGCCTGATGATTATCAGCAAAAATTAAGGCAGGCGATCGTTGCTTTTAAAGTGGTGGTGGACGATATTCAGGCGAAAGAGAAATTAGGTCAGCACAGAAAAGCGGGTGATCAGCAAGGTACTTATCACGCGCTTAGAGAAAGCCATAACCGCGATTCAAATGAATTGTCTGACTATATGGAAAAGCGAAACCTTGGGTTAGGCCACTCACAATAGCAAACCCCTAGCGCACATTTTGTTGCAAGGGGATAGTCACAAGGGCCGTCGTATGATCATTGAGAGCGCGCGCTTAAAAGATGGCTCTCATTACAAATACAAAGAGCGATTGACCTCCTGTTTCGTTTACAGTTTGAGCCAAATGTTATTTCATTCTGCTTTGAACCGCCGAATGTTGAGGTCATTGAACAGAAATTCAAATTTAGGCTAATACCGTGGGAATCGCATCTGGTGTCTTGGTTGTGTTTGGACATTTCCAACAAAGAGTCAGGTAGTACAGTCGAGAGCACGAATTTTTCTGTGTCCAACCAGATTGCAGAATTAGGTCATATGTTGTGACCCGAATTTTATGGTCAATAATATGCTACGGAGTCTTTGAATGCTAAGATCAATTGGGCAATATTTCAGCATCAAATCAATCAGTATCAGGCGGCAGTGACCTAAGGCTCTATTGCGTTAGAGCGTGTATTGGTTAAATGTGGTTTTAAATTTATGAGCATTGTGCCTGATGTTTATGAAATAGCTGGTCAGTGATTGATATGCCGATCTTATTTATCAATATCGGGGAAAAGTCACATAACCAAAGAAACCAGATAGAAAAATGAATCGTTGGCATCCATAATTTTCTACTCGCTGGGGTGTTAAAATTTTATGAATTGATGAGATATAACGATGAAACTTGATGATCCAGCATTTGATGCATTATACCAATATACAAAGGCGCTATCGGTAGCCTTGGGGTATCGAGATCCGCTAACACGCCTACATTCTGAGCGTGTCCAAATTTTGTCTACTGAAATCGCTACGAGCTATGGACTCCCCCTTGAGACGATTAATCTGCTCAAAATCGCGGCTTCTTTTCATGACATTGGCAAAATTGGCATCCCAGATAATGTGTTGTTAAAGCCAGGTTTATTTGACATGTTCGAATGGCAGATCATGCAAAAACACTCGATTATCGGCGAGCAAATCATGTTAGCTACAGAACTTGAAGGCGCCAAAAAAGTTGCCGTTATCATTCGTCATCATCATGAGCAAATGGATGGACAAGGCTATCCTGATCAGCTTGTCGGCGATGACATTCCTTTATGTTCACGGATCATTTCCATCGCAGACGGGTATGATGCTATGGCTGTTATCAGACCTTATCATGGCGCGCAATCGCATTCTAAAATCATGAATATACTGCATAGTGAAACAGAGGGTAAATATGATAAGGATCTTATGGCGACCTTTGAGACGATTATTGAAAAAAGTGCATACAAAAGTCCATCTTAATTATTTTGCCATTAAAGATAATGGTTAAACCAGCTAGTTATAAAAAGACTTAATTTATCAATAATCTATGACAAATATGATAATCAGCTTAAAGTTGCACGCCGATTAAGTGCAGTTAATGAAGCCGCTATCAGATATTTACATACAGGAGTAAAACCTGGACGTTACATTCTAAAACTGGAAAATAAGTGACATTAAACTTCATAAAAATTTTATCTGTGTTGCTTTATCGGATCATCCCGATGATCCGATGCGTCCGCGTTTTATATTAAAAAATCCGCAAGTTTCCGCCTACTATAAGCCTTCGAAAATAAATGAAAATATAGATATTATGGCTTATGTTGGTGAAGCGCTAGCAGGATTTATATAACTGAGAGTAAAAGACTCTGTTACTAAAGAATTCGTTGAATTGTCAGCATTAGCCCTATCGTTTTTTTCTCAATAGTAAGCGAAAGGGATTAGTTTAGGGCGACTAAATTAACTTGATAACTGAAGCCCTGTTAGTGATGCCTTCAGCCCAAAGCAACGTTGTTCATCAATCGCGAATTCAACTATTGCAGGCAAGAAATTAGTATCATCAGGATATTTTAAGTCATATTTGATAATTTATTTTAAAATTTCCATTATTATTCATCCCATCTAAAAAATAGTAAAAGTAGAAATAACTGCACTACTATTATAGTGGTAGCTACCATAAACTACTTAAAGTTATTAAAAATTAATAGATATTTCTAATAATGAATGGTGTTGTCGATTTGTTATTGTTTTACTTGTATAAGGGGCTTAATCTGAATTAGCTATGCCTAGCTATTCTATTTTTCTTCGCTATAGGTTAGCTCGCTAAATTTCTACTCTCATTGAGGCACTGAATTGCATACCACATTGTGAAAAGTAGACAATGTAAATAAATGGAATGAGTGTGAAATGCAATTATTTTAAAATATATGTGTTTTTTCCTATCAGATTAATAGGCATGAGTTATTGTACAAGTAAATTAGATTAAACTAATGTACTTAAGGTACTGAAACAGACTAAAAGACTGTTTAACTATATGAAGGATAAAGGTATGAGTTGTGATGTAAAGCTTCAACCAATAAAACTTAAAAAAAATACACAATATAATACTGAAACTAATATTCCTGAGGAGAACAAAATAATGAGCTCAACAATGGTGCGCAGGGAAATGCCAGAGTTTAAAATGCAGGCGTATGACTCAAAAACTGGTCATTATGTCACTGTGTCTAGTGACGATTACAAAGGCAAATGGGTCGCGATTTGTTTTTATCCTGCTGATTTTACGTTCGTTTGTCCAACTGAAATTGCAGCGATGAATGCGAAATATGATGAGTTTCAGAGGATGGGCGTAGAAATTCTACCTGTTTCCGTTGATTCGAAATTCTCTCATAAGCGGTTTGTAGAAACAGAGCCTGTATTGGCCGGATTGAAGCTGACTATAGGTGCAGATACGACTCAACAAGTGAGTCGTGATTTTGGTGTGTTGGTAGAGGAAGAAGGGGTCGCTCTTCGAGGCCGTTTCCTTTTTAACCCTGATGGTATTTGTGTTGCACAAGAAGTCCAAGCAGACTCTGTGGGTCGTAATGTGAATGAATTCTTGCGTCAAATTGAAGCTTGGCAGTATGCAACCGCAACTGGCGAAGTTTGTCCAGCAGGTTGGCGGCCAGGTAAGAAAACACTGCCTGTAAATACTGATGCTGAGCAGATGACTGGACGCGTGGGTGATTACATCACTATCGAAGAAATTTTAAGCTGATAGGCGGGAATACAAAGCGCTGTAGATCCCTTGTCTTATGCTTAGAAAAGTATGGGGAGTTGAACCTTTTCGGATAATGACTTAGTTGACCTGATGACCCGTTATGGGCGTATTGTTAGATCGTATAAATCACTTAGCTATGAAGTCACTGACGAGGAAGTCTATTTTATTTTGTTCCGACTTCCTCATCACACACATGTTGCACAGCACAACAACCTTTAGCGCCCTTAAGTCAGTAAAGTGATGAAGACGCAGGCGCTACGTGAGGGATATAGTGAACATATGACGATGACATTTTTATGTTTAATAAGACGCCAGATTTAACTTATGATCGAACTCAAATGTCCCCAAGACTTGGCTCGACTTCGGCGTATTGCCTTAGCCTCTCAAGGTTTACTGCAGGCGCAGCCATTTGGCAGTGGTTCGGCAGGTGCGCGTAACGCGGTGAATCATTTAGGTTATATTCAGATCGATACCATCTCTGTGGTAGAGCGAGCGCATCACCACGTTCTTTATTCTCGCGTGCCTAACTTCGAGCCGGCGATGACTCATCAAATGTTGCTCGATAGCGATGTGTTTGAGTATTGGTCACATGCTGCAGCGTTTTTACCGATCAAGGATTTTCGTTTTTCCCTACCTTATAAACATGCCATTAAAAATGGTCAAACTCATTGGTATAAAGATCATGATACCAAGCTGATGATGGAACTTTTAGCGCGCATTATTTCCGAGGGGCCGCTGCGCTCACGAGATATAGCAACAAAAACCCGCAATCGAGCTGGCTGGTGGGATTGGAAGCCAGCCAAAAAAGCGCTTGAGCAGCTGTATATGCAAGGCGATCTTATGGTGAGCAGCCGTGAAGGTTTCCAGAAAATTTACGATTTAACTGAGCGAGTGTTGCCTTCTGGTGTGGATGCGACAATGCCCACTATGGAAGAATTTGCGACCCATCTTGTTGATCAACAATTGCGCTGCCATGGGCTTGTTTCGCTTAAAGGGCTGACCTATCTACGCCGTAATATACAGCTACGAAAAGCCGTCAAGTACTTGGTTGATGAGCGATTGGCGCAGGGAACGTTAGAACAAGTTCAAATTGGTCCTGGTGATATATTTATCATTGAAGCAGGGGCACTGGAACGTCGTTTGCCTCGGCTGAATCATCGTCTGTTAATTCTGTCGCCATTTGATAACAGTGTTATCCAGCGCGATCGACTCAAAAGTTTGTTTCACTATGATTATCAGATCGAATGTTATGTACCAGAGGCCAAGCGCCAGTATGGCTATTTTTGTTTACCACTTCTGTTTCGCGGTGAATTTATTGGCCGGATGGATTGTAAGGCTCATCGAAAAACGCGTCTTCTAGAAATTAAGTCCTTGCATTTGGAACAATATCCCCTTGACGACGATTTAGTGATGGACGTTTTTGTGGACGCTATTTCAAGTTTTCGTCATTTTCAGAAATGTGATTCGGTCTTGTTAACGAACGTCTACCCCAGCTATTTCCTTGCGCCTTTGCAAACAAGGTTAAATCAGGTTTAATTTTCAATTTTAAACAACTTCATTCTGTGGTCTTTGTATAAATTAAAATGTATAAGTAGTAGTTTATGTGGTGAGTCTGATGATCTGACTTCATCACGAAATCAGTAATTAGACCGCCTTATGCTTTGAATAAGCCAATAATGATGGGATTGCAGATAAAGGAATAAATATGCTTGTACTTAGAGCGATGCAACAAGCGGAATATTCGGCTTACTGCCAGTATTTTGTCGATGACTACAGTCAAGAAATAGTGAAGAATTATGGCGAGTCCTTAGAGCTTGCCATCGAGTTGGCTAAAGCGGCGTTACATCGCAGTTTTGCTCATGGGTTAGAGAGCAGTGAACATACCTTGTTATGTATAGACGCTGATGTCGATGGGAAATTAATGTTGGTTGGATATCTCTGGCACTCAGTTAATTTCAACGAGCGTTCAACCTTTATCTACGACTTCTTTATCTTTAGCGAATATCGTGGTCTTGGCTTTGGTAAGCAAGCTATATCTGCATTAGAAAACCAGCTCCAAGCGGTGGGTGTTAATCAGATCAAGCTCAGAGTGGCCTATCATAATGAGCGCGCCCTTAAGTTGTACAAAGACGTCGGGTTTGTCATTACTGGCATCAATCTGTCTAAAAAGATTGGCGTTCAGTCGGCTTCATGACTTTGTAAACCTGTTGCGATATACCTTACTGCTGTGTGCTGATTATCTATCCGTGCGGTGATCATCCTACTAATAATTGTTCTACGAAAGCGACTGTTAGCGGGTGTATTGGGTCAATGTGCTGACAATGACAGATTGATTTATTTAAATCGTTACCAATGGAGTTAACTATGTATCAACTTTACTATTACCCTAACAACGCGAGCTTAGCGCCTCATTTTTTACTCCATCATATGAATTTAGCGTATGAACTAGTACTTGTTGATAAAAAAACAAATGCTCAGAAGTCGGCTGACTACTTAAAGCTAAACCCCGCCGGGCGGATACCCACATTAGTGGCTAATAATCAGCCTATTTTTGAAAGCCCCGCTATTTGTATCTATCTGTGTGAATCACACCCAGAGTATGCGCTAATGCCAGCCGTTGGTGATCCACTTCGCCCAATTTTTTTTCAGTGGCTTGCTTATCTGAATAATACCTTGCAAGCAGAGTTGATGGTTCGTTATTACCCACATCGACACACCAATGATGAAAGTACGATTACTCATGTTGTTGCGGCTCAAGATGAGCGTATTGCTGACGCTTTATCACTTATCAATGCACAGTTAGAACACAATCAGTATTTACTAGGTAGCGACTTGACTGCGTGTGACTACTTCTTATTCATGTTGGCACTGTGGTGCCTTCCTCTTAGCCAATCCCCTTTGGCATTTGTTCATTTGGCTGCGTATTTACAGCGCCTCAGTCATATTGACACCATAAATATTGTTTGTGAGCTTGAGTGCATCGATTTAACGCCATTTAAATCATACATCGAGCCAATATGAGTAACGGAGCACATTCTCCGCATCTTAAGTGGCCCGATGGGATGGGCTATGCTTCTAAGAGGAACTTATGTTTACATTAGACGTTAAGCAAGGATTAGAACTGGCACTGGTTCATCCTAAATTTGCAAAGCAATATCTTAAAATTGTTTCAAGAGAACGTGATTATCTCAGCCAGTGGCTAGCTTGGCCGATGCATGCTTATGACGAAGATTTTTTCCTTAGTTTCATTAAACACTCGCTGCATGATTATGCTGATGGCAAATCACTCTCTTGCGCTATCATCTTTGATGGTGAAGTAGTTGGAAATATTAGTTTCAACAGTATTAATCATGAACTTAAAAAAGTGGCAATCGGTTATTGGCTGAGCTGTGATCTTCAAGGAAAAGGTATAGTGACTCGATCAGTTGCAAAGTTAATCGACATCGCATTTGTTGATCTTGGCATGGAAAAAGTACAAATATCGGCAGCGGTTCATAATCAACCTAGTCGGAGCGTTTGTGAACGGTTAGGGTTTAGCCTTGAGGGGATTATTACGCGAGCCGAGAATTTAAACGGCAATATTGTGGATCACGCTGTTTATGGGCTTAGTCGTACAACTTGGGTCGAAAAATCATAATGGTGGCCACAATCTCACTACTTTCGATATTTTGGTCGCGTGGTGAGTATCGGGTTAACTTGCGGCTTGATTGATGAAAACTCAAAGGTTAATACGGTAATACCTTCGAAGTAAGAGAACACCCCATGTTTAAGTTAAGGATGAAGAGGCGCAGCATGCGGGTTGATGATGAAGCGCTATTTGTGGCGATTAGCAAGATGTGCCGTATTAGCGTTTTTATGATGAGTCAGATTGTAACCCTAAAGCGACTGTATATAACTACCGTGTTTTGGTTGTTTTTTGTTACCCGTGTATTGTATCTGTATGTCGTTCTTAATTAAACCAAAGGTTGAAATGCGTCATTCATTGCGAGAGAAAGTCATCAATGTATGTACTAAGAAGATAGAGCAAAAAGGTGACAATGTCGGCGTTTCTTTTTACGCGTTTTTTGCTAACAAAAATGAAGATCCAGCGTTATTAATGGAAGCTGCAACTTGGTGGATAAAAACCCATAGGCTTGATCATTTTGAGAAAGCGAAGAAAATTATTGCCATACTTGAAGCTGGCCAATAAAGAATGGTTAGCTTGATGTTAGCGCTTTAAATAGTTCGTTGTTACAGCCGAAATCGGCGGTCGAAAGATCTAAGATATTTCGCTAAACTATTCATTTTTACCATGCCACTCTGGTATAGGTGAGCGAGTACTGCATACGATTTATACATGACGTTCTTTCTTAATGGTTAATCGGCTTGTTTTCCCATTTTATAGCTGACTGAACAGTGAGGTATATTATGCATAAACACTCATGAGGTTGCCCTGCCTACTATTCCCTCTTTGACGAGCTATCGCCAATAGATTCGTGTTTTATAAAATATTTGGAAGTGACACGATGAGCGGACGTTGCCACCATGGCAGAAAGTCATGCGTAAACTGCCTCCAAAAAATGAGCAAGTCTAGTTTGTCTGAGCCCCGTATCAGTATGACGTTATTTACTCTGGATCATTTTTCGAAGAACAAAATTTACCCATTCAAGAGCGTTTCTTTAGGTGCCATGTTTTGGTAAATTAACTTTTATTGGTTAATAAACGGGTTGGTGTTTGAGCTTTTGCCACTTCATTCGGTAGGCGCAAACATACAAAAAGTATTTCGTAAACTCAGGCAAGCAATCGATTTAATCGGGTGTGTGAGGCGCTTGATGCTCGCGTTAGACCTTAAACTGTTTTATGTTGACTCTTGATTTATGACCGCTGTATATAGATAACATGAGATGACTATTTACAGGGTCGACTATTTACGGGGGAAATGATTAATAATGGAAAGTAATCGGCTTAATTTCGCAGCGCCATCGTTAGCGCATCAACCTTTGATGCTCGCTGCTATCCGAGAAAGTCAGACTGATTTGGCGCAGTTTTTACCTTGGGTTGCATCAGCTCTTAGTGAAGAAGAGTCGGTTAATAGCACTCAGCAAGCTATAGAGAATTTCAATAATTTTGAAGGGGAATTGCGTTTTTCACTTTTTGATAAAGCATCGGGCCATTTTGTTGGGGCAATTGGTTTGATACTTCGCAATAAAGATATTCCGTATTTTGAAATCGGTTATTGGTTAAAAAGTTCGTGTGTGGGGATGGGGTATATGACAGAGGCGGTCAAGACACTCGAAGACTATGCGTTTAATGATCTGAACGCGAAACGTGTAGAAATTAAAGCCGCTGAGGGTAACTTGAAGAGTCGGGCTGTCGCTGAGCGTTGTGGGTATGAGTTTGAAGGTAAACATTGTAATGACCGCATTCTTCCAAGCGGTGAGCTGAGTAGTACGGTGGTCTACGCTAAAACCAGCGGCGTATCACGGTAAGAAATAGCGGCCTTTCTCATTGGTGTGGCAAATGAGAGTCTCTATTATAGAAAACACCACTCTTGTTGCAAGACAATATCGGTATGATAAATTTTACCATTGAGCAATGGCCGAGGATTTGATGCTCCTATTCTGTGTATACTTGCTATGCTATTCAAAAGGCATACGATACAGCGATTATAGTCACCATTTCATCCCATCCCATTTAAGCAGCTTTGTGGTTGTGTTACTGATGGGAATGCACCGGAAGCTGTGGCATACCTTCCAACGAAGCTGCTAACAATATGATGTTTAAAATCAAATTGTTCGCTCGTTAGAATAAAAATTTATAGATGTGTATTTCGTATTATCGCCAGTTAGTGAGAAATTCTATAAAAGCGTAATAGTTATTAGGTTGTTGAATTGACAATTGAGTGAATAAATATTGTCTAATAGACAAGTTAGGTATACCCATATCGAATAAATGGCATTTAACGGTAATTTATACTAGGAATGGTGATGGGACTATTTAGTGGAAAAAATAATAGACAAAAAATTGAGCATCTAATAGATGAAAACGCTGCATTGAAAGCAGAAAATATGGATCTAAAAGTTAAACTTGAAACACTTCAGCAACAGCTTTTTATGCCATCTCAAGTGAATGAAAGGGAAGTGCAGCTTGATGAATTGATGGGTTATCAGAATAAAAATAGCAAGACTTGCTTAGTCAATATTCAAAAAAGTCTTGCTGACGCAGTCACCTTAGCGAAACACATCGCTGAATCTACGTCATCGATTCATCAAAAGTTCGATGTATTAAATATACAAATCAAGGAGATGATGTCTGGTTTTATAGCACTAGAGCAAATTGCAAGAAAATCGTCAGAGTCTGTCGAGCTCCTGTCATCACGCGCAGAGGAAATTAGTTCAATTCTCACCTTCATTAAAGGTATTGCTGATCAAACGAATTTACTGGCACTTAATGCGGCCATCGAAGCTGCAAGAGCCGGGGAGCAAGGCCGAGGCTTCGCGGTTGTTGCCGATGAGGTTAGGGGATTGGCAAGTAAAACTCAATTAGCCATTACAAACACCAGTGATATTATTTCTGCGATGCAAGGCCATGTTCAATCGGTGTCTTCAGATTCTCAAACGGTTTGGACAACCACCACTAAAATTGGTGAAATATCTCGAAGTTTACAAGCGGGTATTGACGATGTTAATCATGTTGTGAGTGAACATGTTAAAGACGTCATTTTGGTATCAGATCGTGTTTTTATGAGTTTAGCCAAATTAGATCATATGTTATGGAAAACGAACACGTATCTTTCAATGAACCAAAAAGAACCTGTATTTGACTTTGTGGACCATCATCATTGCCGGCTGGGGAAATGGTATGATGAAGGTGATGGGAATGCATTTTTTGCAGCAGCTGCTTCATACCGATCGTTAGAGAAACCACATTCAAAATTACATAATGGTACTCAAGCAGTTTTTGAACTCATTAAAGAAACACCTTTAAATTATTCAAAGTTATTAGCCGCTTTTAATCAAATGGAAGAAAATAGCTTAGAAGTTTTTGAGATATTAGATAAAGTTAATCAAGAAATAGAAAAAAGATTTAATAATAAGTAATATAATTTTATAGAAATTGCTTTTATTGTCATTATAGAATCTGATCGTGAAGAGACATTCGGTCAACATGGACTGAATTGGAGGCTGTTCATAATTCTGTGTCAGGCCTATTTTTATAAATCCAGATATTTATCCAATCGGCCTTCGAAGTGGATGCTCAACTGAGATAATATCAGATTCCAGTTCTGTACCGGATGAGTCCATTACATCTCAAGAAGATACTCACGGATGCTTTTATAGCGATTTCCAAGCGCAAACAGAGAAATGATATTGCGCTTCATCTCATCGGTTAACCGAGTCTGATATTTCTTCACGGTTTGAGGTTCAAAGGAGCCGTTGCGATCGCGGGGCGTATCCAGTTCAAAGGAGCCGTTGCGGTTTTGATGGTTTTATAGGAAACACCATTTTTTCGGTTAGGTTGACTACCTTGGGCCAAACGCTCATCTAGCTCAGCACCCAACGCCGCTTCAGTGATCTGTTTAATCAACAGTCCATCTTTTCCGTTGAGGTCTTGGCCTGATTGAAGCACCTTAGCAAAAGCCTGAATATCAATTTCGTATTTATCGGACATTGATGTGTCACTCCCTGTTGAGGGTTAACTATAGAAGTGACACAGATTTTTGAACACTACCTTTTCCTCTAGCCTTGGTGTTCTGCCGAGTTATTTTTATAAGGATTCAAAGCCCTTTTCGTGAGGGCTTTCATCGCTACTGTGCTCAGCTTTCAGTCATTGAGCTTTGGTGATCGTTGACTAGCATTGGCCTCGCTAACTACGCAGAGAGCGCTTAGCCATTTGTGAGGCTTGGTTTATAGACAACCGCACAGCTTTTACCAGCTTGTTTGGCAAATTACATTGCTGTATCGGCGTCTTTGATTGCTCAGTCACCTGAATACAAAAAATGACGAAGTCGTTGAGTTATTACCCCCACAAAGTCGAGCACCACCTCAGATAAGTCTGTTTGCATAAAAGTCGTTCATCATCATAAGCAATATTCAGAGCTGGTTTACACAACAGCGGGAAGCGCTTTTTCTGAATTATGTAAAAACAGTTGATTAATAGACGAAAAATAGCCGACTTTCACTCCCTTAAGAATATTAAACAGATGTCAATATGGAAAATATGAGGGGGCATGTATTTTGATTTTAGGAAAAATGACGTTTTATTTTACCTATACTCCCTAGCCTCTGCGGGCATGATGAGAAAAGCCGGCTTTCAGGTTATTGATACCTTTCATGACTCAGACAAAAGATCATCAGGCTCAAGAAATACCGCCATTTTACAATGCAAAATACGTTAACCGTTCTGCCAAAGTGCAAGGAAATCCCATAGTGAATCTCAGTATCCGAACTGCCATCCTCGAAGACTTTGAGTCTATTCAAGCCGTTATCAATCGTTCAACTCGTGAGCTTCAGCGTAGGTTTCATGAGGAGTCAGATGGAAAATAGTATCGTTTTTCATCTGCCCCCAAATTACTGAAAATCTGACTTGCTACAAAGAAGCTAAAACGGATATTAATCCATTAGTGATCTCTCATTAGCGGCATCATATTTCATGACGTCACTCTTCAATCGGTTCATCCACTTATCAAAGAATGCTGTCATCTCGGGTGTTCCTAAATGGTCATTCAGTGAAGCCTGATCTTGCCAGCGCTCTATGGCTACAATACGACCTGCAATAGCATCTTCAACAACAATATTGTAAAACAAACACCCTTTTTCTGCTCTCGTACTCGAAGTAATCTTTCGGATATCCTCGACAAATTCATTTACATCTTCTGGTTTTAAATGGACATAGCCCGTTAGAATAATCATTTATTTCTCCTTGTATGTTTATATAAATTGGCAAACTTCATCAAAGCTAAGACGTGGACCTCTTGCAAAGAGTTTTGAATCATCTCCATATCCCAACGTACAAAGAAAATTTGATTTTAGATCGGTTCCTGCAAAAAATGCCTTATCGACTCCAGCGTTATCAAATCCAGACATAGAATTTGTATCAAGACCTAATGCCCTTGCTGCCATAATCAGGTAAGCACCTTGAAGGGAGCTATTTCGAAAGGCGGTGTCAGAGCTTATTTTCGGATCGTTCTTAAAATAATCGGTCGTATCATAAGCCGGATAAAGCCTCTTAGCATTTGTATAAAATTTTTCGTCATAAGCAATAATGACGGTCACAGGAGCACTTTTCACTTGTTCAACATTGGAATCCATCAAGTAGGGATAAAGCTTTTCCTTTACCAATTCGGTTTGTACGAAAACAAATCGTGCGGGTGCCAAGTTGACGGAGGTTGGTGCCCATTTCATCACCTCATAAAGCTCGCGCAAAGTCTCTTGTGAAACCGGATGCTCAGTCCACGAGCGATGTGAGCGGGCCTTAGTAAATAGCAGCTCGATTGATTCATTTGGAATTGGATATCTCATTTAACTTCTCCTCGCTTCTGATGAGTCCAATATAAATGCTTTTAAAAGTACTATGAATGCCTAATAGTCTATATTTTCGGCTCAAAACGCCAAAAAATAAGATGAAAAGTGTTAATCATGGTATGGTTTTAATGATTCGATTTAGTTGGAGGGTTTTATGGATGTACTTGGGCAAGTAATGACTTTACTTAGAACAAAAGGCCATATCTATGGGCGTTTAGAAGCGCTTGGCGATTTTAGCATTCGATTTCCTTATGAAGTTGGTCACTGTCTTATCGTCACACGCGGTTCATGTTTTCTCGTTGTTGAAGGACAAAAACCTGTGGCTTTAGTGTCAGGAGATTTTGTCATTCTTCCAACCTCAAAATCTTTCTGTCTTAAAAGCAAACTCGAACTAAAAAGATCAACTGACATAACGCCAAAACAAGGCGAAGACTATGTGCAAACAGGTGTTCTCGCTTTTGGTAGTGGAGAAGGGCTGCCAGTATCAATGATCTCAGGATGCTTTAGTTTTGCTTTCGCCGAAAGCCGATTACTTACAGAATATCTTTCACCAATTATTCATTTAAAAGGTAATACACCGAATGCACCAATTGGAATCCAAACAATTTTACAGATGATTGAAAATGAAATCACTCAGGCACATCCAGGATCAACAACGGTCATTGATCGACTTTCTGAAGTGCTTCTGATTCATGCACTTCGAAATCATTTTGAATCATTATCTGAAAATAATCCAAGTTGGTTGAAAGCACTTGGAGATCCTCAAATTGGTAAATCATTAAGCCATATGCACGAAAAACCAGAGAGGACTTGGACGATCGAACAACTTGCAAAAAGTGTCGGTATGTCTAGGTCGGCCTTTGCTACCAAGTTTAAAATAGTGGTCGGCAAAACACCTCTTGAACATCTAACCGAGTGGAGAATGTTTAAAGCGGCAACGATGATAAGTGATCCCACCCCAATGAAAATCGAAGATATCGCGTTGGCAGTGGGATACGAGTCCGATAGAGCTTTTAGACAAGCTTTTCGAAAAATTATGGGCTCATCACCTCGCGAATATAAACAACGTAACCTGAACAAAGACATTAATGAATCTAATGGATATCATTCAACTCATGCATAGTTTAATAATTAGGGGCACATTGAAGCAGCATTGGAGTTGATTAGTGGTATTGATCTTCTTATACAGTCTAGAGGGTATTTTGTTGCCGTGTAGTGGCATAGTGAATTTTGCCACCTGAATAGAGATGTTAAGATATATCTCAGAAGCAAACAGGTGACTTTATGGCAAATCGTACAAGACGCACTTTTAGTGCAGAGTTTAAACTAGAAGCAGCACAATGAGTAACAAAGCATGGCTATTCGGTCAGCGAAGCAGCCAACGCAATGAACATAAGTAAATCGGCGATGGATCGTTGGGTTAGGTAACTAAAGCAAGAGCAACAAGGCATTGCGCCGAAAGCGTCTCCGCTGACGCTAGAACAAATAGAAATTCGTGAGCTCAAGAAGAGAATAGCCAATCTTGAGGAACACAATGATATTTTAAAAAAGGCTACTGGCCTCCTTTAGGATATATCTCTCCTGTTGCACACGTTTTAATTCACGCTGAAGCTGAGCTATTTGAGTTTGTAAATCTTGTTCATTTTCACGTTGTTTTGGGGGGGTGAGAATGTTTTAGTCTAAGCATATAAGGTTTTAGAACTGATCCCTAAACGCTCAGATACATCGTTGACAGAATAACCGTGCTTAATCACTTGATTGACGGCTTCTTGTTTAAATTCAGGTGTATAACGAGTGCCTTTACTCATGCTTGACTTCTTATGGTTTAAGTTACAATTTTTACCATAAAAAGTGTCTATAAGTCTCAGGCCTTACCAATAAGGCGTTTTTCACAATAGGTGTTTTTCAATAACTTGACCCAAAGCGCTGTGACTTTTATTACGTTGCTAGGGTGATTGATTGCAGCCAATCCATAAAGACAGTTAGGCGTTTGGTTGGTTGTCTTCGTGATGAATAGAGTAAAGACACCGGCATTGGCTCGGCTTCAAATTGAGGTAACACTGAAATAAGTAGCCCCTCTTTGATGAAGTCTTGCGCACCAATAACGGGGATTTGTGCAATGCCAAGCCCTGCTAAACAGGCATTTAAATAGGCGTCTGTGCCGTTTACCGCTAGGCTGCTTGGCATGGATTGTTGTTTCACTTTTTTGTCTTCCATGTACTCAAATTGTGCGTCGAGATTGCCTAGCGAATGGGAATATTCGATCAGCTTATGATTAGCTAACTCGTTAAGGCTTCGTGGAATGCCAAATTTTTTGATGTAGCTGGGTGACACACAGTTTAGACTTTTGTACTGCGTTAAGGGGCGAGCGATAAGGCTGCTGTCATCAAGAATACCTACTCGAATTACACAATCAATGCCCTCTTTAATCATGTCTACTCGATAATCCGCGCAGCTTATTTTTAGATGGATATTTGGGTATTTTTCGAAAAAGTCGGCCAAATGCGGAATGACAACTGTGGAGGCAAAACGGCTTGGCATGTCGACTCTCAGTATGCCTCGGACATCATTTGGATTACGTTGGAACTGACTTCCCAAAGCATCCAGTTCAGCCAGTAGGGTTTGGCATTGTGGCAAGTAGATTTCACCGTCTTGCGTTAAAGTGATATTGCGCGTACTGCGATGAAAAAGCCGCGTGCCTAATTCACTTTCAAGGCCTTGTATGGCACTGGATATGCTTGATTTTGGCAAGCCAAGTGCGTCTGCGGCTTTAGTAAAACTGCCAAATTGAGCAACCAATACAAAGCGCTGCATGGCTTCAAACTTGTCCATCTCTTCTACCTCTGTTCGTTTAATACGAACAATGCTATCACTTTTTGCTTATATATCGATCACAATAAATTATCTACTCTAAATAAGTACTAAGAGCCAGTGCAGCTTATAAGACTTAAAGATTCTTACACAATGAAATGGAGTAGACGATGAATAAATTAGCAATTATTACTGGTGGTAGCCGTGGTTTAGGAAGAAATAGTGCCTTAGCACTAGCGGACAAAGGTATAGACGTTATTTTCACTTACCACAGTAACGCTCAAGCTGCACAAGATGTGATTGAAGAGATTAAACAAAAAGGCCAAAAAGCCTTTTCTCTTCAATTGGATACGCGCGATTTTGATGCCATTCCTGAATTTGTTAGTCAGGTTGAGGGATTGTTAACCAATGAGTTTGCACGAAGCGATTTCGATTATTTGTTAAATAATGCTGGCACAGGTTTGCATGCAAGTGTTGAAGAAACCACTTATGAAGAGCTAGAAGATATGCTGGCGATCCATGTAAAAGGTCCTTTCTTTTTGACACAAGGTTTACTGCCAAAAATTAAAGACGGCGGTCATATTCTCAATATTTCTTCTGGTTTGGCGCGCTTTAGTTTGCCCGGCTCAAGTGCCTACGCGATGGCTAAAGGGGCGGTAGAAGTGATGACGCGTTACATGGCTAAAGAGTTCGCAAGCCGACAAATTCGGGTCAATACCTTGGCACCCGGCGCGATAGCAACAGATTTTCGTGGTGGAAATGTGCGAGACAATCAACAAATGAACCAGATGGTAGCATCCATTACCGCCTTAGGGCGTGTTGGCGAAGCGGATGATATTGGTAACGCGGTTGCCATGTTGCTCAGTGAAGGCAGCGGTTGGATTACGGGGCAACGCATTGAAGCATCGGGTGGTATGTTTCTTTAATAGGCGTTAAGAATAATCGAACATGCCATTGTCGTTATCATTGGATAGCTAGACTAATACTTTGGCGGGGGGATGGATTTTTCTACCTTAGTTATTCCAATACGAGCAGATGGGTGTTAGGTGTGAAAACACAAAGGCAGTTGGAAAAGTAAAGTATAGAATTTTCCAGCGAAAACTTAATGTTAAGGTGCGTGAGTATGCGTCTCATATTTTTACTGAAACAGTTGTGAATGGAGCCATCGACAAGGCTGGGTGAAAAGCGTTTAGTTGGCTGTTTAAATACATTTCTAGTCATAATGTGGCTTGCTAGACCATTAATATGGTAGTTCCTGTTACTCAAGGGGCTCAAGGTGAAAAGATGAGTTTGGCATCCCCTGTTGGCGAGCGGCGAGCCGCGCTCAAATGACCATTGGGTGTTCGTTTTATGGGGACCAGCCTTTAATTTGCTAGATACTTTTTCTGATTTCAAGGGCCCTCTATGGGCAATAAATCACATTCAACATGTATATAATTTGTCCGCTCTGTACGCTAGAGTACAGAGAATTATTTTACATTTCTTTACTCTTTTATTTGATAACAATGTTTCCATCATCAAACATGAAGAGGAATGACTATGTTAAATCTGAGGAAAAGACTACTACTCATCACGGCCATCATTGTAACATTTTTAACTCTTGGTATGAGTGCGCATGCGGCGACTGCTGAAGATTTAAACAATGACGCTATCCAGTCACTTAAGATTCTCTATAAATCAAATCCTGCGGCGCTGGATGTTTCCAAACGAGCTAAAGCGGTTTTGGTATTTCCTAGTATCATCAAAGCTGGTCTAGTTTTTGGCGGTAGTTACGGCGAAGGCGTATTGTTAGAAAATGATCAACCCAAAGATTATTACAACTCAGTGACCGGTTCTTGGGGCTTACAAGCAGGCGCTCAATCATACGGTTATGCGATATTTTTTATGAATGATAAGGCGATTAAGTATCTTGAAAAATCCCATGGTTGGGAAATAGGCGTGGGCCCAACGGTTGTTGTTGTTACCGAAGGTATTGCGAAAAACTTATCGTCATCAACGCTTAAAGATGATGCTTACGCATTCATTTTTGATCAGACAGGTCTGATGATAGGTGTCAGTATTGAAGGGACCAAAATTTCGCTTATCAAGCGTTAGAAGGTTTTGTGCGCTATGACATTTATCTTGCATAGCGCCTTTCTAAGGCATCTTTTGTGATCCTACAAAGCCTATTCTTGAATAGGTATATCGTTATAGGGGAAATACACCATGGGTTTAGGAACTATACTTTTAATCGTGCTCATACTCATGCTTATTGGCGTGATACCGGCTTGGCCGCATAGCCGATCTTGGGGATATGCACCAACGGGTGGCATTGGATTCATTTTGCTCATTGTATTGATTTTGTTCTTAATGGGCAAAATTTAGTCAAACTCATAGAGCAAGAGTCAGTGGCAAAGTTATAATGATACGATGGTGAGCGATTGACCGTATAACAGAGACTACGGCGTCAATAGTTAATTTTTAGCCGTATTTATATCCCACAGCACCGTCTCTAAGCATGGAATTTAGTATGGCCACCATCTTTCTGACGCAGGCAATAATGGCGACTTTTTTTGGTTTTCCGGCCTCAAGAAGTCGCTGATAAGTGGCTTTAAAAATGGGGTTACTTTGAATTGCTGACATCATCACCATGAACAATATCGTTCTGACCTAGTGACGCCCACCTTGGATAATTCGTTTGCCTTTATATCGGCCACTTTCTTTTGTAATGGGGGCGACTCCGATAAGTGAAGCTGCTTGTTTGTTGGTGATGTACCCTAATTCTGGAACGTTACTGATGATGGAAGTCGGAGTGGTTTTCCCAATGCTAGTCATGTTTTGAAGAATGTCATTTTTAGCTTTTCTACCGATGGCTCCAGCAAACTTGTTGATATGGAGCGGGTTGGCGATGACGTAGGGAGGTTTCGCATCAGCACATGCTTATCTTGGAAACAGAAAAATAAATGTCGAGTGGACAGATATAGATATCGAACTGTGATTTGCTGGTATCAACGCTGACATGAATGTTTTGAGGTGTGTTTGTATTCATAATAAGCTAACTTTGCATTGCAAAATGTGGGTTCGAGACCCAGAAGACTATTCGAGTGTGTTGCTTGGAGTGCTATGTAGCGTTCTTACTTGTTACCGGTCTCTCGATGGAGATGCCAACGTTCAATTGAACTGCTACATAGAGATCTTTTGTTGCAGCGAAAGCCTGGGTTTCACTTTACCCTAAGTTTGTTACTTATTATCCATACCAGCGGTTCGACCGATCCCGCTGGTCGCAATGTTGATATGACTCGAGTCCATATGGCTCACCACATTAGTTTTAATTGTTATTTTATTTTTTTTCGCGGGTCCAATAACCGGTTAATCCGTAGTGCTCGTAAATAGCCTGCTCATGCTGGTGGTTAAGCTGTTCAGTCGAATGGTATTCAGGCGCATCTTGTATCTTTTGCCGACTCAGATCGACTGAGACGGAGCAATCGAGCCATTGTACTTGGTCGATCCATTCTGGAGAAATCAACACATTGTGTTTTCCCCACCAACTGCTAGTATCAACAACGAAATAGCGCACCGCCCAAGTACTCTCTTCGACTAATAAACCTGATATATGCCCAATATCGCCGTCATTAGCGTGAATATGATAGCCGATGATGGCTTTGCAGCTACGCAGATTTGGATCGTCGTTTTGCTGTGCTTCGAGTTCAGTCTTGTCGTCAATGATGTGGGTGTTATTGGGATTCGCTTGTTCATATAAGAAATTGGTATAGCCTGGATACAGCATATATGGGTACATGCCAACACCCCATAAACAATCTTCTCCCCAATAGTAAGGATACCCGTAGAAGTCGAGATAATTCATTTCGTGTTGTCGAGAGACGGGTTTATCTGTATCGATGTCGGGGCTGTTTTTAACCTGATCTGTAGTCATCTGTGCTGGAAGGGTTTTTTCTTTCCAGTTTGGCTTTTGGAGGCTAATGGGCGAAATTAATACCTTGCGGTTTGATAACCAAGTTCCTGTTTCGACGACGAAATAACGGATCACCCATGTTAAGTCATCAAACAGAAAGTCTTTGACGTTGCCAACACTGCCATCGCTGGCAACGACTGTGTAATTTTCTAAGTCCTTTATGCTGCGTAACATCGGTAGTCCTCTTTTTTAGTTGGTAGTTCACATTCAAATGTAACCTTTGATATCGCGAATTTGGATGATGCATTGTCTTATGAGGTATGCGCTAAGTTAATCGCCATTTTGGCACTAAGTGACTGATAATAACGCTTGCTCGTTACCCTTCTTAAAGCCTAATCCGCTTAATGCCTGTCGTCAGTGCGCTGGCGAACAGACCTAGAATGTCTCTATCCAATAGTATGAAATGGCGAGGCTAGACTTCCGATATCGCCCTTAATGCCAGCTTAGTCTTGCAATTCACATAAGGACGTTCAGATGACAATGCTACGCGCTATTTATTCAATATTAGGTCGGTCGACTTCTTATTCACCTTGGCATAATGTCGTGCCAGTTCGGGAGGAGTTGTTTGGTTTAGAGCGGCTTGAAGAGCATGCGATTAGTTTGGCAAAAGCCCAACATGTTGGTGATTCAGTGCCTAGGGTATTGTCGTTACATAAGCGTTTAAATGACAACGCTACATCATTGTTAGCCTCTTATCGCGAAAGCGCCGCACAGTTAGAGGCTGGGAACAGTGTTGTTCCTGCAGCCGAGTGGTTGTTGGATAATTATCATTTGGTGGAGGAGCAACTTCGCGAGATTCGAGATGATCTTCCAGTTGGCTATTATCGTCAATTACCTAAACTATCGTCAGGACCTTTTGCTGGTTACCCACGGGTATTTGGATTAGCTTGGGCGTTCGTGGCCCACACCGATAGTTATATTGACCCAGAAATACTGATCCACTTTATTCGTGCCTATCAGAGCGTACAACCACTGACCATTGGTGAGCTATGGGCGGTGGCGATTACCTTACGAATTGTGTTGATTGAAAACCTACGCCGTCTGGCCGATCAAATTGCGGTTGGACGTAAAGCTCGCAATGACGCCGATCAACTGACAGAACGACTTTTAGTTGATGGGTGTGCTCATTCCGCGTTGCAAGAAGATATCGCATCGCGCTCATCAACCCCATTATCTGAAGTTTTCGCCGCTCAGTTGGCTAAGCGTTTACGCGACCAAGACCCAAAAAACACACCCACGTTAGATTGGTTGGAGCAGCGTCTTAAATCGCAAGGACTCTCTGTTGAGGAAGCCGTACAACATGCACAGCAACGCCAAGGAGCATCTAACGTCAGCATCCGCAATGTGATTACCAGCATGCGTTTGATTTCAGACATTGATTGGTCTGAGCTGTTTGAAAAAGTGAGCCTTGTCGATCAAGAATTCTGTCGCTATAGCCTATTTGCCAAAATGGACTTCCCAACGCGTAATTTGTATCGCAGTGCCGTAGAACAGCTAGCGCGAGGTTGTGATTTTTCTGACATTGAAATCGCTCAACGTGCTGTGCAAATGGCCAAAGAAAGCCTTAATCATGATGAGCAAGCAGAAGAGGCGAAACACCCAGAAATGGATCGTATTGAAAAAGAGCGCCTAAGCGATCCGGGGTATTATCTTATTGATCAAGGACGGCTTGATTTAGAAGCATTGCTGCACTACAAGCCAACATGGCGTTTAAAAATTAGACGCCTTCATGTTCGATTGGGCGTAGCGGGTTATAGTGGTTCCATCGCTGTGGTGGCATTGGCGTTGTTAGGGGGGGCTTCTTTATTCCCTAATTTCTTAACGCTTTCTGCCATACAGTGGTCGTTTTGGGTGCTTATTGGTTTTATACCGGCGACAGAGGTGGCCTTTGCCATTGTTAACCGTTTAGTGACGTGGCGATTTGGCGCTCAAATTCTTCCGGGATTGGAGCTGAAATTGGGTGTTCCATCGTCCTTACGCACCTTGATTGCGGTGCCGACCGTGCTGACGTGTGAATCTGATTTGTTAGAACAAATCGAACGTCTAGAAGTTCATTATTTAAGCGGCATCGATGGTGATATTAGTTTTGCCTTATTAACCGATAACGTGGATGCCGACCACGAAACTTTAGAAAACGATGCGGCATTGCTGGCATTGGCGGCGAAAGAAATCGAACGATTAAATGCGCGCTATCCTTATGGGGACAGTGAAGGGATGAGCGCTCGTGCAGCGCGCTTTATACTTTTGCATCGTCGTCGACAGTTTAACCCTAGTGAAGAAGTGTGGATGGGATGGGAGCGTAAACGTGGCAAATTACACGAACTGAATCGACTGCTGCGCGGTGCAAAGGATACCAGTTTTGTCGCGGTGAATGGTATTCCTCCGAGTGTACCGAGTGATGTTCGCTATGTGATTACGTTGGACGCCGATACCCGTTTACCCAGAGGAGCTGCGCTACGGTTGGTGGGGAAGATGGCTCATCCGTTAAATCGTCCCTGTTTAGATCTCGATAAGCAGCGAGTCGTTGCCGGTTATGGGGTGCTTCAACCTAGGGTGACGCCGTCATTATCGATAGGTTCAGAGGGATCTTTCTACCAACGTGTTTTTTCAGCGCCAGGGGGGATTGATCCCTATACCGCCGCAATTTCTGACGTCTATCAAGACTTATTTGAGGAAGGCTCGTTTACTGGCAAAGGCATTTACGATGTAGACATCTTCGAAGCCGCACTCGCGGGGCGTGTTGTCGATAACACGATGCTCAGCCATGATTTATTTGAAGGCATTTTTGTGCGTGCAGGTTTGGTGTCTGACATCGAAGTGGTTGAGGAGTTTCCAGCGCGCTACGATGTGGCGGTTAAGCGTCAGCATCGCTGGACACGAGGCGACTGGCAGTTGTTGCCTTGGATTGTTGCAAAACAGTCTAATAATCAGAGCATCACATGTTTAGGCCGTTGGAAATTACTGGATAATTTGCGACGTTCGCTGGTGGCGCCAATGACGCTGTTAGCATTGGTCCTGTGCTGGCTTTTGCCCCCGTTGGCTGCATTATGGGTGAGCTGTTTGTTGTTGGCCAGCATTGCTATTCCGGCTTTTATTCCTTGTTGTTTTTCGTTGATTCCCCATCACTCCGGCGTTAATACTCGTAATCATTTGCGCCTCTGGCTAGGCGATTTACGGCTTGCATTAAATCAGGTGTTTCTTTGTGTGGCGTTTCTTCCTGATCAAAGCTTTCGAACCTTGGATGCCATTAGCCGCACGCTTATTCGCTTATGGATCACCCATCATCATTGTTTAGAATGGATAACCGCTGCCCATTGCAATGGTACGCCCCGTCTTAGATGGTTGGGTTTTTACCGAATGATGCTAGGCGGATGCTTACTCAGCCTAGCTGTGTGTGGCGCAGCACTGTTAGTGAATCCTATGGTTTGGTTAGTGATTACTCCATTTGCGCTGCTTTGGTGTATGGCACCTATATTGGCATTTTGGGTGAGTCGCCCTCCTGTTATTGTGATTGATGATAAGCTAAATGGCGGCACTAAATCGTTACGACTGACAGCGAGACGAACTTGGCGTTATTTTGAAACCTTTGTCACGCCTGCTGAGAATATGTTGCCACCGGACAATTTTCAGGAAGATCCAGAACCGATGATTGCCCATCGAACGTCTCCGACCAATATTGGTTTGTATCTTTTGTCTTGCGCCGCGGCACGTGATTTTGGGTGGGCTGGCTTGGTAGAGACCATTGAACGATTAGAAGCCACGTTTGCCAGCTTAGACAAACTTTCTAAATATAAAGGGCATCTGTTTAATTGGTACGATACTCAGACATTACAGTCACTATCGCCTGATTATATTTCTTCGGTCGACAGTGGTAATTTTGCCGGTCACCTAATTGCTCTGGCGAACGCTTGCGATGAATGGCGAGATTTGTCGGCGCTAAACCCCATTGATGCCGATCTATCCGTTCGTGCTGGCTTTATGGATAACCTTGAATTGGCGCGAGCCATTGTCGCGGTTGTTTCTCCTTTGATAAGCGCTTCTACTGTGGCTAGTGCAACTCAGGGCAAAGAGGTTGAGCATCCATTGCGGATGGCTATAGATGATATTGTTGAGCAATTTAATAGTGGAACTGCAATTAGTATCTTGTCTCCGATCTTGATTAG
Source organism: Celerinatantimonas yamalensis (assembly GCF_046054155.1). NCBI lineage: Bacteria > Pseudomonadati > Pseudomonadota > Gammaproteobacteria > Celerinatantimonadaceae > Celerinatantimonas > Celerinatantimonas yamalensis. Next base: position 127,044 of record NZ_JBEQCT010000005.1, read on the forward strand.
ATTGAGCGCGAGAACTATCCAATTGGTGAAAGAACAATCGCTCGGTGTTATTGACGGCCTGTTACCTGAGCGCTCTGAAGATTTTATTTTTTGGATGACTGCGGCACAAAGTGTGATGGTAGAGCAACAACGAGACAAACTTGAATGGCTTAATAGCTCCGATTTTATGATCACCCGATTGAACCGACTTGCTCAAAAAGCACGCGATATGGCGCAAGCGATGGATTTCTCTTTTTTGATTGATCCGGAAAGGAAACTTTTGTCAATTGGCTTTTCCCTCACCGAAAACAGCCTTGATCCAAGTTGCTATGATTTACTTGCCTCAGAAGCAAGGCTAGCCAGTTTGTTTGCTATTGCTAAAGGTGATGTTGTCACCAAACATTGGTTTCGTCTAGGACGCTTGGCGACTCCACTGGGGAATGGATCAGCACTTATTTCTTGGTCTGGATCGATGTTTGAGTATTTGATGCCTTCATTGATCATGCGGGCGCCAACAGGTAGCTTGCTGGAACAGACAAATCGTCTAATTGTACAAAGACAACAAGATTATGGGCGATTATTGGGTATTCCGTGGGGGGTGTCTGAGTCAGCCTATAATGCACGCGATATTGAATTTACTTACCAGTATTCAAACTTTGGCGTGCCAGGGCTTGGCCTCAAACGTGGGTTGGCAGAAAACACGGTGATCGCCCCTTATGCGACGGGACTGGCGACCATGGTGGACCCAAAAGCCGCGGTGTTGAATTATCATCGGTTACAGGCCATGGGTGCGGGTGGGCGTTTTGGTTTTTACGAAGCCCTCGATTTTACGCGATCCAGACTGCCTGTTGACAGTGAAGTCGCCATTGTTCGTAGTTTTATGGCACATCATCAGGGCATGACGATAGTGGCGATCGCGAACACTTTACATAAAGGAGTGTTCAGACAGCGGTTTCATCAAGAGCCGATGATCCAAGCCTGTGAATTGTTGCTTCAAGAGCGCATGCCAAGGGATGTGTGTATGAGCCATCCGCGAGCAGAAGAAGTGAAAACGTACGCGTTTAATGAACCAGAAAATACACCCAAAGTGCGCCGTTTGAGTGCCACAGCCAGTGGGTCGCCAGTCACTCATCTATTGTCGAATGGACGATACGTGGTGATGCTTACCGCCACTGGTGCAGGTTACAGCCGTTGGCGTGATATTGCGGTGACCCGTTGGCTAGAAGATACAACGTGCGACCAATTTGGCAGTTTTATTTTTCTACGCGATACCCACACCGAACAACTTTGGTCTAGCACGGCACACCCATTGGGCGGCGAAGATCGTTATTTATCTGGGGTGTTTGAGGAGGATTATGCTGAATTTGTGCGCCATGATGGCAGTTTAACGACAACGACCAATGTGCTGGTATCCGGGGAAGATGATGGTGAAGTTCGACGCGTTTCACTCAGCAATAATGGTCGTGGTGCGCGTGAGATAGAGCTGACATCTTATAGTGAACTGGTTTTAACAACGCCGGCAACAGATAATGCCCATCCTGCGTTTGCAAAAATGTTTGTGCAAACACAATACCTTGCTGAGTACGGCGCTCTTATTGCAACTCGGCGCAAACGTACTGCCCAGGAACCTTCGATTTGGGCGGCTCATTTTGCCATTGTGGAGGGTGAAGTAACCGCCGACCCTCAATACGAGACTAACCGAGCTTTATTTATTGGGCGAGGGAATTCCATCACGACTGCGACTGCATTTGAGCCGACTAACACCCAGCAAGGGCGTTGTGATCCGACTCATCCTGATTTATCAAGTGCTACTCTATCCAATACGGTTGGTACGGTTCTCGATCCTATTTTTTCACTGCGTTATCGTGTCAATGTCCCTGCTGGCAAGGTTGTTCGAGTGGCATTTTGGACGATGGTTGCCTCGTCTAGGGAGGCGTTATTAGCGTTAATCGACAGACACCATGATCGCAGTGCTTATGATCGTGCTAAAACCTTGGCTTGGACGCAGGCGCAAGTACAATTACGCCATCTTGATATTAGTTCGGTAGAAGCGGCTGGTTTTCAGCGTATTGCTGCGCCAATTTTGTACGCCGATCCTCGTTTTAGGGTCGCCGCGAAGGTGATTGTTCGCGGTATTGATTGTCAATCAATGCTTTGGACTCATTCCATTAGCGGGGATTTGCCAATTGTATTATTGCGTATTGATGATGTGGAAGACATCGATCAAGTGAAACAACTCTTGCGCGCCCACGAGTATTGGCGCATGAAACGCCTTGCCGTGGATTTAGTGATTATCAACGAACATGCCTCTTCTTATATTCAAGAGTTGCAGGTTGCCATTGAAACGGCTGTTCGTCGGAGCCAGTCACGTCCGCGTTTTATCGATAAATTCAATATCGAGCATGTCAAAGGTGCGGTGCATATGCTGCGAACGGATTTAGTCGAAGCCAATATTCGCGACTTGCTTTGTGCTGTGGCGCGTGTGGTACTGATTGCTCGGCGTGGACCGATTGCTAAACAGATTAGCCGATTGGCACCGGTCTCTAATTGGCATCAGTCAGCGCCATCTTTTGGACAACTTACCCGAATGGGACGATTAGCCCGAAGCAATGCAATGCCACCGATAAAATCGATGGATGGGTCTGCTGGACCGACGTCTTATGTTGATCCTAAAGTGGCTTCGTTAAAAAACACCTTAGAGTTTTTCAATGGGTTAGGCGGCTTTGGCCTCGGTGGTCGTGAATATACAGTCATTTTAAATAATGGTGCGTTGACACCTGCACCTTGGATTAATGTGATCGCCAACCCCCACTTTGGTTTTAATGTGGCGGCTGAAGGTGGCGGTTATACTTGGTCGGAAAATAGTCGTGAAAATCAATTGACGCCTTGGTGTAACGATCCAGTCTCGAATCCTTCTGGTGAGGCGTTGTATATACGAGACGAAGAAACATTGGCGCTGTTTAGCGTCACCGCGCAACCCAAGTTGAAGTCCAATACGGGCGCTTTTATTGCGCATCATGGGCGAGGTTATAGTCGGTTCGAGCATCAAGTCGATGGATTAGCCTTAGCCTTATTGCAATTTGTGCCCTTGGCTGACCCTATCAAAATTTCGCGCCTGACGTTGCACAATGGATCTAATCGCCATCGTCGACTGTCGATTACCGCTTATACCGAGTGGGTTTTAGGCACTTCTCGCAGTGCCTCAGGGCCGTTTATCACCACTGAACTGGATGGGGAATCTAATACTATTTTGGTTCAAAACCCATGGGGCGTTGCCTTTCCTGGCCGAGTCGCTTTTGCTGACATGGGCGGAGAGCAATCGTCGTGGACGACCGATCGCAGTGAGTTTTTAGGCCGGCATGGCAATATGAATGCGCCAGCCTCTTTGCTTAGCGACAATGCCCTTTCAGGGACCCTAGGCGCAGGGCATGATCCCTGTACAGCTCAGCAAGTTGTTATTGGTTTAGCGCCGAATCAATCGCTCGATGTGGTGATGTTTATCGGTCAGTGTGCTTCCAAACAAGAGGCTTCGGATTTGGTCACTCGTTATCGTCAAGCTGACTTAGATCAGATGCTTGATGACGTGATCAATTATTGGGATACCTTGTTAGGTGCGGTACAGGTTAAAACCCCTGAACGTAGCATGGACATCATGCTCAACGGTTGGCTTTTGTATCAAACGGTGGCGTGTCGGATGTGGGCGCGTTCGGGGTTTTATCAAGCGAGTGGTGCGTATGGTTTTCGCGATCAATTGCAAGATGGTCTGTCATTGACGTTTCGCCGGCCTGATCTCACCAGAGCGCATATCTTGCGTGCAGCCGGTCGACAATTTGTAGCGGGTGACGTGCAGCATTGGTGGTTACCTCACAGCGGACAAGGTGTGCGTACGCATATTTCAGACGATAGAGTGTGGTTGACGTTTGCCACGGCAAGTTATATTCAAACCTCAGGCGACGTGTCTATTTTAGACGAAGAGATATCATTTATTGACGGCCCATTATTGGAAGACGATCAGCACGATGCCTATTTTCAAGCGATGGTATCGGATGAGTCGGCGAGCTTATTGGAGCATTGTGCTCGCGGCTTAGATCAATGTTTAGCGCTCACAGGCATCAATGGCTTGCCTTTGATGGGGACAGGTGACTGGAACGATGGTATGAATCGTGTGGGAGAAGGCGGTCAAGGGGAAAGTGTATGGCTGGGCTGGCTATTGATCCGTACTATTGATTTATTTGTTCCTCTGCTGAAAGAAAAAGGGGAACGTGGACGCAAACAGCGTTGGGTCGCCCACGCCAGTAAGATCAGACAAGCAATTGAAGAGAAGGCGTGGGATGGCCAGTGGTATCGACGAGCCAGCTTTGACGACGGCAGTTGGCTTGGCTCAAAAGAAAACGATGAATGCCAGATTGATTCCATCGCGCAGTCTTGGGCCGTGCTCTCGCAAGCCGCAAATCCTGAGCGAGCCGCGCAAGCGATGGCCGCGATTGAGCAATGGTTGATTCAGCCGAAACAAAAACTGGCCTTGTTATTTACACCCCCGTTTGACAAAACCACCCATGACCCTGGCTATATTAAAGGCTATCCGCCCGGTTTGCGGGAAAACGGTGGTCAGTATAGTCATGCGGCGATGTGGGCTATTTTGGCCTATACCAAGCTCGGTGATGGGAACAAAGCTTTCGACTTGTTTCATTTGCTTAACCCGATTAATCACGCGCTTAATGCTGAAGATGCTGAGTGTTACAAGGTAGAACCTTATGTCGTGGCGGCCGATGTATATTCTGTTGCACCGCATGTTGGCCGCGGGGGATGGACGTGGTATAGCGGCGCGTCCGGCTGGATGTATCAAGCTGGAATGGAAGGGATTCTAGGTATTCATCGCGAGGGTAACGAACTGACCATTCAGCCATGTATTCCGTCACATTGGCCTGGATTTGAGGCTACGGTAAAAGTCCAAGCGAGTGACTATGCTATCACTGTGAATCAGTTACCTCACAACGGTGAAAAAAATATGACTGCCATCCTCGATGGTATGACAATTCAACCATTAAACCGTATTATTCGGGTACCACTCGATGGCAAAAACCATAAGTTAATGATTACTATTTGAAGTGGCGAGGGAAGCTAAGTCAAAGAGAATAAAATAGCGGAGTCTGCTTATTTATGTTTAATCGCTGAGTTGGGAGGCTCCGAACTGGGTGTGCGAGTTTTAGGCGATTGCTATCTCGTGTTTTATACCTTGGCATAAGGTTGTTGGCGTGCGCTTGGTTGGCTGAAAACAGCGGCCAGACTAGCGGAAGTCTAGGTGATGATGCTCACGATGTTTTACATTGAGCTATGGCCGGAGAATGTTGAATATACCGTGTTCTAAGGGCAGCGTTTGGCGGGTATTTTTAATTTTTATCAATCGATGAATGCCTACAACGTGGCTTGGCTTAGCATCACGTTTACCAATTCGCTGCACTCATTCCTACGCTTACTTTTTTACTCTAGTAATCAGCTGTTTTCACCAAGAAAATGGAGAGTATCAAAGGCAGACAAGCATGCATTAACAAGTCAACTGATTCTGTTCAAGTTGTACCAACTGCGAACCCTTGGATCATAACCTACTTTGGTATTTTTGCCATTGGTGCGATACGTATCATGATTCTTGTGGCGTAGCGTGTACTGATTGCGGGACGTTGCTTCACTACATGGCGACTTGCAACGCCTTGTCTCACTGCACAGCAAAAGTCGCCGTATGATTGGTGTCATGCAACAGGGTATCATCTATTTTTGCTGGCATGAGCAATGAAGGTTTAGCCACAATTGCTCATTATCTGAGAACGAAAGCGTGTGGACAGCAACCACTGAGCATTGATGTTCGCTGAACGTAAATGTGCATTGATCGGACAAGATTGATTGTTTATCAAGTCCAGATGAGCGAAAATAACGACCAATAACGATTAACATGACGGATTTGACTAGCGAAGAACTAAAAAGAGAGTGCTTCCAAAAGTGTGTACAAATCCGTGTACAAACTAAAAGAATTTATTCATGGCAACCCAAAATTTTCTCAATGAAGTGAACAAGCGAAGAACTTTCGCGATTATTTCCCACCCAGATGCGGGTAAAACCACCATTACTGAAAAAGTGCTGTTATTCGGACATGCCATTCAAACTGCTGGGACAGTTAAAGGACGCGGTAGTAGTCATCATGCTAAATCTGACTGGATGGAGATGGAAAAAGAGCGTGGGATATCGGTCACTACCTCTGTGATGCAGTTCCCTTATAACGATTGTATTGTGAATTTGCTCGACACCCCAGGGCATGAAGATTTCTCAGAAGATACTTATCGTACTTTGACCGCTGTTGATTCATGCTTGATGGTGATTGATGCGGCGAAAGGGGTTGAAGATCGCACCCGTAAATTAATGGATGTTACGCGGCTGCGCGATACGCCAATTTTAACTTTTATGAATAAGTTAGACCGTGATACGCGTGATCCAATGGAACTTCTGGATGAAGTTGAAACCGAGCTCAATATTGCGTGTGCTCCGATCACTTGGCCGATTGGCTGTGGGAAAGAGTTCAAAGGGGTTTATCATATTCAGCGTGATGAGATCATTCTTTATCAAAGTGGTCAAGGCCATACCATTCAAGAACTGCGAGTCATCAAAGGGTTAACTAATCCTAAGGTGGATGACGTAATAGGCACAGGTCTGGCCGCTTCACTGCGCGAGGAGCTTGAACTGGTGATTGGTGCGTCGAATGAGTTTGATGAAGCACTGTTTTTAGCCGGTGAGCTAACGCCAGTCTTTTTTGGGACGGCATTAGGTAACTTTGGTGTTGATCATATGCTTGAGGGTCTAACCGAGTGGGCGCCTGCTCCATTGCCTCGCCAAACGGATGTTCGAGAAGTCAGTGCTGATGACGATGCGTTTAGTGGCTTTGTATTTAAAATTCAGGCGAATATGGACCCGAAACATCGCGACCGGATCGCCTTTATGCGGGTTGTCTCTGGTGAATACACCAAAGGAATGAAGATGCGCCATGTGCGGATCGGTAAGGATGTTAGCATTTCAGATGCCGTGACATTTATGGCCGGCGACCGCAGCGCTGCTGAGCGAGCGATTGCCGGCGATATTATCGGGTTACATAATCATGGGACGATCCAAATTGGTGATACGTTCAGTTCGGGTGAAACATTTAAGTTCACGGGGATCCCGAACTTTGCCCCTGAGATGTTCCAGCGCATTCGGCTTAAAGATCCTCTCAAACAAAAGCAATTGCAAAAAGGTCTGATCCAGCTCTCTGAAGAGGGCGCGGTGCAAGTATTTCGCCCAATGCGCAATAATGATCTCATCGTTGGCGCTGTCGGGGTATTGCAATTTGATGTGGTGGTTCACCGACTCAGAACAGAATATAAGGTGGAGGCTGTTTATGAGGCGATTCATATTGCAAGCGCGCGCTGGTGTGATTGTAGCGATCCGCGTAAGTTGGATGAATTCACCCGTAAGGCGCATGAATATTTAGCCTTAGATGGCGGAGATAATTTAACTTATTTAGCACCGACAATGGTGAATTTGAATCTGACGATGGAGCGTCATGCCGATATTGAATTTTTCAAAACACGCGAACACTAATGGTTTACCTAAGCAATATGAGCCGTCTTTTTAGACGGCTTTTTTATTGTGAGTTGATTGTCTTGTGAGCGCTTTATTGTTTCAATGAGTAACTGCTCTTCTAATTCTGGAGTTGCCATGACTAAGTTGGCTGTGATAGACACGCATTGCCATTTAGATTTTTCCCCGTTTAGCGCACTTGAGTCTCAGTTACTGCATTGGCAAGCGCTGGGGATCGAGCGGTATGTGGTCCCTGCCATCGGCCCACAAAATTGGCAAAAGCTGTTTGCGCTTCACGCTAAGCACTCGCAAATTTCAATTGCTTTGGGCATTCATCCTTGTTTCCCTGATGGATTTGGACATCTGGATACACTGCGCACGCACGTTGCACAAGCCTATCACCAGATTGTTGCTATAGGTGAGTGCGGTTTGGATCGCCGCTTTGCCAATACGATGAGCGAACAGTGCCGTGTATTTGAGTGCCATTTGCAGTTGGCGGCCCAATATCAATTGCCACTTATTATTCATAGTGTTCGTATGAATGATGAAGTCTATGCACTGTTAAAGCGTTATTCAATTTCAACGGGCGGGGTTATCCATGCCTTTCAAGGTTCTCAAGTGCAGGCGCAGCGGTTTATTGAACAGGGTTTTAAGTTAGGCGTTGGCGGTGCCATCACTTGGCCTCGCGGTATAAAACTGCAAGATGTTCTGGCCACACTGCCACTTGAGGCATTGGTGTTAGAAACAGATGCGCCAGATATGCCGCTCTATGGCATGCACAAGGGAGACAATACGCCTGCTGCGTTATTTGCCATTTTGGCGAAACTATCAGATTTATTTTCAAAAAATGAAATATTTTTATCTGAAATTTTTGTGAATAACAGTTATTCCATCTTTTGGCCGAATGAATATAAGGGCGCGATAGCTAATTGACGCAGATTTGTTGAAAATGCAACATAGACCCGCATAACAGCGGCTTTGATTCACCCCATGAATCAGGCAAAATACCTTCCTAACGGGACCCTTTTCGTTAGAGTCCGCGCAAAAACAAATACCCCCTTTAACGTACACAACTGATTATCGGAATTTCAAGATGAATGTATTGATGAGCTTGGTCGGGATGGCCTTTTTGCTTGCTGTCGCTTACCTACTTTCAGAAAACCGTAAAGCTATTCGACTACGGACTGTCGGACTGGCTTTTATTATCCAATTTAGTATCGGTGTGCTGGTTTTATTTAGTGATACTGGTAAAGCTGTATTAGGTGACATGGCGGGAGGGGTTGAAGTGGTCATTCAAGCCGCTCAAGCTGGGATGACTTTCCTGTTTGGTGGTTTATCGACTGCTGCTGCTGGTAAAGCAGGCCTTGGATTTATTTTTGCCACAAACGTCCTACCGTTGATTGTATTCATCTCATCTGTGATTACCGTGTTATATCACTTGGGGGTGATGCAATTTATTATCCGTACTATTGGTGGTTTCTTGCAGTATTGCTTGAAAACAAGTCGTACTGAGTCGCTGTCGGCAACGGCCAATATCTTTATGGGGCAAACCGAAGCGCCATTGGTCGTACGTCCCTTTATTGCGAAGATGACGCGCTCTGAGTTATTTGCGGTCATGGTGGGTGGACTGGCCTCTGTCGCGGGTTCAACACTGGCCGGTTATGCGGGTTTGGGGATTAAGCTTGAGTACTTGATTGCAGCCTCATTTATGGCAGCGCCAGGTGGCTTGTTGATGGCAAAGATGATTGTTCCTGAAACACAAAAGCATAATGATGATATTGAAGGCACGCTGGCAGAAGAGGAAAAACATGTCAACGTCATTGATGCCGCTGCATCTGGCGCTGCATCTGGGATGTCACTCGCGCTTAATGTCGGCGCTATGTTACTGGCCTTTATTGGGATTGTGGCGCTATTGAATATGATCGTCGGTGGTATTGGCGGTTGGTTTGGTATTGATCATCTTACGATTCAACTGATTTTAGGATGGGTATTTGCTCCAGTTGCTTATTTGATTGGGGTTCCGTGGCATGAAGCCGTGGTGGCTGGTTCGTTTATTGGTGAAAAAATAGTTCTGAACGAGTTTGTGGCTTATATCGATTTAGTGCCTTATCTGCACGGTGATAAATTGGTGGCGGCCACCCAAATGGCGATGAGTGAACATACCAAAGCGATTATTACCTTTGCCCTGTGTGGTTTTGCTAACATTAGCTCAATTGCTATTTTGCTGGGAGGGTTAGGTGGTATGGCGCCTAGTCGTCGTCATGAAATGGCTGAATTAGGCGTTAAAGCAATTATTGCTGGGACACTATCGAACTTAATGAGTGCGACTATTGCTGGGTTATTTATTCACTAAACTCGATAAGGGTTGATAAAAAGAAGGCGTTCAGCCTTCTTTTTTTGTCTTCGCTAGCGTATCTCGCTGTGTGACAGTGGTGAAATGGCTTGTTGATAATCACTCAAAGCTGCTTGAACGAGTTCCTGCAGATGCTTAAAAACCGGCATCTTTAAATAGCTGGCCGGAGCGACTCGGTTGGCCTGAGTAACTAAGTTGTAACGACAGCGTTGGATCAAAAGATGATCATTGATCGGCGTTAAACTTTTCAATGTTCTTGGAAAGTGCGTATCCAGATATTCAAAATAATGTTGATTGGTTTGGATATCTCGCATCTGAAAAGGATAACGATAATGGGAGCGTTCTGTGACCGGACAATAGCCACCAAATGGCGTACTAAACCAGCGATCTCGCCACCATCCAACCGCTCGACCATCAGCTAAAAAAGCGGTTTGACGATCCGGATGGGCAAATAGATAAAATACCTCTGCCTGTTTTTCCCTAATTCTCTCAATAGAACCCATGATCGCCGCACCGCGCATACAACTTTCTTGCTCAAGATAATGGTGTAGATGATGAGCACTGTCAGTAATTGATCGTAGCATTTGAAAATGGGCATAAGTGACCAGTGATGGTTGAATCAAATAGTGGCGTCGCCAGCAAGGGGATGGGCCATATTGTAGATCTTCAAAATGGTAGCGATTCATCAACTGTTGATAACGGCGTTTGAGCGCTTCGGTTAATGGGGCATCGGCAAATGTAGTTAGGCGATTATCTGCTTTATTTTGATAGTGAGCGTCAGGCTCGCTCAGTTCACTGAGATTATGTGTGCTCATTAATTGGTAACCGCTGGTTGCCTCACTACTGGTTAATAACCACAGTCGTAAGCCACCCGCAAATGCTAAAACATGCCCCTCGGTTTGCATGGCTAACAGTTCTTTGGGCGCAAACTGTTGCTCTAATTGTCGAGTGTAGCGCCCCAGCAATAACGCAAATTCATGGAGCAATTGATAATAGCGTTTACTGGTGATCCCCAATCGTTGGATGCTTGTCGTAGCATTAAGTGATTGAGTCAAATGTTCTGCTAGGGTATGCAGCAATGCCGCTGTTGCAGGTTTAGTGGGGGTATATACTTTTAGACAGTGTCGGCAGCGTAAGCGCTGGCGGCCCGCACTGGTTAAGCCATAACGCTGCGGGCGCTTCAGAGTGGTTAAATCACAACCATTCGGGCATTGATCCATTGTTTGAGGGAATTGCTGTGGTAGTTTTTCAGCGATGAGCTGGGTCACGAGCTGATTGTCAATTAATGGTGGGTAACTACCACACTCAGCGCAATACAATGCTGGGTAACCCAGATGGTAACTGAGCGGTTGATAATCCGCACTGGCCGTCAGACCAAAATTTTTACAGCCCCAACTTTTGCAACAATTTAACTGCATTTTTACCTGTGTCCTATCCATCATCAGGCTACATCATTCAGGTTTTACTCATTTTTTTCAACAGATAGGGGAAATAAAATTAAAAGTGAATGAAAATAGATCACAAAACCTGATTTTTTGGCTTTTCAATAGATAGCTTTTCCATAAAATACTGAGGTGCATTGCTGGTTAACCCAGTTTGCTAGGCTGTTAAGCCGACTAAACCACATTCAGTTTGACTAATAGAGCGAATTTCCTTGCTGCTCGCTTTGTTAGCTTGGTTATCAGTGTATCTGTGTGTATGCGTGGACCAATGGGGGGGACACTATTCCTATAGATTAGTGCTGATAACTAAGCTGAATGTGGCTTTTCTCCCTTACATCTAAATCTTCCATCGATTTGCTAATCTGTTTGCAGTTTTTTATCCTATTTTCTATTACTGCATTAATTTCTACCAAATATTTGTATTAATTGACCGCTTTAATTCACTTTTTAACAATATTGTTGAGATGAATAGTTGATCATTCCGGCATGATTCTATCTAATGAATAGACAGAGTGCCCGGTACATGGGAACCTCGCAATAAAGCATTTGTGAGTCGCTCGTTAGTTGTAGGTCCCCATGTCACCAGACAATAGTTTCACATGTACCGATGAGAGTAAGAGGTTTATTATTCATGGCGACTTTACTAAGTCAGTTAAAACAATATACGACGGTTGTAGCAGATACTGGAGACATCGACACGATTGAGCAGTATCAACCACAAGATGCCACAACAAACCCATCTTTAGTGCTCAAAGCCCTGCTAAAACCATCTGCCGATGAGCTGATTAGCCAAGCCGCAAAATGGGCAACCCAACACAGTAATAATGCTGAAGAACAGGTCCTTGAAGCGGGCGATTGGTTAGCTGTTCATATTGGTAGTCAAATTCTTGATTTGGTTCCAGGGCGGGTGTCGACAGAAGTTGATGCACGGTTATCATATGATACTCAGGCAAGTGTGGCGAAGGCCCGCAAACTGATTAAAATGTATGAAGATAAAGGAATTAACCGTGATCGCGTGCTGATTAAGCTAGCTTCTACTTGGCAAGGGATTCGCGCAGCAGAAATTCTTGAAAGTGAAGGGATTAACTGTAACTTAACATTACTATTCTCGTTTGCACAAGCGCGTGCTTGTGCGGAAGCGGGGGCATTTTTGATCTCGCCATTTGTGGGGCGTATTCTGGACTGGCATAAAGCCTCAACTGGGCAAGAGTACACTGCGCAAAATGATCCGGGTGTTATTTCGGTCACTCAAATTTATAACTACTATAAAAAACATGGTTATAAAACTGTGGTGATGGGAGCAAGTTTCCGCAATGTGGGTGAAATCCTAGCATTGGCTGGTTGTGATCGTTTGACCATTAGCCCTGCACTACTTGAAGAGCTAAATAACAGTGAAGAAACACTGGAACGTCATTTGATTGATGATTTTAAAGTCGAAACGACACCTGGCAAAATGACTGAATCTGAATTTCTTTGGGATCATAACCAAGACCCAATGGCCGTAGATAAATTGGCGGAAGGTATTCGTAACTTCGCCGCAGACCAATTGCGTATGGAAGAGATGATCCGCGCTAAATTGTAAAATATAGCGGTATGAATAATGTAATGCGGTCGCCTTTCGGCGGCCGTTTTTTATCTAGCTAACTGAAGTCTGTTTATGGCGATCACGCTAGGGGCTGAAGGTATTATTTTAATTCCCTAGCAGAGTGTTTATCCGTAATCTAAGCCATATCTGAGGGACTTAAAATAGTAAACAATGATATAGTTTGACTCATTGTTGAAGCATTATTCACCAGACAGACGATGACTAGTTTACTCTACCATTCCCTATGGTTGAGCTGCATCGGTATCTTGATGGCACGGGGTTCAAGCACTCTTTGAATAAGGTCAACAACGTTCTGCACTTTTTGCAACGAATATTAATGAATTAAGCCAGTATCTGTCGTTCGCAAGGTTGCGAAAATGATCGACTGGGATTGTTACACAAGCTAGACGGAATGGCAGAACTGATTGAGCCTGATACGGTTGTTCGCATGCCTTATAACAATCGAGTTGATGCCGTTTGATTATAGCGAATGACGCTTTAGGTCTTACTGCTATGGTCACAAATTTTTCATTGCTTTGAGTGGATGATCAATGGGAGTGCACGGGGTGGCGAGACTATTCAACAGTTGGCGATCAAGTGTCGTGGACATGGTGCAAGATGGATACCCCATGATGGATTATCTCGCTGAGCATCAAATTGAGATTGAATCATGTCCGACGAGTCATTTGCATACTAAGATGGTGGTCAGTGAGGAAATACATTCGTTACCTCAATTTTTGCATGTTAAAATTGAGGTAAGTTTGATACGAATGCTCCCGCAGTGAGCCGGATTGATATTGCACATGAATATCAGATTGCCTAAACCGGACCTGGCTTATTTACGAGCGATTGCGATAAGTTCAGTGCTTTGGTGTACAGACGGCATGTTTAGCGCCGTCTCACAAGCAACAGATAGTTGATAATGCGTTGCAACGAATAAAAATATAAGGATGCTTTATGTTTTTACCCCAGGAGCTTATTCGGCGTAAACGTGATGGTGAATCACTAGGTGATGACGCCATTCGGTTTTTAGTCGATGGTATCAATAATGGTCAATTAGTCGATAGCCAAGTGGCGGCATTGGCTATGGCTATCTATTTTCAAGATATGAATGTCGTTGAATGTGCTGCACTCACCTGTGCGATGCGCGATAGTGGGCAAATCATCAACTGGACAGATTTTGACTTACCCGGCCCCATTGTCGACAAACATTCCACCGGTGGCGTTGGTGATTTAGTGTCGTTGGTGCTAGGGCCTATTGTAGCCGCTTGTGGTGGCTACGTTCCGATGGTATCTGGGCGAGGGCTCGGCCATACTGGCGGTACTCTCGATAAGCTTGAATCCATCGTGGGATACAATGCTTACCCTCAGCAGAGCCAATTTCAGCAAGTGGTGCGTGATGTTGGTATTGCGATTGTGGGTGCTAGTGGTGATATTGCTCCTGCCGATCAACGCCTTTATGCCATTCGCGATGTGACCGCCACCGTTGATTCGATCCCGTTAATTTGCGCCTCTATTTTAAGTAAAAAGCTCGCTGCTGGCATCAATTCATTAGTGATGGATATTAAAGTCGGAAGTGGTGCGTTTATGACAACGCCTGAGCGTTCAGTGCAGCTTGCCGAACGGATTGTCGCGGTTGCTAACCAAGCTGGCTGTCGCACTAGTGCACTTTTAACGGATATGAATCAATCGTTGGCTTCTAGCTGTGGTAATGCGCTAGAGGTAATGGAAGCGATGGATTATCTGACTGGGAATTATCGTCATGTTCGCTTACACGAAGTCGTTGTCGCACTTGCACAAATGATGCTGATGAATGCGCAATTAGTCGATAGTGCTGAGCAAGCTCGCAAAAAAATTGCAGATGTTTTAGCCACTGGTGCTGCCGCCGAGTGTTTTAATCGGATGGTCGCTGCCTTAGGGGGGCCAAAAGATCTATTAGCGCAAGGGAAATCCCATTTTGCTCAGGCGCCTGTGATTGCACCGCTGCTCGCCGAAAATTGTGGATATATCAGTGCCATTGATACCCAACAAATCGGTATGGGGGTGGTTGCATTAGGAGGAGGACGGATTCGCCCTGGGCAGCTGATCGATCACCGTGTGGGATTGAGTCGTTGGCATCAGATTGGTGATTTGATCCAAGCCAATGAACCTATTGTCATGATCCATGCGGCCGACCAAAGTAGTTGGCAAAAAGCGGCCCGTCGAATTCGACATGCTATCCAGTTTAGCGAACAACCCGTGGCTGTGCCACCTGCGGTTTATCAGACTATTTCGCTTGAGGGGGAGTAATGAAAAGAGCAATTATTTTAGTATTAGATTCATTTGGAGTGGGAGCGGCCGCTGATGCTGCTCATTTTGGTGATGCAGGGTCAGATACGCTTGGGCATATTGCCGAGCGCTGTCAAGCTGGCCTTGCTAATAATGATGTGCGCCAAGGTCCTTTGCAGTTACCTCAACTCAATCAGTTGGGATTAGGCCGTTTGGCTAAGGCGAGTCGCGGTGCTTCTGTCCCTGGGTTGGGTGATGTGCAGCCAACGGGTGCCTATGGATATGCTCAAGAGCTCTCAAGTGGCAAAGATACGCCCAGTGGCCACTGGGAAATAGCGGGTGTGCCAGTATTGTTTGAGTGGGGATATTTCTTGGAAGAGCACAATAGTTTCCCACAAGTATTGCTCGATGAACTAGTTGAACGTGCACAGTTACCCGGTTATTTAGCTAATTGCCATGCTTCAGGGACTACTATATTGGAGCAGTTTGGTGAAGAGCATATGCGTACTGGTAAGCCGATTTTTTACACTTCTGCTGATAGTGTGTTTCAGATTGCTTGTCATGAACAGACTTTTGGTGTGGAACGCTTGTACCAACTGTGTAAAATTGCTCGTGGGTTACTCGATGACTATAATATTGGGCGTGTCATTGCACGTCCTTTTGTTGGTGATAGTGCCGCTAATTTTGTCCGCACGGGGAACCGGCACGACTACTCAGTCAATCCCCCCAGTGCAACCGTGTTAGATAAATTGGTCGCTGCCGGAGGCAGTGTCACCAGCATTGGTAAAATTGCCGATATTTATGCTCATCAGGGGATTACTCGGCAAGTGAAAGCGACTGGGTTAGCCCAGCTATTTGATACCACATTACAAGAAATTGAAGTCGCCGGTGACGATAGCATTGTGTTTACCAACTTCGTTGATTTTGATTCATCGTTTGGTCATCGCCGCGATGTCGCAGGGTATGCAGGGGCTTTGGAATATTTTGATCAGCGATTACCAGAGCTTATCACCAGACTCAAAGCGGATGACATGCTGATTATCACCGCTGATCATGGCTGTGACCCAACTTGGGGTGGCACCGATCATACCCGTGAACATATTCCGGTACTTGTCTCTGGTCCAAAGGTCGCGCCTGTCGATCTAGGAGGTCGAAAAAGTTTTGCTGATATAGGTCAAACGCTGGCTGACTATTTTGATTTGCCGACGATGGATTATGGTGAGAGCTTTTTAAGCCAAATACAAAGCGCTCAATAATTTTTTTGCCATTATTTTTCATGATATGTAATGAGCAAAGATAGTGATGAGACTTTGCACAGTGTCTTTTTTATTAAAATAAATAGAAGGAATCGATATGGCAACGCCACATATCAATGCGAATCCGGGGGATTTTGCTCAAACTGTATTATTCCCAGGGGATCCATTGCGAGCTCAATATATTGCTGAAACATTCTTAGAACAGGCCAACGAGGTCACTAATGTTCGTAATATGCTCGGATATACAGGGATTTATCAAGGGCAGCGCGTTTCGGTGATGGGCTCAGGGATGGGCATACCAAGTTGTTCAATCTATGCGCGTGAGCTGTATTGTGAGTACGGTGTTGATAATATCATCCGAGTGGGTAGTGCTGGTGCAGTCAGTGAGTCAGTCAATGTGCGGGATGTCGTAATTGGTATGGGCGCATGCACGGATTCGAATGTGAATCGCAATCGCTTTAAGGGCAATGACTTTGCCGCTATTGCTGATTACCAACTGCTGCGCCGTGCCGTTGAAGCAGCTGAGGCTCGTAATATTCCCGTTCGAGTGGGGAATATCTTTTCCGCTGATTTATTTTATACGCCAGATCCAACTATGTTTGATGTCATGGAAAAACATGGTGTCTTGGCTGTTGAGATGGAAGCCGCAGGGCTTTACGGCGTTGCTGCCGAATGTGGTAAAGCCGCCTTGTGTGTCGTTACTATCTCGGATCATATCCGCACGGGTGAGGCCACTACGGCGCAGGAGCGTCAAACTACCTTTAATGAGATGATTGAATTGACGCTAACGTCGCTTTTGTAACCGTTGCTGCGCTTTGATGGACCGCCGTCGGTGGGTTATTTTAATTAAGCGGCGACGTTTTCGAGAGAGCTGACGGGCAGTGACAAATCCAACCCACAGCGCGAGTAACAGCATTAATTGCATTGAAAGTTGAGCACTATGGACATAACGAGAGGCGCGGCTGAGCAGCGAACTCTCTTCTAGGGTGATGCGCAGATACCCCAGCGCATCACCTTTTCTATTATAAATGGTTGCAATGTAAGGGCGTCTGCCAATACCTTGCAGCGGTGTGACTGAATTGCCAGACATCGGCAGTAATTCTCGAAGCGGCAGTGCATGGTCACTTTTGGCGAGCGTGACTCCTTGATGATTATAAATAGTCGCATCAAAGACAAAATTTTCTTTGACCAACGCATTGGTCAGCTGTTTGAGCTTAATCTGTTGATTTGACTCTATATAGTTTGCTGCATTGAAGGCAGCAAGCGAGGTTAGAGATCGAGCCAATTTTTCGGTTTGGTTATCCAGTAGTGCCTGGCCGCGTAAAGATAAGTTGGCATACATCGATACTGCGACGATCACTGCGACGAGTACACTAAGCCATTCAATGCGTCTGAGCCAACGAAAATATCGAGGGGGTTTGAGCACAGCTATCCTTATCTTTTTGATTCAAACCCATTGTAGGGTTGCCAAACTAAATTGCAATACGCTATGGTGGGGCGCTTGAATAAACATCTTAAAAGATAGTTGCTAGCAAGGAAGTCAATGTGACGTCAAACCCTATTTTTTCGCAATTAACTCATCTATCATGCTGGCCTTCCTCGTCAGTTGCGGTGGAGTCCGACGGCCAACTTCAACCCGCTCACCATGAAGGTCGCCTAACGTATGTGGTCGGCTGGTCTTATGATAAAGCGGATATTGAGCAGTTATGGCAATGGATGTATCAAACGGGCGAGCGTTGGATTATTTATCCGACCCAAACGCTGTTAGGACGAGTTATCCAAGTGTTTGCCTCGACACTTGCTATGGATGTGTTAAAACAGCGGCTCAGCCAATCATCGTTCAATTTTGATGCGTTGATCTGCGATCACATCCCGAGCCTAAACCGCCCAGGCATGCTGGTGATGGATATGGACTCCACCACAATTGAGATTGAGTGTATCGATGAAATTGCCAAATTGGCCGGGGTGGGAGAGCAAGTGAGTGCAGTGACTGCACGTGCGATGCGTGGCGAGCTAGATTTTCGTCAGAGTTTAACCCACCGAGTAGCACAGCTCAAAGGCGCCCCTAAGCGCATTCTTGATGAGGTCGCGAGCCAATTACCATTGATGCCTGGTTGTGAACTATTACTCAGCCATCTGCAAGTCAATGGTTGGAAAGTGATCTTAGCTTCAGGCGGGTTCACCTATTTTGCTGATGTATTGCGCCGTCAGCTTGGCTTTGATCAGAGTTTTGCCAATCAATTGGTTATTGACGGTGATTATCTCACGGGGGAAGTTACGGGTGACATTGTTGATGCTGCTTATAAAGTGAACTTATTGAAAACATGGCGAGAACGCTATCACATTGATCCGAGTCAAACGATGGCTGTGGGTGATGGCGCAAACGATCTGCCGATGCTCGCGGAGTCAGCGCTGGGGGTTGCGCTGCATGCTAAACCTATTGTGCAAGCGCAAGCAAAAGTGGCTATTAACCACAGTAACTTAGAAGGGTTACTCTTTTTGTTAATAGCCGGCCAAGTGATTTCAACCGGCTAATTACAGAGACTTTTAAGCCTTACTTATATTGGAGCGCTTGCCATTCATAGGTTAAGTCGTTAATTTCAACTACGGCATAGTTGCTCCATAATAATGCTTCAAGCTCTTTGACTTTATGCGTTGCGTAACGTTCAACATAGTTCATTTCTTGCTTAATATAGTCTAGGTCGGGTTTACTCGCCCGTGATGCCGTCAATTCAATATAACGAAAATGTCCGCTGTCCATGGCCTGCGATACAAAATCATCAACGGCTTGTATACTGTCAAAGTCAACCTCACGCCGACAAGCCATGACTTGTTTATTGTTGCGATTAATATGCATCAATAGTCGCAATGTGAGCTTGTCACTGGGGTTATCCATGGCTTTGAGCGGGGTGAATAGCCAATCCTGCCACAGCTCTGGTCGGATCAGTTGGCTTAAGTCAGCTTGGTGCTGGGCGCGCGATAGACGCAGTAATGGGTCTAAATAAGACGGACTTTTACCATAGGCGAGCGCTTCGAGTTTGAGCCGGCTTCCATCTCGGCTGACAAATAGCACATGCTTAAATAGATCATAGCAGTAGAGGTGACGTAGTGCCTCCGATAGCCCTTCCATCACATTAACTTCAGGTGCTTCCCCAAGCTTGTCAAGATTATTAGCAATGAGTTGAGTGAAAAATCGGCTACCTTCGTGCAGCTCATCTATGGCTTGTAGATGAAGTGTTTGCCTATTTTTTTGTACATTAACGACTTGATAGGGCAGTCGGCTCAGACGGTAAGTTCGTACTAACTTTTGAAACTGCGGCAAATTGATTGTAATCGTCTCGCCAAATTGCAGCGAAATGGGCTGGTCGAGTTCGATACGCATACCACCAGTAGAAAAATCAGTCACCCAGCCCACTAACTGCTGATTGTTAATGGTTACTTCGGCCAGCGATCGATATTGATAACGCGCCTCTTTTCGTAGCTGCAAATATTTATGTGAAATGACCTGCACATGGGGAATTGGATAACGATATTGCCCAAAGCGCTGTAGACGATTAGGATTGAGTGATGACTGAAAGCGTTGTTGATAGCGTTTGCTACTCGACTCTTGGGTAATATCAGTAAGCAGCCCAAGATAAGATAAATCAGCTAGCTTTTCACGCGCGAGGGTCTCATCTGCTCGAAGGGGCTGATTGGGAACAATCGATGGGGCAAAGGCATTTTCTAAGTGAACCCGTTGCCACTGGAATAAAAAGACGCGCCAGCTGCTTTTGCTTGCACCAAATTGAAAGAATAATCGACGGAGATCGGGATGAGCGATTAGTTCATCATGAGTGGCCGAGTAGAAGTAAAGTTTGCGGTTATAACTGTGAATAAAGCTGTATAGGATGGTCTGCCCTGATGGGCGCTGCACTAATTGAGCGATTCGCTGGTTGTGAAATAGTTGCCCGAGTAGATTCTGTCGATGCTCGTTGTACCAATAGCCTAAGATATCCTGACTGTTATTATTACATAATACATAGCGCAATTGTGGGGGGTGTTCACCACTGAAATACAATGGCAGAGAGTGGCTATTGGGCAGGAAGAATTGTTGGTAACTTTTGGTTACAATCGCATCTTCGAGATGAATGATATCGACGCGATAACGGCCCTTATAGGCGTTGAGAAACTTTTCAAAAAAAGTATCAAATTCCTGATCATCACGGTTAAGACGCTGAAGCCGTACCCATAATCCTTTGTCATCTCGATGAAAATCGACAATGACATAGTCGGTTCCTCGAGACAAAATGGGGTTGGCAAATTCTTTCTCAAGACCGGTAAAAAAAATCGTAAGGTGTTCGCCGATCTGCGGATCTTCATCGCGATCATAGCGAATTCTCAGCCCCGACAGTGACATATTTGATGACATGCCGGCATAGATCATCATCTGAGCGGTTTGTATCTCGATGGGTAAACTGATAAACATGCGCTCTTCAACACGATCATAATAGTGACCAAATTGGATGGCTTTGATGTGTGTGGCTGTTTTGGGCGCGCGCTTGGGCGTGTTAGGATTATTTTTAAGCTCGCGCAGGTTATTCTCAGTATGCTGCATTTGTTCATACACACCTTGCGTATAATCGCCATAAAATGCAATTAGCTTATTAAACGCTTTGATGCCGACTTCATCTAAATAATGGGTCATATCTTTGTATGCAAATGGCTGGCAATCCCCCTCGACCTTATCACGTAGGTCGATAATCCGCCGTGATGGCGTCACTAATCGCTTGAGTTCCATTTTGAGCAAAAATTGACTTTTTTTGCCCTCTGCTTCACTCATTCGCTGAAATATCTCATTAAAATCAGCTTCACGGTGAAGTGGAATTAGTTGATTAAGTAATTCAATCTCTCGTTGTTGATCCATAACATCCTAAATCAGCAGTTAAACATCCTCAAATTGATCGGGGCTTTGATATCATGGTGTGATATGTCAATTTTAGCACCAAAAATTGTGCTCAATTGGCAAACTCCGTTATCCTTGGGGAATTATCCCTGCTGTGATGAGAAAGGTAAATGGCAAAAGTAAAGACAGCTTATGTTTGTAATGAATGTGGCGCTGATTATCCACGTTGGCAAGGCCAATGTAGTGAATGTAAAGCTTGGAATACCATCTCAGAAGTGCGTTTGGGCTCAGTACCGGCAGCTCGTAATGATCGCCTGAGTGGCTTTGCGGGGGCCGCTCATTCTCAGGTACAGACATTGGATCACATTGACTTAGCCGACTTACCCCGTTTTAGTTCTGGCTTTAAGGAGCTTGACCGAGTCTTAGGGGGAGGGATTGTTCCGGGGAGTGCCATCTTGATTGGTGGCCATCCAGGGGCTGGGAAAAGTACTTTGTTACTACAAGTCATGTGCTATTTGGCGCAATCGATGTCAGCGCTTTATGTGACGGGTGAAGAGTCATTGCAGCAGGTGGCGCTACGAGCAATGCGCTTGGAGCTGCCACGGCAAAATCTTAAAATGCTGGCCGAGACCAGTGTTGAGACGATTGGCCATATTGCTTTGCAAGAAAAACCAAAAATAATGGTTATTGATTCGATCCAAGTCATGCATATGGCGGACATTCAGTCGGCTCCTGGCGGGGTCTCTCAAGTCCGCGAAAGTGCGGCTTGGTTAACGCGATTTGCCAAGCAACATCATGTGGCGATGTTTATGGTTGGGCATGTGACCAAAGATGGTTCATTGGCGGGTCCTAAAGTGTTAGAGCATTGTATCGACTGTTCAATTTTGTTAGAAGGGAGTTCTGATAGCCGTTTTAGAACGCTCCGTGGCCAAAAAAATCGCTTTGGAGCTGTCAATGAACTCGGCGTATTTGCTATGACTGAGCAAGGCATGCGAGAAGTGAGTAATCCTTCTGCTATTTTTTTATCGCGCGCCGAACAAGCGGCCCCTGGTTCAGTCGTTATGGTGGTTTGGGAAGGCACTCGGCCGCTGCTCATTGAGATCCAAGCCTTAGTGGATGATAGCCAATTGGCTAATCCACGCCGAGTATCAGTTGGGCTTGAGCAAAATCGCTTATCGATGTTATTAGCTGTGCTACACCGCCATGCTGGGGTACAAATGGCTGACCAAGATGTATTTGCCAATGTCGTCGGTGGGGTTCGGGTCGTCGAAACAGCCGCTGATTTAGCACTACTTGTGGCGATGATCTCAAGCTTTCGTGATCAAACACTTGATCAAGATTTAGTGGTATTTGGTGAAGTGGGTTTGTCGGGTGAGATCCGTCCTGTTGCAAATGGCCAAGAACGCCTCCATGAAGCGCAAAAACACGGGTTTAAACGTGCAATTATTCCGATAGGGAACGCGCCGAAAGAACCTCTGGAGGGAATGGAAGTCATCGCCGTTAGAAAGTTATCCGAAGCTTTAGAGGCGTTATAAACGCCTCAGTATTAGCGAGTTAACTGTTCAAATTGTCGATGTAGTAATTTCTCATCAGCTAAGTTTAACTCTAATAAACGCCGTAATCTGGAAGCACTATCGAGATCCATCGAGAGAAACTCCAATCCGATTGATTCGGGTTCATCATGGCGAACCCGAGTGAGGATATGCAATGAATGCTCACTTTCGTTTTCACCTAAATGCAAATGCAACTCTATATTGTGATAACTCGGTTGCCATTCACTTGGGCGAATGAGCAACGCGCCGTGTAATGAAATATCAACCAAGGTTGTTGGTAAAATATGTCCATCACAATGAAGCTGAGCGGAATGCTCAAAGTTCACTCGCTCGAAACGCCGTTGCTCTTCTTTCTCTGGCATGATGAGTTTCCTAAAAATAATTTAATCAAAGTTAAAGTGTAGCAGTTACTCGGGCGTGTAAACGTTTTGAGACTAGATTTTGTTCATTCTGAGATGTGTAAAGTTTTGTCACCGACTCACTCGGGCTAAGGTTCCTATGATTTATAATTATTTACCAAGCAGTTATATAAAAATGATAGGAGTGGACTGTACGTTGCAAAAAAA
Source organism: Celerinatantimonas yamalensis (assembly GCF_046054155.1). Classification (NCBI taxonomy): domain Bacteria; kingdom Pseudomonadati; phylum Pseudomonadota; class Gammaproteobacteria; family Celerinatantimonadaceae; genus Celerinatantimonas; species Celerinatantimonas yamalensis. Next base: position 150,530 of record NZ_JBEQCT010000005.1, read on the forward strand.
TCCGCTCACTCATAGTAAAAATCCCCATGAAAATTAATATATCCTCGAATATCTTGATTTTTTGTAATGGTTTTGCGCAGTATCATGCAGCCAAGTTCTACTATATGGGTGTCTTAATACTGAGCATGCGATGCTGTGGATGAGTTGTCAGCACACAAGGGATGATGAGTGTGTCTATAGATAATGATTAACCTTTCACTGTGTTCGTTTGTATTTTGTGTATGGCTTGACTAATTTTTTTATGCACCAGTTGGTTCAACTGTTGGGGCGGCGTTGCGGCAACTTCTTGCGCTTCAATTGCGGGTAATACTTCAAGTGTCATTTTGGCTTGCCCAAGCTTTAGCGAATTTTTGGGTAGCGCTTGTGCTGTGCCATGTAGCGCAATAGGAATGATCCCAACACCACACTCTTTAGCTAGCTTAAATGCGCCATTTTTAAATGATCGCACTTTACCGTCTTTAGAACGGCTTCCCTCAGGGAATATATAAACCGAGCTTCCTTGCGTGAGGTGATGACGAACTTGGGCTGACATTTTGGCGACACTTTTTCGGTCCCCTCGATTTAGGGCAATATATTGATTTAAACGCATATTCCAGCCAATAAATGGGAGCCGAAAAATTTCAATCTTAGATAACCACTTAAAGGGTTTGAATAACCCGAACGCCAGTAGAATATCCACGCCCGATTGATGATTAGAGACAATAATATAAGGTTTATCTGTGGGAAAGCGTTCCGGGTGTATAATTTTTGACTGCCAGCAAGGCGGCACTGAAATGAGCATTTTTGCCCAGAGAGAGGTAAAGTAATGCAGATAAATCAGCCGATTATCCCATCTAAGCGATAAACACCAAATCAGACAGGCAATGGCAAAACAGATTGGTGCCGTGATGATAGTAACGACTAGTAATAAGACTGAATAAAATCTTGGTAGCACAGATCGACAACTCTCTTAATAATGGTTTGATAATTGCATCATTGGCGCTAGGGGAGGCCAAGGGTCTGCGTCATCATAGGACAGACAAGCATGCTGGCTGTGACTGGTTTCACCCTCATGGCAACTGAGCGGCAAGATGTTGCCGAATAATCACGATGATGATGGCAAATACCAACGATGGAGAACTGAACATGCAAAGTGTTGACAATAATCAACCGTCGATAATGAGTCGATTATCGAACTGGATGGAGGCAAAAACATCCTCATCGCAGTCTACCAATAATGATTTTGCCTCACAGCTCGCCCAAACAAAAAGTTTGGGGCTATCGAGTACCCAAGCTAGTCAAATGACAAGTGCAAGTATACAAGGATTAAGTAGTCAAAATAAATCACTAATGCAGTCGTTAAACCTCTCAGGATCGTCGGCCTCATCCCCCGCGCTTAGTGGTAGTCAAGGGACTCAGTTACTTGGTGGTGAATTTGCTACTATTGGGCAAGGAATCGGCATTGGTTTACTCGCCTCATTTGCAGGGAAAAATGGGGGATCGCCAATCTTTGGTACGACCGGTGACAGTAAAACAGACAGTAAAAGTCCGGGTGTAGATATAAACGATTTAGCGGGTAAAAATATGGTATTTGGTGTGAAAGCTGATTCAAAAGCCAGTGCTAGTTCTGCGGCAAGTAAGGCCAGTGCAAATCCGGCACCCACGAACAGTGCCTCTACCCCAACGGCGACCAGTAATACGGCGAATACAACTCAGCCAGCGGCTACTAATACTGCGGCGAATACACCACCTGCAGCTAATACTGCAACTACTGCAACTACCAACTCGCCACAAAACCCTGCTTCGACAACCGCTCAAAATAAACCTGCGAACACTAGTTCATCACTGAATCCGTTTGCTAATTTCTTTAAAGATCTTTTTGGCAATAGTACTAATACACCGAATGCTGCAACTACCGCAACTGCGAATTCTAAACCTACAGGGACGAAGGTGTAACTTAGAATTGTCATCATGATGGTATTGTTCTAGGACGATTAGAATTGACGCAAATTATGGTCAAATCAAGAGCCCCCTATTAAAAGGGGGCTCTTATTTTAAAGGTTACACTTGGTTTAATAATTGGTTTGGGTATGCCCGCGTAGCTGACTGGACGCGATGAGAATATCGCGCACCTGAACATTCGCCATATCTGAATAATGCTGCGCTTGTAAAATAGCGCGATTGGATTGTACTTCGACAACTTTAAATGTCGGCATCTGTCCTTTATTGAAAATAGGATTACTTTGTGAGCCATCTTGTGAAATTAAATAGCGGGTGCGCATCAAGTGAAATTGATCGCCTACTTGCACACCATTACTTTGGCCTAAGTTAATCACTAATTGATTGTCATCAATACTGACAACATCAGCAAGGGTTTGCTTACAGTATAATCCCACTTGGATATCTTGGATGGCGCTGCTGATAATATATTGGATAGCTTTGCCATATTGAGAATTCCAAAACATGCCGCTGTCAGGATTGACCTTCATGGTAAAATCAAAGTTCCATTCTTGATTGGTACTGTAGTTTTTATGAAAGACAATATCACCTTTAATTCCATCGACGACAAACAAACTCAGCTTAAAGCTGCGATGATGGGTGACGGCGGTAACATTCGTTAGTTCAGAAGTAGAGCTAGATTTGTAATTTGACAGATCGTCGATATCGCCAAACATAATGTATTGCACATCATATTGAGAAGAGAGCGCACGCGCCACTTGCAGCATGCGTGCTTGGTTGCGAAAACCCGATAAAGAAGCAATGGGATTTGTCATCAGTTGACGGGGATCAAGCCTGCGGTTATTTGCTTGAATTTGCTGATAAAACTGTTCTGAAAGAGTAGCTCCTAACTGGTATAACCCACCCATTTGAGCTTGCACTCGTTGGCGCAATGTAATAGGGCCTACTAGCAATGTTTTGGCGTAATTATCTTTGTTACAGGTTCGCATGGGGAATATATCTGCGCGCACCGTTACCGTAATTTTGTTTTGTGTGAGATGTTCACGCACTACCTGCATATTATGCACTTCACCGTTGGTTTTAACGGTGAGCTTGTCACTGGCTAATATGCCGGACTTAACCACTTGGACAGAGCGAATACTGGCTCCACCTTTATACATTAATCCGAGTAGGGCATTTTGTACTGCCTTATGACGGGCTTGGTCAACTTCGCCATTTTCGATGGTGGAACTGCCTTGCCCTTCAAACCACACCGCATGCGCTGTTAATGGCATCAAAAAAAGCAGTGTAGCAAGCTTTACTGCACGCGCTCGGTTTATCATTAAAATGGCCATAAGCTTCCATTAAATAATCGTGATAACCAACCTTGAGTTTGAGTGTTGGCTTGGTCGCCAGTGCCACTAAACTCAATTCTTGCATCCGCTATTTGTGACGAATTAACGGTATTCGCTTCGGTCACATCTTTAGGGCGAATGATCCCTGTGAGTCGGATGTATTCTTTGCCATTATTAATCACTAACCATTTTTCGCCGCGAACGACCAAATTGCCATTATTAAGTACATCAACGACTGAAACAGTAATTTTGCCACTTAATGTATGGCTTTGCGCTGAGTTTGCTTTGCCGTCAAAATTTTGTGATTGCTTCATCCCCAATTGCACCGTTTTGCCATTGATGGTCAACTTTCCGCCAGGCACTGTAATGGGGTCAAGATTGTAATCATTTTTATGGGACATATCGGTTGTCGCCGATTTTTGAGCTGATGCTGACTCGGTTAAAATAATCGTGACCGTATCACCGACCGCATAGACGGGTTGATAGCTATATAGACTGCTTGATTTTTGCGGATCGTAAGCGGAACCTGTGGGGATCACTTGCTCGGGTTTCGGGGACGGATCAATTGGCGAGTAAAATGGGTCATCGGGAACCGGTGAATGAGAATCGGTTGATACCGTTACTTGTCGCTGTTTATTATCAACTTTTTGTTGAGCTGTATCGGTCACTTTTTCTTGGGTTTGAGTCAGTGTTGAACACCCTGACAACCATATAGCCAAGCAGAGAGTGGCAAGTAGTTTTAGCATTCACAGATTCCTTTACATCAAAGCCGCGCAGCGTCTGCTCGCGGCGAAAAACCGTCATTAACGGTTATAATGCAGAATCTGTTCCATATATTTTTCGCGTTGCTTTTGCGTGCGCTTTAGAATGTGCTGTTGTTGCTCAGATGAGAACTGCTGCCAGCCAGTGATTTCGTTGAGATGACGAAAACAGCCCATGCACACATCGCTTTCATTGAGTGTGCAATGACGAATACATGGTGATCTGGGCATAAGCTGTTCCTGTTTAATGACCTACTTTATTGTGTTTCGAGTGAATATGGTAGGTGCGCTAGTGTGAGTTGGCTATCGCTCTGTCCATGCAATCGATAGTGGTTTTGTGTATCACTATCGGCGCGAACCACTGCCAAAATTTCAGTATAGCCGTCGGGCTGGCGAAAACTATTGATAATCGTGCCGCAGCGGCGCCAGTTGTCACCTAACTGCATTTCTAAATCTTGGCCCGATTCAATCGCCGCGCTTGATTGCCCAACAAATCGCAGAGCTGCGCGCTTATTGGTGCCGCGATATTTTGCCCTCGCAACAATTTCTTGTCCAGTGTAGCAGCCTTTTGTAAAGCTAATGGCATCAAGCTGATGCAGGTTCAGTGCTTGAGGAATAAACTGGCCCGCGGTGGCCGCACTTAAACTGGGATACCCTGCGATAATATCGAGCCCCTGCCATAACTGTAATAGTGCGTTTTGATCACTCCCAATGGCTTGATCGATTAAGCTGTTGGCTTTGTTATTGGGGACAATTAGTAGGTAGCGCATGGGCTGATTAGCGTAGCTCAAGCAATATCCTTCATCTAACAAACCACCTTGGGAGGCGATCGTATTGCCAAAACGCTGCTCAATAAATGCTTTGGCTTGTTTACCTACGACAGCAATAAGTTGGTAATCAGCTTCAGATTCAATGGTTACTTTAGAGAATACACTGTATTTTTTCAGCTCAGGCAACTCAACATCAGCGGTCGATTGGGGTTGAAGTAGCCAGAGCCAATCACCCGCGTTAATTAATCGGACAATAGACCATAATTTACCTGTTGGATCACAATGTCCCGAGAGCGTTTGCGCACCTTTAGCGAGCCCTGTTACTTCTGCTGTGAACTGACCTTGCAAGTAGTTGTGGCGTTCATCACCACTTAATCGTGTCAGTGACCAACTTGCTAAATTTCCGACCCATAGGTCTGGAAATGTACATAATTTATCCAGTTCCACCTTAATTGCTCCCATTTAATAGGTTTAGTTTTGGTCGATGATTGTGTTGATGGTATCTTGCTATACACAGTTTGTCAGCCATTGCGCTATTGTTTTGACTAAATGGCTACCAAGAGGAAGTACCATGGAAATGACACAATCAAAATCGCGGCTACTTTGGGCTTGTCGTCGTGGCATGTTGGAACTAGATGTATTACTTCGGCCTTTTGTTGAACAATCTTACGAGCAGTTATCTATTGACCAACAGCTCTGCTTTCAAAAGCTGCTGGCGTGCGATGACCCAGATTTGTTTGCTTGGTTTATGAAACACAAAGTGTGTCCAGATCCTAAAATGGCAGAGTTAGTGGATGTTATCCTTAGTCACAACCAGCTCACACATCCGCGTTAAGTCTAGCCGCATTGCACGCTGTGTATTGATTGTTGGCACCGTTGGGCTAATGGTTGGCATTTATATAGAGCGATGTCCATGGATTGATCTGTGGCTTATCGGTTGGGCCGCTTATCTGCTATGGCAACAGATTGCTCATGTGCCGACATCGGTCATCCTCCAAGGGCCTTGGCTGAATATCGAACAACGATGGTACCGACTTGAGCCTGGCTCGCAAGTTGGAACAGGATTTTGTTGGCTTAAACTGAGCTACAACGGAGAGCGTCGCTGTTTTCTAATGATCCATGACATGCTTGAGCAAACAAGCTATCGCCACTTATGTTTAGTTTTACGTTGTTTGTAAACTTATATTGCAAGCGATTGGCGTTACAGTGAAAAATCATGGTAAGAATTAGGTGATGCAGGTCTTTTCAGTTATTTTAGATGTTTGCAGCGAATGCTTATAGTTACCCATCGATGTGTCACGAAAACTGTGTTGCTTATTGGACGCAGGCGAGGGGGTTCGTCATACTTGTAGGCCGTGTTAGAGTAAAATGAGTCACATGAATTGAACTTGGTCTTTGTAACATGTTCTAAGTGCTAAAATAAATTCGATGAGAAGAGAACTTTTTTGAATAACCGAAGTCTTAATGATTATACGCGTTGTGGCCTATTTATCGGGATACTCTATCCGGAGGCTGGTCGCGTAGGATGAATCAGCAAAATTGGACAGATCAGGCCCTTGTTGAACGGATCCAACAGGGGGATAAACAAGCATTTAATCTGCTGGTTGGTAAATATCAACATAAAGTGGCTGGCTTGGTCGCAAAGTATGTCAATAACTCAGGGGATGTGGCTGATGTGACTCAGGAAGCCTTTATTAAGGCCTACCGAGCCTTGCCTAATTTTCGCGGTGAAAGTGCGTTTTATACGTGGTTGTATCGTATTGCTGTGAATACAGCGAAGAACTATCTCGTGGCTCAAGGTCGGCGTCCCCCAGCAAATGATGTCGATAGCGATGATGCTGAGTTTTATGATGGTAGTGAAGCAATGCATGAAAGTACTACCCCTGAGTCAGTATTGCTGACTGAGGAAATTCGTGATGTTGTATTCGGTACTATTGAACAGCTGCCTGATGAATTACGCACAGCAATTACCCTGCGCGAGATTGAAGGGCTCAGCTATGACGAGATAGCACAGATTATGGAGTGCCCCGTCGGCACAGTTCGTTCTCGAATTTTTCGAGCACGAGAAGCGATTGACAAACAGATTCAGCCGCTACTGGATCGGTGATTGAAGGGAAATTTTATGCTCGGTAAAGACGAACAGATTTCAGCACTTATGGATAGTGAGTTGAAGGATAAACAGATGCTGAATTCGTTAGTGTCTGATAGTTCTCGACATATGAAGTGGCAGCGTTATCACCTAATGCGTGATGTGATTCGTGGCGATGCACCTTCTGTTTTGAATTTAGATCTAAGTAACAGTATTGCCAGCGCTTTAGAGTTTGAAGCGACACATCAAATGGCTACTGATTGTAATACAACTAATAATGTTGCGACACTTTCTCGCAAATATATGCTACCGGATTGGGTGCGTAACATGGGCCAGTATGCGATCGCTGCATCGGTTGCTGTGATTGCGATTATTGGGGTACAACAGTATCAGCAAAGCGCTCAAACTCGTGAGGCTAGCATGCAGCAACCTTTGCAAATGTTACATACTATACCAATTGGTGGAACAGTGGCACCGGTGAGTTTACAGACTAGTTTCAATCAAGATAAAAATAAACTAACGAAGCAGCAATGGCTTGAACAGCGCAAAGAGATAGCTGCTTATTTGCAAGATCATCAAATGCAACAGCGAGTTTCCAATTAGGTCTATGTGTTATCGGATGATGTTATTTCCCTTGCTAGCGTCTTTGTTGACGCAGCCTGTGTTTGCTCAAAACACGCCTGAGCAGCCAGCAGTTCACGCATCATCAACTCAAACAACTGTTCCCCAACATTTAATTGAGCCAATTAATTTATTGCAGAAAATGCAGCAAGCCTTTCATCATGATAACTATGAATTGTCATACATCCATGTTCGTCAGGGCATGATTGAACCGATACGCCTATTTCATGGCGTTGTGGATCACCAAGAAGTGGTGCATCGCTTGTATCTCAATGGGCCCGTACGCGAAGCTGTGCGCCGAGGTCACCAAGTTGTCTATTATGAAATGGGTAAAGCGCCACTATCGATCAATGCGAGTCAACTGCCAGGAATGATGGAAACATTGGCTAATATTTCCATCGAGCAGTTAACCGCTAATTACGATCTGCTTGCGTCGGGTAAAGGGCGAGTGGCGGGGCGCTCGGTGCAAATTCTGCGTATCATTCCCAAACATGATAGTTTATACGGTTTGTATGTTTGGCTGGGGAGCCAATCAGGATTGCCGCTGCGCATCGATACTGTTGATCGCCATGGAAATTTAGTTGAACAGTTGATGGCAATAGGGTTGGTGCAATTTGATACGCCAACCGATTGGATGAAAAAACTGGCTAGTATTGATCTGCCCGCGATAGAAACGCCCCCGACGCCACCTCGAGCATCGCTCAATTGGAAATTGAGCTGGAAGCCTGAAGGTATGAAGATCATCAGTGATAATCAACATCGTCTGGCAATTACTCAACAAGATGTGAATTATATCAAGCTTAGTGATGGCTTGTTTACAGTGTCAGTTTACGCTAGTGCCGCCCCTGATAGTCGTATTTTACAAGGTGATTTAGTGCGCCAAGGGGCGACGTCGATGCACTCTGTCGTTCATAATGGTATGGAAATTACCGTGGTGGGTGAAGTGCCGCCACAAACAGCTGCTTTAATCGCTCAATCGGTTAAACTAGTGGCTAATCCGTCTCAAAGTAATACACAGGAGAGCTTGCGTGACTGACTTGACTGATATGGTGACCGAAACTGCATTGGTGATGGATGTCGATGGCGATTATGCTTGGGTAGAGTGCATTAGCCGCAGTGCTTGTGGGCAATGCCATGTCGCTGATAACTGTGGTAATTCGGCAGTCGCCAAAGCGTTCTCACCGAAAACTCATCGCTTTCAGGTGAGATTAACGCATCCCGTTTTACCCGGTCAGCGCATTGAAATTGGTCTTCCCGCACAAAACTTAGTTCGCAGTGCTATGTTGATTTATCTATTGCCTCTATTGACCATGATGATGGGGGTGATGGTGGCCGTTTATATGTTTGGTCATAGTGATAATGTGGCCTTAGCTGGGTGTGTTGCTGGTGCTCTGGTCGGCTTTTTCATGGCCCGAATTGGAGCGAAGCGATTAAGCCTGCGACGTGATTATCAACCGGTCATGCTGTCGTTAAGTCGGTAATTTCTGCTGACTTCATAGCCATACTCGGTTAAATCGAGTAAAATTCCCTACCTTATATATTCCGTTAACGTTGAGCAAAGCCTGTATTCCATGAAGCATATTCGTAACTTTTCTATTATTGCCCATATCGACCATGGTAAGTCGACCTTGTCTGACCGCTTGATTCAGCATTGCGGCGGTTTAGCTGACCGTGAAATGGCCGCTCAGGTATTGGATTCTATGGATCTGGAGCGAGAGCGCGGGATTACCATTAAAGCCCAAAGCGTCACGCTTAATTATACCGCGCGTGATGGCCAGACTTATCAGTTAAATTTCATCGATACACCTGGACATGTGGATTTTTCTTATGAAGTATCCCGTTCATTAGCGTCATGTGAAGGTGCTTTGCTGGTTGTCGATGCAGCGCAAGGTGTTGAGGCCCAAACGTTAGCAAACTGCTACACGGCCATCGATATGAATTTAGAAGTCATCCCGATACTTAATAAAATCGACTTACCACAGGCTGATCCTGAGCGAGTGGCTCAAGAGATTGAAGATATCGTAGGTATTGATGCCGTGGATGCGACCCGCTGCTCGGCGAAAACTGGCATCGGTATCGAGGATGTATTAGAGGCCATTGTCAAACAGATCCCCCCTCCAGAAGGTGAACAAGATGCGCCATTACAAGCCTTGATTGTTGATTCTTGGTTTGATAACTACCAAGGTGTGGTGTCGTTGGTTCGAATTAAAAATGGGGTGGTGCGTAAAGGCGACAAGATGAAAGTGATGTCGACTGGTCAAACCCATGTTGTCGACAAGGTGGGGATTTTTACGCCAAAACCGACCGAAACAGGGGTTTTGCATGCGGGTGAAGTCGGTTTTATCATTGCTGGAATTAAAGAAGTGAATGGTGCCCCAGTCGGGGACACATTGACACTTGCGAAAAATCCGACGTCTAACCCACTGCCCGGATTTAAGAAAGTGAAACCGCAAGTGTACGCTGGTTTATTCCCAGTGAGCTCAGATGATTATGAAGCCTTTAGGGATGCTCTTGGCAAATTGAGTTTGAATGACTCATCATTATTTTATGAGCCTGAAACATCGACTGCACTAGGTTTTGGGTTTCGTTGTGGCTTTCTTGGCATGTTGCACATGGAGATTATCCAAGAGCGCTTAGAGCGTGAGTATGATTTGGATTTGATCACAACTGCGCCAACGGTGGTCTATGAAATTCTCAATACCGATGGCAACATTGAATATGTTGATAGCCCTGCGAAATTACCTCCGATAAACAATATTGATGAAATTCGCGAACCTATTGCCGAAGTGAATATTTTGGTGCCTAAAGAGTACCTAGGCAATGTCATTACACTCTGTGTTGAAAAGCGCGGCATGCAAACCAACATGGCTTATCATGGTAATCAAGTTGCACTGACCTATGAAGTGCCGATGGCTGAAGTGGTGTTGGATTTCTTTGACCGATTAAAGTCAACTAGTCGTGGCTATGCGTCATTAGATTATAGCTTTAAGCGTTTTGAAGTGTCTAATATGTCTCGCGTTGATATTTTGATTAATGGCGATCGCGTTGATGCCTTAGCATTGATTACACACCATGATAATGCGGCCTACCGGGGTCGTGAAGTCGTGGAAAAAATGAAAGAGCTGATCCCGCGTCAGATGTTTGATATTGCGATTCAAGCCGCTATTGGCAACCATATTGTCGCCCGTAGTACCGTTAAGCAACTACGTAAGAACGTATTGGCTAAATGTTACGGTGGTGATGTTAGTCGTAAGAAAAAACTGCTTTCTAAACAAAAAGAAGGTAAAAAACGCATGAAACAAGTGGGTAATGTGGAGGTTCCTCAGGAAGCTTTTCTTGCCGTACTCCATATTGGGAAGGATTAATTCATGGCTGCTTATTTTTCGATTGTATTAGTCATCGTTACTTTATTAACTGGGATCGTATGGGCGCTTGATCGTAGTATTTGGGCTAAACGCAGACAAATGAGCTTGGATAACGCTCGCCAGTCTGCAGATGGAGAACTGCCCGAGGCTGCCCAAAATGCCTTATTGCAAGAACCTAGTTGGATTGAAAATTGTAAATCGGTTTTTCCAGTATTACTGGTGGTGTTACTGCTCCGCTCATTTTTATATGAACCGTTCCAGATCCCATCTGGCTCGATGAAGCCGACGTTATTAGTAGGGGATTTTATCTTGGTTGAGAAATTTGCCTATGGTCTTAAGGATCCTATTTTTAATGACACCTTAATTCCAACAGGCAAACCCAAACGAGGCGATGTTATCGTCTTTAAATACCCTCGTAACCCAAAAATTGATTACATCAAACGTGTCGTTGGTCTGCCAGGGGATACGATTATCTATCAAAATAAACGGCTTTATATTCAGCCTAAATGTAACGGTGATCAATGTCCGCCTAAAATGGAAGTTTCACAGAAGCTGGTGGCAGAAGGTAAGTTCCATATAGGTCCATACCCACTTAATACCTATCAGGAAAAGTTGGGTGATGTGACTCATGATATTTTGATTAGTCCAGATTTATCAGATCGCGTGAGTTATTACTACCAACAGCCGGGAACTGCGCCTAACGAGTTTATCGTGCCAGATGGTGAATATTTTGCCATGGGTGATAATCGTGATAATAGTGAAGATAGTCGCTATTGGGGATTTGTACCGACACATAATTTGGTGGGGCGTGCAGTCGCTATCTGGATAAGTTTTGAGTTTAATCATTCTGCGAATTCTTGGTTACCCAGTTGGGTTCCAACAGGGGTTCGCTTTAATCGGATTGGAGCCATTCATTAATGGTGGATGAAACAGGCCGACTACAACGGTCTTTAGGTTATGTATTTAAAGAGCAACACTTGCTTGAGCAAGCATTGACACATCGTAGTGCCAACTCAGTGCATAATGAACGACTAGAATTTTTAGGGGATGCTATTTTAAGTTGGGTGATTGCCGATGCTTTGTATCGACAATTCCCTACTTCTCCTGAAGGGGATTTATCGCGGATGAGAGCGACCCTAGTGAAAGGTAAGACATTGGCTGAATTTGGCCGTGAGTTTGAACTTGGGGAGTATCTGAAACTGGGTCCCGGCGAGTTGAAAAGTGGTGGCTATCGGCGCGAGTCTATTTTAGCGGATGCGGTCGAAGCATTGATTGGTGCGATTTATTTAGATTCTGGCTCCGCTGTCATTCAGCCTCTACTGCTACAATGGTATGAGCCGCGGCTTTCTCAGATTAGACCTGGGAACGATCAAAAAGATCCCAAAACGCGTTTGCAGGAGTTTTTACAAGGACAGAAAAAATCCTTGCCTGATTATGAAGTCGTACTCGTTAAAGGAGAGGCCCATAATCAGCAGTTCACAGTGAGCTGTAAGATTGATCTGTTAGATCACCCCGTAGAAGGGACGGGGACAAGCCGCCGTAAGGCTGAACAAGAGGCAGCACGGCGCGTCCTTGAGGAGTTTAAGGTATGAATCAAGTTCCTGAATATGGAACACACTGCGGCTTTGTGGCAATTGTTGGCCGACCGAATGTCGGCAAATCGACATTGCTGAATTGCCTATTAGGGCAAAAAGTCAGTATTACCTCGAAAAAGCCGCAAACAACACGGCATCGTATTCTAGGGATCCATACTGAGGATAGCTATCAAACTATTTTTGTGGATACTCCTGGACTGCATATCGAGGAGCAGCGGGCAATTAACCGATTGATGAATCGTGCTGCGAGTAGTTCGCTTGCTGATGTATCCATGGTGATCTTTGTTGTTGATGGCACTCGCTGGACTGATGATGATGAAATGGTGCTCAATAAACTTCGCCATGTAAACGCGCCAGTGATATTAGCCGTGAATAAGATCGATAACATTAGTGATCGAAATGAAGTGTTATTGCCTCATCTGCAAGTATTGGCCCAAAAGTATGCTTTTGCTCAAGTGGTTCCGATGAGTGCCAAACAGGGTACCAATGTTGACAAAATAATCGGGTGGGCCCAGCAATCACTTCCCGATAATGTGTTTTTCTTTCCAGAAGATTACATTACCGATCGGTCATCGCGATTTATGGCCTCAGAGATCATTCGTGAAAAATTGATGCGCTTTACCGGTCAAGAACTGCCTTATTCGACCACTGTTGAAATTGAACAATTTCGGATGCAGGACAATGGCGTCTATCAGATTAACGCGCTGATCTTAGTTGAACGTTCCGGGCAGAAAAAAATGGTCATCGGTAAAAAAGGTGAGAAGCTAAAAACGATTGGTCGCGAAGCTCGGATTGATATGGAACGATTGTTTGATAACAAAGTATTCTTAGAAATCTGGGTGAAAGTGAAATCAGGATGGGCTGATGATGAACGCGCACTGCGTAGCTTAGGCTATGGAGATGACCCACTCTGATCGTATGAACAATACTGATGCGTTTGTTTTGCACCGTCGCCCTTTTCGGGAAAGCAGCGCATTAGTGCAACTGTTAAGTTGTCGCTATGGCAAACTCAGTGCTGTGGTTCGGGTCACCAAAGATTCGCGTGGCTTGCTACAGCCGTTTATTCCGCTGCAATTGAATTTAACAGGGCGTAGCGCTTTGAAAACAGCCAGTCGATTGGAAGCCCAGTCACTGGCTTTTCCTTTGTTTGGTGAAGCGCTCTATAGTGGCTTTTATCTCAATGAGCTGCTCTATTATTTATTACCTGAAGAAGAACCCGTCCCAACTATCTATCAAGCTTATCAGCAAGCGCTGTTAGAATTGTCGGCAAACTCTTGGCCGTTAGCGGCAATTTTGCGACAATTTGAGCTTACCTTGTTAACCCAATTAGGTTACGGTTTGCCAAGTGTCGATATGCTGGAGACGAACCAGCACTATCAATTTGTTCCCGGTGAAGGCTTCATTGACTGCGTTCCTTTAAAGACGACGTTTAGTGGAAAAGCGTTGCAAGCTTTGAGTGCATTTAATCGAGATGATGCGGCGCAATTGAGCGTGGCCAAGCGTGTATTTCGAATCATGCTTGATGAGTTATTAGCAGGGCATAAGTTACGCAGTCGAGAGCTATTAATACAACACCGGGCGATTCAACGAGAGGACTAAATCGTGAAAGATATTTATCTTGGAGTTAACATTGACCATATTGCAACATTGCGTCAGGCGCGCGGTACTCGTTTTCCTGATCCGGTGTATGCCGCTGGCATAGCCGAGTCGTCGGGGGCGGATGGGATCACGATTCATTTGCGTGAAGATCGTCGTCATATTCAAGACCGAGATTTGCAGTTACTTAGCCAAACGGTGCAAACACGGCTTAATTTGGAGATGGCGGTCACCGATGCGATGGTGGCAAAAGCGTGTGAATATAAACCGCAGTTTGTCTGTTTGGTGCCGGAAAATCGTCAAGAGCTCACCACCGAAGGGGGACTCAACGTGGTTGCAGCGAAAGAAAAAATTACTGCTGCTATAGCGCAGTTGAGCGAAGCGGGAATTGTGGTGTCGCTCTTTATTGATACTGATCGTGAGCAGATCCAGGCCGCTCGCGAATGTGCTGCCCCGTTTATTGAACTTCATACAGGTCACTATGCCGATGCTCCAACGCCGGAGAAGCAATATGCTGAACTACAGAAAATCACCGCTGCGGCAAGTTTTGCTCAAAGCCTTGGATTGACTGTGAATGCTGGGCATGGATTACACTATCATAATGTTGCTCCTATTGCGGCGATCCCTGAAATATATGAGCTCAATATTGGTCATGCCATCATTGCTCAAGCGACATTCAGTGGTCTATCTAACGCGGTGAGTGATATGAAAAAATTGATGCAACAAGCACGGAGTTACTAGATGGCGCTGGTTGGTTTGGGATCTGATATTGTTCAGATTAATCGATTAGAGGGGAAGAATCAGGACGCCTTGGCAAAACGGATTTTGAATGACCAAGAGTGGCAGCAATGGCAACAAAGCCCGCAGCCAACTCAGTTTTTAGCTAAGCGATTTGCGGCTAAAGAAGCGGCTGCTAAAGCCTTGGGCACGGGGATCGCGCAAGGCATAACTTTCCGTGATTTTATCATTGATCATGACAGCAATGGTAAGCCTTGCTTGACATTAACAGGAAAAGCTGCGGAAATTGCAGCGCAAATCGGTGCGAACCATTGGCTACTTTCACTAAGCGATGAGCGTGATTATGCCTTAGCGACAGTGATCTGTGAGGGTACAACGACCGAGTCATAGCGATCAGAAACGCAGCGCATCGCCTGCCTATCTGATAATCATTAAGAATATTTAGTCATACGGAGTAACTGGCGTGATATCACAATACCGAGTGCAACTCACCCTTATGAGTTTAGTTAAGTTGTTAGCCTTAGTGGGGTTTGGCATTGGCGTGATTATTGGCATTGCAACCATCTTTTGGGCAGCCATCTATGGCCACATGTCAATTGCCCAATCGCTGCTGTCAGCGATTATTTCCCCTTTTAGTAATGCTGCCATTATGGGATTATTTGCCGTGATCGGGTATCCGTTTTATAACTGGTATTGTTTGCGTAATCGAGGTTTGGTTTTAAGCGGCAAGTTCCTCGAAGAACAACAGCAACACAACGCCTAAGTTGTTGCCAGCGCTTTAGTGGGTATTCTAAAGCGCTGCGCCTTCGATATGATTGATCAGCGCCATGGTGGTGCTCGGTCATAGTTTTTCAACTGTTCTATCCCATCGAGAAGTTCCAATAGCTCCGGCTCTAACTGTTCGGCGCGTTGTTGTTCTGTGAGCTGGGTTTCAATCAACGCCGCCAAGCGCTGTATCGCAACGGCGCCTGTATACGCACAGCCACCATGCAGTTTATGTATTACTGCACGCAGTTGGCTCTCATCTAGTTCTCCATCGAGTGCTTGTTGCACTTGGATTTGCGTTAACTCGAGTGTGTCTTGCAACATACTGAGCATCTCTTCGGCGAGCGTTTGATTTTTAGCAGCGCGCATTAGAGCGAGTTGCCAGTCATAGATAGGCTCGTCTGACACGACAATCAAATTGTCAGACTCCGATGAGGGGGGCGCAGTTAAGCTTAACATTGCGGGCACTTTATTGATAAGCGTCGGGCAACAGCGATGAATCACTTCAAGCAGATCATCTTCATCAATCGGCTTGGACAGGTAGTCATCCATCTGCTCACCGAGTAAACGTCTGCGATCAGCGGCACTGGCATGAGCCGTAACCGCCACAATGGGTGTTGTAAAATCCCGGTAAGTTTGACGAATAACAGCACTTGTGCGAATGCCATCCATCCCGGGCATTTGAATATCCATGAGGATTAAATCGTAATGATGTTCCCCAACCATTTGTAGCGCTTGTTCACCGCTATTGCAGCTATCCACTTGTGTGACTCGAGCACTGAGCATGGTGCTAAGGAGTTTGAGGTTTGCCGGATTATCATCGACGGCCAGCACTCGTATGGGATAGTGGCTCATGATTGGGTTGGCCGCGAGCAATGGCAACTGCGACTCTTTAAGCGGCGTATGGTCGATCAACTGAGCGGCCAGTTTTCGATATTGCAACGGTTTGACAAGACAGTGTGTGGCTCCAGCATGAAGCAGTTGACGAATACTTTGTGAGTCATGATCAACAACGCCCACCAGTAAGTTATCGGTATATTGAGTGACTTGAGCGACTTGTTCGATCAACAATTGCGAGGGTTGTTCAATGCTTGCACCTAAGATGACACTGCTGTTACTGCATCGACTGGTTTGCAGTGCTTGCAACATATCCTCAAGACTATCAAAGCTGATTAAGTTGAATTTTAGTCGCTTCGCTAAGTGGTTAAGGGATTGGCAAGTTGCTGGCATGGGTTCGAATAGATAGACGCTCTGCTGGGCAAGTATCTCCAAGGGTAATGGATCGCCAAGAGCAATGTCGGCGATATCGCACTCGATGGTAAATGAGAACGTTGAGCCTTCACCGGGTGTGGAATCGAGCGTGATGTCCCCGCCCATTTGTTGCACCAATTTACGCGTAATAACCAGCCCTAACCCTGTCCCGCCATAGTGGCGGCTGATGCTGGCGTCAGCTTGGCGAAATGCTTGGAAAAGCTGTTCTTGTTGCTCTTGAACAATGCCAATGCCACTATCATGAATAGATACATGCAGTTGGAACTTTTCTGATGATAGGCCTTGGTGCTGGGTGCTGATATGTACAATGACATGGCCATGTTCGGTAAATTTCAGAGCATTGCCAATTAGATTGGTCAAAACCTGTTGATAACGCAGCGGATCGCCGTAGATCCCTTCTGGGACATCGGGGTCGACATCGAGCACTAATTCGAGTTGTTTATCTCGCCCGGATTGAGCCAGCAGCGTGACGACTTCTTCGGTTGTATCGAGTAGGTGAAAAGCGATGCGCTCAAGGTTCAATTGACCGGCCTCAAGCTTTGAAAAATCGAGAATATCATTAATGATCGATAAGAGATTTGTGGCAGAGTTCTCAATAGTTTGTAAAAAGTCACGTTGCTCTGGGTTGAGCGGGGTTTTTTGCAACTGCCGAGCAAAACCAAGCACGCCATTGAGTGGAGTTCGGAGTTCATGACTCATATTGGCTAAAAATTCAGATTTCATCTTAGCCGCTTGTTGTGCCTCGCGTTTAGCCATATCCAATTCAATATTTTGGATCTCAATTTGTTCTAGGGTCTCGCGAAGATCACCGGTAGCCTGATCGATACTTTGATGCATCTCTTCATGGTATTCCGCCAGAGATTTGGCCATGGCATTAATGCCGTTTTTAAGCATATCGAGCTCGCCCGGTAAGTTTTTTTCGGTGACGCGGGTATCGAGTCGTCCTTGTCGAATACGGTCAACCACCTGAACCATTTTCCCAATCGGGCGGGTGGCACGGCGTACCAATTGATAGGCAAACAGAATGCTTAATAACACCCCCAATAACACAATAAAGATAGCAATGGTGGTATCACGGAACTGCATTAATAGCGCTCTTTCTTTATCCATGCGCAGCGCAATGTAGCCTAGCAGTTCGGGGCGTCCAGTCGTATACCGGCTAAAACTGTCTTCGCTATCGGCCCAAATGGGTGCGCGTACGATGATATACTCGTCGTGTTCAATCACTTCCGTCGTAGTCGGTAGCGCTTGTCCCTTAGGCACTTGCAATAAACCTAAACTATTGTGGTAGGTGCCTGTGACAAATAATTGATTATCGAGGGTAAATACCGCGATACTATGGATTTGTGATGATTGTTTGCGCCGGTTAATACTAATCACTTCTTTGACCCGCTCACGACTGTGGCGAGCCAAACCAAATTCGCTGGCAATCGCTAAGGGTTCAATGACATCAATGCCTTGTTGGACCGCAAATTGTTCCAGTTGTTGGTTACGATTGGAGATGAAATACGTTGCCAGTAGTATCCCAATCAGCAATGTGGGTAAAATAGTCAGCGTATAAACGCGTGCGCGTAATCCGTATTTGGTCATAGTCAGGTCTTGTGGGAGAATACAATCAATGATCTGCTGCGCTATGATGACATAAGCGCTCGATAAATGGTATTCATGCCTCTCGAGATAATATGGTTCAATTTTATAAGGCTAAACGTCCTGTTAAGAAAACGCCTCCAGCCTTTGAATGTGAGGTCAGTGCTCTTGACCATCGTCTGTTAGGTGTTGTTCACCATCAACAGGCAACTTATTTTACCCCCGATGTGTTACCGACAGAACGCATACGTGTGCAATTGATGGGCAAACATCAGGCTAAACTCGTGCAACTTTTGCAGTCACATCCTCATCGGATCCAACCTGCTTGTCGATTTTATCATCAATGTGGTGGCTGCCAAGGGCAAATTCTTTCGTCTACTCATCAATTGCAGTATAAAGCCGAGCAAGTGTCTTTATTGATTACTCAATTGAGCGGTTATACGTCATTACCGGAGCCGACGCTGATTACAGGACCCGCATGGCACTATCGGCGAGCGGCTCGTCTTGCCACTTGGTTTGTACCTAATTTGGGCTGGCAGCTTGGCTTTCGTCAAGAAAAAAGTAAGCAAGTAGTCACCGTTGATAATTGTTTGGTGCTCAGTGAGGTATTGAATCCGTTGCTCGCACCTCTTTCTCAATTGTTAAAAAGGTTTCCTAAATCACTGCGCGTTGGGCATGTTGAGTTGTATGATTGTCTACCGATGCCTACGATACGGTTACGTGTCGGCGCCACTCTTTCACAGGCGCAACGCCAAGCATGTATCGATTTGGCTCAAGTGCATCAGGTGAGTTTTCTGTTAAGTGACGATCAAACTGAGCAATGGTTACACGGTGATAGCTGCTATTACATGCTTGATGGCGGATTAAAACTTGCCTTCATCCCAGGTGATTTTATCCAAGTCAACGCAGCGCTCAATCAGAAAATGGTCAATTTAGCGCTCGATTGGCTCGATCCAAACGATGACGAGCGAATTCTCGATCTGTTCTCTGGCGTGGGGAACTTTACGCTACCTATAGCAAAGCGTGCCAAAGAGGTGGTCGCGATCGAAGGGGTTGAGGCGATGACTCAGCGTTTAAGTGCAAATGCAGCGCTTAACCACTGCTTTAATGTGACCGCGTTAAGCGGCGACTTAAATGATCGGCAAACATTAGCGGGTTGGCTGGATGGGATCGACAAAGTCTTGCTTGATCCGGCTCGCGCTGGAGCAAAAACAGCGCTTGAGTCAGTTGCGAAAGCCCGTCCGAAAGCCGTAGTATATATCGCATGTGATCCGGCAACGATGGCGCGTGATATTGCACTGTTACGGGTCAAAGGCTACCAGTTACAACGCTGGGCACTTATCGATATGTTTAGTCAAACCAGTCATATTGAAACTGCTGTACTACTTACTGCCACATAGAACAAGTCAAGGATATCTTATGGTTTCTATTCGTGAAACGCACCTCAATAAAGAATTACTGACCAATGAGCATGATTGGGCTGCGGCTCTGAATATCCCAGTTGCTGAGCAACAGGCATTATTGGCTCTTTGTGAAGCGTTTCGCCAGTTTGATGTTGATAAGGACGTGATCCAGAATTGCCTGAATAAAGGCAAGGAGATGGTTGAGATCTTAATCACGCTAAACATGGATAGAACCACCTTGGAGGCAGCATTGCTCTTCCCGTTTACTGAAGCGAATATATGTCCTCGTGAAGCATTAGATGAGGCGCTCGTTCATCAAGAGGTGCTAGAACTTAGCAATAAAGTTGCACAGATGAATGCCATCCATGATTTACGTTCAGGTGATAACCTATCGCCCGTACAAGTTGATAATGTACGACGGATGCTGCTCGCAATGGTGGGGGATGTTAGAGCGATTGTGATCAAAATCGCAGAGCGTATCTGTTATTTGCGGCGCGTGAAAGATGAGCCTGAAGAGGTGCGTATCATCACCGCCAAGGAGAGCCAAGATATTTATGCGCCGCTGGCTAACCGTTTAGGAATAGGGCAGCTTAAATGGGAACTTGAAGATTTAATGTTCCGCTACCAACATCCGCAGATCTACAAGCAAATTGCGAAGCAGTTGGATGAGAAGCGCCTTGATCGTGAGAAATATATCGACAATTTTGTCACGACGTTGGCCCAAGCGATGCAAGAGTCAGATATTCGCGCTGATGTCTATGGCCGACCGAAGCACCTCTATAGTATCTGGCGCAAAATGCAGAAAAAACACCTCGCTTTTGATGAGTTGTTTGATGTCCGCGCGGTGCGTATTATTGCTGAACGGTTGCAAGATTGTTACGGTGCATTGGGTGTGGTGCATACCCTTTGGCATCATCTTCCCAGCGAATTTGACGATTACGTTGCCAATCCCAAACCCAATGGTTATCAATCTATTCATACTGTTGTGATGGGCCCTGAAGGTAAAACGGTTGAAATCCAGATCCGTACTCGCCAGATGCATGACGATGCAGAGCTAGGTGTCGCTGCCCACTGGAAATATAAAGAGGGACCTAATACCGGCAAAAGCGGCTACGAGGACAAAATAGCGTGGCTACGCCAGTTACTTAAATGGCAAGAAGATATGACAGAGAACGGTGCCTTGATGGATGAGCTACGCTCCCAAGTGTTTGATGACCGTGTCTATGTTTTCACTCCAAAAGGTGAGGTAGTGGACTTACCTGCAGGTTCGACGCCATTAGATTTTGCCTATTATGTTCACAGTCAAGTGGGGCATCGCTGTATCGGTGCAAAAATTGGTGGGCGTATAGTGCCCTTTACTTACCAATTGGTCACCGGTGAACAAGTTGAAATTATTACCCAAAAGGAACCGAATCCTAGCCGTGATTGGTTAAATCCAAACCTTGGTTATATTTGTTCTTCCCGAGCACGTAGTAAGATCGTGACTTGGTTTAAGAAACAAGATCGTGACAAGAATATTGCTGCTGGTAAGGAACTGCTCGATACAGAACTTGCTCGTCATGGTTTTAAATTAGCTGACACTGAACCGTGTTTAGAGCGATTCAACGTGCAAACCCAAGAGGATTTGCTAGCTGCAGTTGGGGCAGGCGATGTACGAATTAACCAACTGATCAATCACCTTGAGAGCATTTTACATCAACCTTCTGCGGAAGAAGAAGATCGCCAAGCACTGGCGTTGCTGGAAAAAAGTCGAGCTCAGATTAAAAGTCAGCAAAAAAAAGCGCAAGCCAAAGACCATATTGTGGTGGATGGTGTTGGCAATTTAATGACCCATATTGCTAAATGTTGTCAGCCGATTCCAGGCGATACGATTCAAGGTTTTATCACCCAAGGCCGTGGCATTAGTATTCATCGCAGCGATTGTGAACAGCTCGGTGAGCTCAAGTCGCGCTCACCTGAGCGCGTAATTGATGCAATTTGGGGCGATGACGTCAGCGGCGGAGGGTATTCATTAACGATACGGGTGACGGCCAATGACCGCAATGGTTTATTGCGGGATATTACCACGGTGCTCGCTAATGATAAGGTCAATGTATTAGGGATGAATACTCGGACTGATATTAAATCGCAGGAGGCGACCATGGATATTGAGATTGAAGTGTACAATATTGATACTGTGTCGCGTGTTTTAGCTAAAATTGGACAACTGCCAGATGTGTTAGATGCGAGCCGACATCATTAGTGATGAGCTTAGCGTATTGATTTTATTGTGTTCAAAATGATTCAATTACCACATACTATCCGTCGTTAAGCGGCGTATTGATTTTGTGAGTAAAAGAGATGATGAATAAGTTTAAACGTGCCTGGTATAAATCGTTAGTTGTTGTTGAAGATTTGGGACTTATCTTCATTGCCGCTTTGACCATGATTGCCATGGGAGAAGAAATTTGGAAAGTGGTGTCACATTTTGAAGTGACATTGCCTGATTTATTGTTGTTATTTATCTATTTAGAAGTCCTCGCGATGGTGGGACTTTATCTTAAATCTGGACGTTTTCCAGTGCGGATGCCGTTGTATATAGTGATCGTGGCATTAGCTCGGTACATCATGCTTGATATGAAAAACTTAGATACATTACGCACACTAGGGCTTGCTGGGGCCATGTTGGTGATTGCTTTAGCGGTGCTGGTGATTCGGTTTGGTCATACTAAGTATCCCTATCATGATGGTGATGATGATGACTAGTGCGTTGTCTGAGATAAGTAAGCCATGCGGCAAGGACTCTGCCGCATGGGTGATTTAAATATGGCCTAATGCCTCAACTTTTGCTTTCGGTGTTACTTTGACATTGGTCAGGGTTATTTCTCCTGAAACATCAATGATGTCACTGTGTTCAGTATTGTTGAATTCACACTGATTAAAGTGGATCTGATCGAGCACCGCGCCTTTGAATGAAACGATGAACATTACCCTTGGGCTGTTGTCACTGGTGATGCCACTGATGTTGACATTTTTAATCACTGGCATGAAATCACCGTGCGAGCCTTCGCCATAGAGTAGATCGATGGTCAGGAATGCTTCTTCAACGAAACCGACATGACTATTGCGTAGATAGATATTTTCAACATGCCCGCCTCGCATGGCATTGTCTTTAAAGCGTAACGCCCGTTGCAAGTGAGGACTGCTCATATCACAGTCATGGGCAAACACGTTGAAGATATGCCCCGAGCATTCACTGCCAAATACAATCCCACCATGGCCATCAAGCATTTTGCAGTGACGAATAATAATGTTTTGCGATGGCGTGTGAACTCGTCGGCCATCATGATTTTTCCCCGATTTAATCGCAATACAGTCATCGCCAGTATTAAATTGACACCCTTCAATGAGAACATCGCTACATGACTCGGGATCACAGCCATCATTATTGGGTCCATACGATTGAATAGTCACATCACGAATCGTCACATTTTTGCTCAACGTTGGATGAATTTCCCACATCGGCGAGTTTTTGATAGTGACGCCTTCAATCAGGACGTTGTTGCAGCTGTGTGGCTCGATAAAACAAGGTCGCAAATAATGGCCTAAGCCAAACACGCGCTGCGATACCGGGACATTGTTATCCGCCATCTCGATCAGTTTGTTACTGTCAGGTGATTGTTGGTAGGGTTTGGGTTGGGTCGTATTTTTCCATGCCCACCAATTGGAGGTGCTGGCTTGTCCATCTAAAGTGCCTTTACCTGTCACCGCCACATCATGTTGTTGATATGCATAAATGAGCGGGGAATAGTTCATGCATTCCGTTCCTTCAAAACGGGTGAGTACTAGCGGATAATCTTTAGGATTTGTGGAAAACTTAATGATTGCTTGAGCGCTTAGGTGCAATTCAACCCTGCTTTGCAGATGAATCGCGCCACTATAAAACAGACCAGCTGGAATAATGACCCGTCCCCCTCCCGCCTGATGGCAGTGCGAAATGGCATCATGAATGGCTTGCGTACAATCTTGGCCTGTTTTTGCGCCAAAATCGGTGATTTTAAATGTCCGATTAGCAAATATAGGTGCTTGAATGCGAGCGAGGATCTGCTGATAGAGTGTTTCATCCCAATGGCTTGCTGCTATGGGCACGTCAGATGAAGACGTTGTTCGTATCGATTTTTTGTCCGTTGATGCAAAGGCTAATTGTGCTGGCAACATAGAAGCAAGCGCCGCACCAGAGAGGCCAAGTAGGGTAGACTTAAGCGCAAGACGGCGGCTGGGATTACTTAACGAGGGGCGCTTGTTAGGTAGTAAAGAACGACGACTCATAGAGAGTTCCCTATCTTTATTGAATAATTAAAGAGTTATATCCTTACTCAAAATGAAACACCGTTCCGTGATGTTATTTGCAAAATTGTTACAAATATGGCGAACTGGCTGCCGGTAACTCGTGCTTATATCTGCGCGTCAATTGGCATTGATATCTACTTGGGATTTGTTCGATGAGCGTCTGCGATCGAATAGGGAGATATGGGATGCGCAGTTATGTTATTTTTGGCACTTTACGTTATATCAGCGTTGCATCTAGAGTTGTCATTGATGGTTGCAACACGATGTGGCAAAGATGCCTTTGTACTCAAAATAGATACTTTTCGGGTTGTTTTTTTGCTCAAAAAACATGGGTCATCCAGGGAATAAATTCTTTATTGTGCTAGTTAACCATTTGAATCGTGCTCTATCCTGCGGAGATAAGCGGTCGTAAATGCGTGCTAATTTGGTGGGTGTTTCTGTTATCATAACCGCATCAATAGATTGTGTATTTAGGATTCAATATGTCTGCTTTTGTACCGCCTTATTCATTGGATACGCTGCTGGCTATTATGGAAAGATTACGCGATCCCGAACAAGGATGCCCTTGGGATCAGCGGCAAACGTTTGATAGTGTTGTGCCACATTCAATCGAAGAAGTCTACGAGGTCGCGGAGGCGATTCGACAACAGAATTTCTCTGAACTTCGGCTGGAATTGGGGGATCTACTCTTCCAAGTCGTTTTTTATGCGCAGCTAGCTAAAGAACAGCAGTATTTCGATTTAAACGGCGTTATTGATGGCGTATGTGAAAAATTAATTCGCCGCCACCCTCATGTGTTTGGTGAGTGTGAATTTGCCAATGAAGCGCAAATCAATACCAATTGGGAAAGGGAAAAAGCCAAAGAACGCGAGCAAAAATCGGCGCAAAGTGTGCTGGATGATGTGCCCTTAGCCTTGCCCGCGTTGAGCCGTGCGCAAAAGCTACAAAAGCGTGCAGCGAATATTGGTTTTGACTGGCCAGACGCTGAGATGGTCAGTGATAAGGTTGCCGAAGAACTTGACGAAGTCAGAGCCGAGCAGCAAAGCAAAAACCAAGAGGCGTTGGCCGAGGAAATCGGCGATTTGATGTTTGCATGTGTTAATTTAGCTCGTAAACATCACTTTGATAGTGAAACGTTACTGCGCCGTGCTAATGACAAATTTGAACGACGTTTTCGCCAAGTTGAAGCGAAAGCCAAAGCCAGTAATAAATCAATAGATGAGCACACCCTTGATGAGCTAGAAGACTATTGGCAGCAAGTAAAATGCACCGAAAAAAACTAACGGTGCATTTTGTGTATCGCTCGATTTAACGCCGCTAAAGCCAAGCGGCGTTAATTTTAAGAGCGTTTTACCTCAACCAGTGCCCCTTGAATGATCTCGTCGATCACCTGTTCATCGAGTAGGGTGGATGTATCGCCAAGGCTGGATGCATCGCCTTCAGCGATTTTGCGCAAGATCCGGCGCATAATTTTTCCACTGCGGGTTTTCGGCAGGTTTGAAACAATTTGAATGTAATCAGGTTTGGCAATAGGCCCAATTCGTTTGTTCACCCCTTGTTTAATACTTAATTTAACGCCTTCTTCACCGCCAGTAGAGGTTTGCGGGCAGACGACAAAGGCATAAATACCTTGCCCTTTAATGGCATGTGGACAGCCTACCACCGCCGACTCGTTGACTAATGGATGCTCGTTGATCGCATTTTCTATTTCTGCAGTGCCAAGGCGGTGCCCCGATACGTTAATAACATCATCGACACGTCCAAGAATGCGGTAATAGCCATCTTCATCACGGCGAACACCATCACCGGCAAAATAGACATTTTCATAATTGGCAAAATAGGTCTGTCGAAAACGTTCGTGATCACGCCAGATGGTGCGTGCCATACCAGGCCAAGGGTAGCGAATACATAGATTTCCCTCGACTGAATTACCTGTTTGCTCAACGCCGTCATTGTCAATAATGACTGGTTGGATCCCAGGCAAGGGCAGCGTCGCAAATGAGGGCTTGGTTGGTGTTACCCCGGCTATAGGCGAAATCATCACGCCGCCTGTTTCAGTTTGCCACCACGTATCAACGACCGGACACTGACTTTGTCCCACGTGGTCATGTACCCAATGCCAAGCATCTTCGTTAATTGGCTCGCCAACGGTGCCAATCACTTTCAGTGAATCAAGGTCTTTATCCAATAGATACTCATTTCCCATGGAGAGTAATGAGCGAATAATTGTTGGTGCAGTATAGAACTGATTGACTTGATATTTAGCGATAATATCCCACATTCTTCCTGCATCTGGCCAAGTTGGAACCCCCTCATACATGACTATTTTGGCACCGTTAAGCAGGGGACCATAGACGAGGTAGGTATGGCCGGTAATCCAACCGATATCAGCCGTGCAAAAATATACATCGCCATTATTATATTGAAAGACATTGCGGAAAGTGTAAGCGCTATAGACCATATAGCCGCCTGAGCTGTGGACAATCCCTTTGGGTTGTCCTGTCGACCCCGAAGTGTAGAGAATAAAAAGTGGATCCTCACTATCCATTTCAGTCGCCACACAGTCATCACTGGCATTGCTAATGAACTCTTGCCAAAAAACATCTCGACCGGGTGTCATCGACACGTCCACATAAGCGCGTTGATAGACCACCACTCGCTCGACCCCTTGGCATTGGCTTAACGCTTCGTCGACAACGGTTTTCAAAGGCGTGACTTTATTGCCCCGATACCCTTGATCAGCGGTAAGCACTAATCGGGCCTCGGCATTGGTGATGCGATCAGCGAGTGCCTGTGCTGAGAATCCAGCAAACACCACCGAATGGATGGCACCGATGCGGGCACAGGCTAACAGTGCAATGGTTAACTCTGGAACCATTGGCATATAGATGATCACGGTATCACCTTTGCTGATCCCCTCTCTTTTTAGGCTGTTGGCCATCTGATTGACTGCGTGAAATAACTCTTGGTAGGTATATTGGCGCGGTGCGTCGTTGGGATCATTAGGTTCCCAAAAAATAGCGGTTTGATCGCCGTGGGTATAAAGATTTTTTTCAAAAATATTTTCAGTGATATTGAGCTTTCCGCCATCAAACCAGCGAATTGATGGTGTTTTAAATTCCCACTGGACAACATGTTGCCAGCGTTTTCGCCAAAAAAAGAATTCTGCTTGCTGTGCCCAAAAACTTTCGGGGTCCAGAGTGCTTTTTTGATATTCGTGAAAATATCCCCCTAATGTATTGATTTTATTTATCATTTTTAAAATTACCCATATCCACCTTAGTATGAGTAACGATAGATGGATTGGTGTTAACAATCAAATAACATTATTAATTACGATATTTTATTACGAAATTCTCATCCATTTGATTTATATGAAAATATTGACAAATTATGTGTAATTTTAGTGAATTGGTTTGACCAAAAAGCCAGCAGTTTATTTGTGAAATGTGATAGTTATCGGAAATTTATCAAGAAAACAGGCGAGTAAACGTGAAAGTATTGCAGAATTTTGTGAAATAAAATTACAAAAATTGATTTGTAACAAGACAATGGCATAATCACACTGCTATATTGCCAGCGAATCAAAAATGGATAGAGGCAAAACCCGTTGGATGTGGATGGTATGAATTGTGGATAGAGCGGCTGGCTGTTATACTACTACCCCGTCTTTTGTTATTCCTTAATTCACCGTTTTATCCTTACTTTCAGGTTCGGCATGACTACGAAATATATGTTTGTTACCGGGGGCGTCGTGTCCTCGCTTGGGAAAGGTATTGCTGCTGCATCATTAGCGGCGATCTTAGAAGCCCGTGGTTTAAAAGTCACTATCATGAAGCTGGATCCATACATCAATGTGGACCCTGGTACGATGAGTCCGATCCAACATGGTGAAGTGTTCGTCACTGAAGACGGAGCTGAAACTGATTTGGATCTGGGGCATTATGAGCGGTTTATCCGCACTAAAATGTCACGTCGTAATAACTTTACGACCGGACGCATTTATGCCGATGTACTGCGCAAAGAGCGTCGTGGCGATTATTTGGGAGCCACTATCCAGGTTATTCCACATATCACAAATGCCATTAAAGAGCGGGTGATCGCGGGTGGCGAAGGTGTCGATGTGGCCTTGGTTGAAATTGGTGGCACCGTGGGAGATATCGAATCGCAACCGTTTTTAGAAGCGATTCGTCAGTTAGCCACTGAGCTTGGTCGTGAAAATACCATGTTTATGCACCTCACCTTAGTGCCTTATTTGGCCGCATCTGGTGAAGTTAAAACCAAACCCACTCAGCACTCGGTCAAAGAGTTGCGTTCGATCGGTATTCAACCCGATATTCTGATTTGCCGTAGTGAACATCCAGTTCCTGCCAATGAACGTAGTAAAATTGCGTTGTTTACTAATGTGGCGGATCGCGCAGTAATTACGCTGCGTGATGTCGATAGTATATATAAAATCCCTGCACTGCTGAAATCTCAAGGCCTTGATGAGCTGGTCACACAGCGGTTTGGTTTAAATTGCCCTGAGGCAAATTTGAGCGAGTGGGAGCAGGTGATCTATGAAGAAGCCAATCCAACTAAAGAGATCGTGATTGGAATGGTTGGTAAATATGTTGAATTGCCTGATGCCTATAAATCAGTCAATGAAGCACTCAAACATGGCGGATTAAAAAATCGCCTAAGTGTTAAAATCCAATATATCGATTCGCAAGATGTTGAGATTAAAGGCACCGATCTATTAGCTGAGTTGGATGCTATTTTAGTTCCGGGTGGTTTCGGTACTCGCGGCGTTGAAGGCAAAATTATGGCTGCCCAATATGCCCGTGAGAATAAAATCCCTTATCTTGGCATCTGTTTAGGCTTACAAGTGGCATTAATTGAATTTGCCCGTAATGTTGCCGGTCTAGAACATGCACATTCGACGGAATTTGATCCAAAAACACCTTATCCGGTGGTTGGGTTGATTACCGAATGGATCAATGAAGATGGTGAAGTTGAAGTTCGTGATGAAGCCTCTGATTTAGGTGGAACTATGCGCTTGGGTGCGCAGTTATGCCATTTAAGCGAAGGCAGTAAAGTTCGTCAATTATATGGCAGTGAGACCATCTATGAACGTCATCGTCATCGCTATGAAGTCAATAATAATCTGTTGCCTAAACTTGAAGCGGCAGGTTTGCAAGTGACTGGATTGTCGGCGGATAAAAAATTGGTCGAAATTATTGAAAATCCAGATCATCCTTGGTTTATTGCAGCGCAATTCCATCCGGAATTCACTTCAACACCTCGTGATGGACATCCATTATTTGAGGGTTTTGTTGCAGCAGCTGGGGAATACAATAAACAACGTAATTGCTGAATGTAATATAAATTTGAAATTCGTATCTATAACTAGAGGAAATATAAATGGCTAACATTACTAAAGTCATTAGTCGTGAAATTATTGATTCACGTGGTAATCCAACTGTTGAAGCAGAAGTTCATTTAGAAGGTGGTTTTGTCGGTATGGCGGCAGCTCCATCTGGCGCATCAACTGGTTCTCGCGAAGCATTGGAACTGCGTGATGGCGACAAAACTCGCTTTATGGGTAAAGGCGTATTGAAAGCCGTTGCCAACATTAAAGATAGCATTGCTCCTGCGCTGCTGGGTAAAGATGCAACTGACCAAAAAGCAATTGACCAAATCATGTTAGATTTGGACGGCACTGAGAACAAATCAAATCTGGGTGCGAATGCAATTTTGGCTGTTTCTTTAGCTAACGCAAAAGCTGCCGCAGCATCAAAAGGAATGCCTTTGTATGCTTGGATCGCTGAACTGAACGGTACAGCGGGTGTTTACTCGATGCCATTGCCAATGATGAATATTCTTAATGGTGGTGAACACGCTGATAACAACGTTGATATCCAAGAATTCATGATTCAACCTGTTGGTGCCAAAAACTTTAAAGAAGCTGTGCGTATCGGTTCTGAAGTGTTCCATAACTTAGCAAAAGTATTGAAAGCGAAAGGTTTGAACACGGCTGTTGGTGATGAAGGTGGGTTTGCGCCTAACTTAGCATCAAACGCTGAAGCACTGGCAGTTATTAAAGAAGCAGTTGCTAACGCAGGCTATGAGCTGGGTAAAGACGTTACTTTGGCGATGGACTGTGCTGCATCTGAATTCTACAATAAAGAATCAGGTAAATATGAACTTAAAGGTGAAGGTAAAACCTTCAGTTCTAATGAGTTCTCTCATTACCTTGAAAAACTGACTGAACAATATCCAATCGTTTCTATTGAAGATGGTTTGGATGAGTCTGATTGGGATGGTTTTGCTTATCAGACTAAAGTTCTAGGTGACAAAATTCAGTTGGTTGGTGACGACTTATTCGTAACTAACACTAAAATCCTGCAAGAAGGGATCGACAAAGGGATCGTTAACTCAATCCTGATTAAATTCAACCAGATCGGTTCTCTGACTGAAACTTTAGCAGCAATCAAAATGGCTAAAGATGCAGGTTATACAGCGGTTATCTCTCACCGCAGTGGCGAAACTGAAGATTCAACTATTGCTGATTTGGCAGTGGGTACTGCAGCAGGCCAGATCAAAACTGGTTCAATGAGCCGTAGTGACCGTGTTGCTAAATATAACCAACTGATTCGTATCGAAGAAGCTCTGGGCGAAAAAGCACCATTTAACGGTTTAAAAGAAGTTAAAGGTCAATAATTATGTCACCGTTTATGCGGTGATTACTGATTGTTGATGATCAAAAGCCTAGTTTACTCATGTAAGCTAGGCTTTTCTATTTTGTCTATCATTGATTAGGGTGGTGTATTCATCTTGAATGTGGGATGATCAGCAGCAGTTGTGAGGAGGCTTCATGCGATTGTTAACCTTGATGTTATCGGCCTTATTGCTATTGCTGCAATATGACCTTTGGTTTGGAAAGAACTCGCTGACTGATTATTTTCAGGCAAAACATGAAGTGGCCGAACGAATGCAAGATAATCAGCAGCTCATACAGCGTAATAAGGTACTCAAAGCCGAGATCGATGACCTGCGTACTGGGGATGCGGCAGTTGAAGAGCATGCGCGCAATGAGCTGGGCATGATCCGTCAAAATGAGACTTTTTATCGATTTATCCAAACCCCAGCTAATAAAAATGATTAAACAAAGATTTTCAGCAGTTATTCCTGCAGCTGGGATCGGTCAGCGTATGGCAGCCGATTCCCCAAAACAGTATTTGCCAATTAACGGCAAAGCCATCTTAAGCTATAGTGTTGAGCTTTTTTTAGATGAACCGTCCATCGCTCAAGTGGTGATTGCGTTACATCCGGATGATCACTGGTTTAATCAACTCGCTATTTCTAAGCATCCTAAAGTCACCACTGTCATCGGTGGCGCTGAGCGTGTTGATTCGGTGTTAGCGGCTCTTGCACAACTCTCTGATGACGATTGGGTTTTAGTGCATGACGCGGCCAGACCTTGTTTAACGCCAACTGATCTGCATAAGTTACTCACATTAGCCCAGAAGGGCGAGAGTGCGATTCTAGCTTGTCCTGTACGCGATACCATGAAATGGGCAGGTGCGACGGGACTGATTGAGCACACGGTTGATCGGCGGGCACTTTGGCATGCGATGACACCGCAAAGTTTTAACTGCGGGCTATTGCGTCAGGTTCTTAAAGATGCGGTTAATGCAAACGTGCATGTGACTGATGAAGCTTCTGCGATGGAGTGGGCAGGATTTGCAGTTCGCTTAGTGCGTGGGCGTTATGATAATCTCAAAGTGACACATCCTGAGGATCTTCCATTGGCTGAATTTTTAATCGCAAGGCAGACGAGGTAATAGATGATCCGTATTGGTCATGGTTATGATGTACATCGTTTTGGTGGCACTGGGCCCTTGACGGTTGCCGGAGTGAAAGTTCCTTTTGAGCAAGGGTTCATTGCCCATTCAGATGGTGATGTGGCACTACATGCTATTTGTGATGCGTTACTTGGTGCACTTGCTTTAGGCGATATTGGGCATCACTTTCCCGATGATGATCCTGCTTATGCGGGCATTGATAGTCGTCAATTATTGCGCCATGTCTATGCAGATGTTCGTCAACGCGGTTTTCAATTGGTTAATCTTGATCTGACGATCATCGCCCAAGCGCCTAAAATGGCACCCCATATTTTGCTGATGCGTGAGCAAATTGCTGAATGCCTAGCTTGTCAGCTTGATCAAGTGAATGTTAAAGCGACAACGACCGAACAGCTTGGATTTACCGGACGTAAAGAAGGTATTGCTAGCCATTGTGTCGTCTTGGTGAGTCGCGATGTATAATGAACTTGCTTGGTTGCATGGTCAACCGACCGTCAATTGCCTATTTAAACAGCAATTAGATGATTTTCAAGTTACCGAAATACTTCCCTTTAGCGCCGATGGCCATGGGGAACATGTATTGGTTGAAATAGAGAAAAGCGGTGAGAATACTCAATGGGCCGCCGCTCAGCTGGCTAGATGTTTAAATGTATCAGTCAAACAGGTGAGCTATGCCGGCCTCAAAGATCGCCAAGGTATCACTCGGCAATGGTTTAGCGTTCAACTCCCCTTTTCAAAATCACTTAATTGGCAGAAGTTACCTGCTTCGTTGCGCGTTCTCCAAGCGCATCGTCACTCCAAAAAATTGCGCCGTGGTGCACTGTCGGGCAATCAGTTTAACATCTGTTTGCGACAGATCAGTGATAAAGATGAGGCACAGCGGCGTTTAGCATTGATTCGCCAGTTTGGTGTTCCTAACTATTTTGGTGCGCAGCGCTTTGGGCATGAAGGGAATAATCTGCTTAAGGCGCAGCAGATGTTTGCTGGTAAACGTATTCAAGATCGTGAAAAACGTGGGCTTTACTTGTCTGCGGCCCGAAGTTTGCTGTTTAATCAAACGGTCAGTGGGCGTATTGATGCAGGATTAGATAAACAACTTATTGTTGGCGATTGCCTAATGCTCGCAGGCAGCCGTTCTTTTTTTGTTGCTGAAACCATCACCGAGGAGCTAAATGAACGATTAGCCAATGGTGACATCCAATTGTCAGGGCCGCTGGTTGGGGATGCTCAATTACCGAGTCAAGCCGCAGCACTGGCTTTTGAAAGTGAACAATTAAGTGCTTATCAAAGTTGGTGGCAAGGGTTGGCTAAGGCAGGGCTTCGTCAAGAACGCCGACCTTTATTGGTTCGCCCTGAGCAGTTTTCTTGGCAGTGGTTAGATGATTGCACGTTGCAGTTGAGTTTTATATTGCCTTCTGGGTGTTATGCAACGAGTGTGATTAGAGAGCTTGCAAATATTCAATCTATTTGAAGGAACAGCATGAAAATATTGGTAAGTAATGATGATGGCGTTCATGCTCCGGGTCTTCGAGCATTGAGCGATGCATTATCTGAAATTGCTCAAGTGACCACCATTGCACCTGATCGTAATTGTAGTGGCGCGAGTAATTCATTAACGTTAGAGCATCCGTTACGTGTACAGAAGCTAGAAAATGGTTACTTTTCAGTGAATGGTACTCCAACTGATTGCGTTCATTTAGCTATTAATGCACTGCTTTCTGAGCAACCCCATTTAGTGGTGAGTGGGATTAACCGCGGCGCTAACTTAGGTGATGATGTACTTTATTCAGGCACCGTTGCCGCCGCAACAGAAGGACGGATGATGGGCTTGCCGGCGATTGCAATTTCGCTTGATAGCGCAAAACCGGTGCATTATCAAACTGCCGCGCAAGTAGCATTAAAGCTGGTGCAACATGTGATGGAACATGATTTGGCTGCAGGGACTATTCTTAATGTTAATGTGCCAGATTGCCCTTATGAAGACCTTAAAGGGATACGGGTAACCCGTTTAGGCAATCGTCATCATGCTGAACCGGTTATCGTTGATGAAGACCCGCGAGGGCAGGCGATCTATTGGATCGGTCCTCCGGGTGAATTGGCTGATGCCGGACCGGGCACTGACTTTGATGCGATTGAGCGTGGATTTGTTTCTGTCACGCCATTGAGCATTGACATGACTGCTCGGCAACAACTCACACCAGTGAAAGAATGGGTTCACCAGTTGGAGATATAAACGTTATGCAGTTAGGGAGAACGCCGCAGAGTATCTATCTGTGTCAGCAACTGCGGGAACAGGGAATTTGTGATGAAAAAGTCCTTGATGCGATTGCCAATATTCCAAGGCAGCTATTTGTCGATGAGGCATTAGCTCATCAGGCATGGGATAACGCCGCACTGCCCATTGGCCAAGGACAAACCTTATCACAGCCTTACATTGTGGCTCGGATGACGGAGCTACTGATGCAGGCAAATATTAAACGAGTTTTAGAAATTGGCACGGGTTCTGGTTTTCAAACGGCTGTTTTAGCACAGCTATTTGATGAAGTGTATTCAGTTGAGCGGATCAAAGTATTGCAGTTTCAAGCCAAACGGCGTTTGAAAAATCTTGATCTGCATAATGTGTTTACTAAACATGGTGACGGTTGGCTAGGATGGCCCACGAAGGCACCATTTGATGCTGTGATTGTTACTGCGGCAGCGGCCTTGTTACCTGAGCAACTTGTCGAGCAGATGCGCGATGGTGGCTTGCTGGTGATTCCGTTAGGCAGTGAGCAACAATCATTGTTTAAAATTGAGCGTCACGGCCATAGCGTTACACAGACTTATATAGAGCCGGTACGTTTTGTTCCTTTGGTAAATGGTGAACTTGCTTGAAAATTTTTACAGCTCTATATGATTGGTCGCTGCGTTGGTCGCAGAAGAAAAATGCGCCGTTTTATTTGGCTGCAATGAGTTTTATTGAGTCTATTTTTTGGCCTATTCCAGTGGATGTAATGCTTGCCCCAATGGCGCTTACTCAGCCTAAACGCGCATGGCAGTTTGCACTAATTGCCACTTTCTTTTCAGTGATTGGCGCTGTGGTTGGTTACTATTTAGGCCGTTATTTTTATGATTTATTAGAACCCGTGATTCAAGCTGTTGGGTATCAGCATGAAATGCAGTTAGTCGAACATTGGTTTACCCGTTGGGGAGTGTGGATCGTGTTTATCGCTGGTTTTTCACCTATTCCTTATAAGGTTTTTACGATTAGTGCTGGGCTCTTGCAGATGCTATTTTGGCCTTTTATTCTGGCTTCTTTGATTGGACGAGGAATGCGTTTTTTCCTTGTTGCGGGTTTAATGAAGTGGGGGGGAAAGCGGATGGAAGAAAAACTGCGTCATTATATCGATTGGTTGGGGTGGCTCGTTGTTGCGGCGGTGGCTATCGCAGTCGTAGTCTATTACTACTAAACGGGCATTATTGTTGATGCGCTGCAGGTCATTACTCATTGCATTGGTCGTTGTGCTCTGCAGTGCCTGCAGTAGTGGCCCTCATCCAGTACCAGTGGTCTCGGCTGGAGCCTATAACCAGTATAATCAAGGTGTATTGGATCGAACTTGGTATCGGGTAAAGCACGGTGACACGCTTTATTCGATCGCTTGGCGTGCTGGTCATAAAATTAAAACACTGGCCCGCCTAAATCATCTCAAATCCCCATATATTATCTATCCAGGGCAGCGACTGCGCTTAAAATGGTCTACGACCACCTCAACAATGAATAAGTCTAAAGCAATCAATCATGTAAAACGATTACATTTGTTAGTAAAACAACCCTCTTCGCATAATAATCATGATCAAGTTCAAAAAAAACACAAATCAGCAGTTGTAACTCATGAAACAAAAC
This sequence comes from Celerinatantimonas yamalensis, assembly GCF_046054155.1. Classification (NCBI taxonomy): domain Bacteria; kingdom Pseudomonadati; phylum Pseudomonadota; class Gammaproteobacteria; family Celerinatantimonadaceae; genus Celerinatantimonas; species Celerinatantimonas yamalensis. Next base: position 186,423 of record NZ_JBEQCT010000005.1, read on the forward strand.
AGTATGTTGAGAGTGTCCCAAGCAAAATTAAGCTGGATGTCAATAGTGATGAAGCCGTTAAACGTTGGGTTTGGCCCGCGACAGGACGCATCCTAAGTGGATTTTCCAGCCAAGTAACAGGCAACAAAGGCATTGATATTGCCGGTCGTCGTAATCAAGCAATCTATGCAGCAGCAGCTGGTCGGGTTGTTTATGCGGGTAATGCGCTCCGCGGTTACGGTAACTTAATAATTATTAAGCATAATGACGATTATTTAAGTGCATATGCACACAATAGTCGTATTTTGGTGAAAGAACATCAAACGGTTAAAGCAGGACAGCACATTGCCGATATGGGTGAAACGGGGACAACAAGTGTCCGGTTACACTTTGAAATTCGGTACAAAGGTAAATCGGTTGATCCATTAAAGTATCTGCCGAAACATTAAACTTGGTTGCCTTCGTGATCGCAGACAATCAGGCTATTAGGGAGATTACCTCATGAGCCAAGCTAGAAGTACTGTTGATGTTAAAGTCGCTCGTTTAAGTGAGTATAAACATGCCACAAAAGGAGCTGTGGTAAAAGACGATCATTTTGCCGATTTTGATGCCCATGAAGAAGTGATGGTGATGGAACAAGCGAAAAGCTTAGATGCCACTCAGATCTATTTGGGCGAAATAGGTTATTCCCCACTATTGACTGCTGAAGAAGAAGTGTTGTTTTCACGGCGTGCACTGCGCGGTGATGAAGCTTCTCGACAACGTATGATCGAAAGTAACTTACGTTTAGTCGTAAAAATTGCTCGACGTTACAATAATCGAGGGTTGGCCTTATTGGATTTAATCGAAGAAGGTAACTTAGGCTTAATCCGCGCTGTCGAAAAATTCGATCCCGAACGGGGATTCCGTTTTTCAACCTATGCAACGTGGTGGATCCGTCAGACGATTGAACGGGCCATCATGAATCAGACTCGTACCATTCGCTTACCTATTCATATTGTTAAAGAACTAAATGTTTATTTGCGCACAGCTCGGGAATTAGCCCAAGAGCTTGACCATGAGCCAACTGCTGATGAAATCGCAGAACGACTGGATAAATCAGTTGATGATGTTACAAAAATGCTGCGGCTAAACGAGCGAATTGGGTCGATTGATACACCTATTAGCGGTGAAAATGATAAGGTATTGCTTGATATTGTTGCTGATGAAAATGCCGGTGGGCCTGAAGATACGACCCAAGATGATGATATGAAATCGAGTATTGTTCGTTGGCTTGAAGAATTAAATAGCAAACAACGGGAAGTTTTAGCTCGTCGTTTTGGTCTACTTGGCTATGAACCTTCTACCTTAGAAGATGTCGGGTTGGAAATTGGGTTAACTCGTGAACGGGTGCGGCAAATTCAAGTTGAAGCGCTGCGGCGGTTGCGTGATGTGCTCAGTTCTCAGGGGTTATCCTTGGAATCTATTTTTAAAGTATAAATTCTCTATTTTAAACTTATTGCTATGAAAAACAGCGCCTTCAGGCGCTGTTTGTGTATAACGAGCTTTTTATCCAAATAGAGTATCAGAATTATTATTTATGCATTTTCAGCTAGTCGTTTAAGTGCATAGAGCACATCTAATGCTTCACGAGGGGTGAGTTCATCAGGCTCTAATGCTTGAAGCTGTTCGATGACCGGGTGAGTCATTGGCGTCATTGGTTGTTGTGCTGGAGAATTTTCTAAAACAGCGGTGACAGGTTTAGTGATTCGCTGTGATGATGACTCTAATTGGCTGAGTTTTTTTCGCGCCATTGTAATCACATCGAGTGGTATTCCCGCGAGCGCTGCAACTTGCAGTCCATAACTTTTATTTGCAGCCCCAGGTTGAACTTGATGCATGAAAGCAATGGTATCATCATGTTCGATAGCGTCGAGATGAATGTTCATACTGTGATTTAAGTGTTCAGCCAATTCGGTAAGTTCGAAATAGTGGGTCGCAAATAATGTCAACGCTCCGATTTGAGCGAGTTTTTCTGCACATGCCCAAGCGAGCGATAACCCATCATAGGTACTTGTTCCGCGGCCAATTTCATCCATCAAAACTAGGCTGTGACGGGTCGCATTATGGAGAATATTGGCGGTTTCAGTCATTTCAACCATAAAGGTTGAGCGTCCACTTGCCAGATCATCTGATGCCCCAATTCGCGTAAATATTCGATCAATTTGACCAATGTGTGCTTGTTCTGCGGGGACAAAACTTCCGATGTGAGCTAGCAGTACAATGAGTGCACTTTGGCGCATAAAAGTGGATTTACCCCCCATATTTGGTCCGGTAATCACCTGTAGCCGTTGTTGTGCATTAAGATGCGTTGGGTTGGCAATAAAAGGTGAACTAATGGCCTGCTCAATGACCGCATGGCGTCCCGCTTTAATGTCTATTTGTTCACTGTCATCAAGGGTGGGGCAGCAGTAGTTGAGCGTAAGCGCGCGCTCAGCCAGATTGGTCAGGACATCTAACTGGGCTAATGCATCACTACTTTTTTGTAATCTCCCGATGCTGGGTAGTAGCAGGTCTAGTAGCTCATCATAAAGGCGTTTTTCAAGCGCTAGCGCTTTCCCTTGACTTGATAGTACTTTATCTTCGTACTCTTTGAGCTCAGGGATAATATAGCGTTCCATGTTTTTTAACGTTTGGCGGCGTACATAGTAATCTGGGACAAGATGTGATTGCCCACGACTGACTTCAATGTAATAGCCATGAACTCGATTGAACCCTAGTTTAAGTGTATTAATCCCAGTGGTATTTCGTTCTCGCTGTTCAATTTGGCTTAAGTAATCACTGGCACCACTGCTTAAATCGCGCCACTCATCGAGCTCAGCGTGGTAGCCTGTTGCAATCACTCCGCCATCTCGAATCAACACTGGTGGATTGTCGACAATCGCACGTTCAAGCAGATTCAACAGCTCTGGAAATTCGCCAATATCTTCAGCTAACTGTTGTAATTGATGGTTTTGGCTATGAACTAATATAGGCTGCAGAAGAGGTAACTGGGTAAAGGCGTTGCGCAGTCGCACTAAATCGCGCGGACGAGCACTTTTCAAGGCAAGACGGGCTAAAACCCGTTCAATATCACCAATGTTACGCAACAGCGGTTGCAGGGCATCAGTCAGACTTTCATCAATCAGTTGTTGTATGGCTTGTTGACGATTGGCTAAAATACTGCGATTGGTAATCGGTTGATGGATCCAGCGCTTTAACAGGCGACTCCCCATGGCCGTTACACAACAGTCAATCACCGAGCTTAAGGTGTGTTCACTACCACCGGCGAGATTTTGCGTCAGTTCTAGATTTTTACGGGTGGCGGCATCAAGCTGTACATATTGTTGCGCTTGTTCAATCGTAATGGCGCGAAGGTGGGGGAGCTGCGTGCGCTGTGTATCCTTGACGTAACCGAGTAAACACCCTGCTGCTGCGAGTGCCACAGGATACTGGCTAACCCCAAAACCATCTAAGTGTTGGGTCCCGAATTGTTGATTGAGTAATTGGGTGGCTGTTTGGGTATCAAATTCCCATTCCCCCCGGCGACGTAACCCTTTATAAGGTTCTAGTAGTGACTCATAGGCAAACATTTCTGGGTAGAGAATTTCAGCGGGATTAAGGCGCTGTAATTCGGTGCAAAGTTGCGATTGAGTTTTAAACTGCTGGACAACAAAACGACCACTGCTGATATCAAACCAAGCTAGTCCAAACTGTTCTTGCTGATAGCAAATACTCACTAATAAATTATCACGGTGCTCATCCAGGAGCGCTTCATCACTCACCGTTCCTGGGGTGACAATTCGGACCACTTTGCGCTCTACCGGTCCCTTACTCAGTGCCGGATCACCAATTTGCTCGCAGATAGCGACAGATTCGCCCTTATCGACTAAGCGCGCTAAATAGTTTTCCACCGCATGGTAGGGAACGCCCGCCATTGGAATCGGTTCACCACCGGATTTGCCGCGTTTGGTCAAGGATATATCCAACAATTCGGCCGCTCGTTTGGCATCATCAAAAAAAAGCTCATAAAAATCCCCCATCCGATAAAACAATAAAATTTCGGGGTGTTCTGCCTTAATACTTAAGTACTGACGCATCATTGGTGTATGAGAGGCTAGGGTGTCGGTAGAATTCATAAAAATTGTATGGTTACCTTACTCAATTCAACAGAGAGTTTGCCTTGATAAGCGGTGTACCAAGGCATGTGACACGCACAAATATCGCTATAATACCGGACTCGAGCGTTTGGGAAAACTAACCAAATGTTTATATGTTGTTACTCGGGCTGGACTGGTTCATTTTTTCATCGCGTAGCTGGGCGTCGCGAATCAATTTTTCCAAAAGACGCGTTAACTCACGTGTAGATTTGATTTACCAATGGTTAAGAGCCAAGCAAACGGAACCCATAAACCAATAGCGATCAGAAATAGTGAGTTAGCCAAAATATCTGGACGGAATCATTACTCAATATTGTTGTACTTATCTAAAAAAAGAACATTAAAGTTAATTTATGTTCTTTTTTTGGTTTTTTTGTTATGAATCCACGTAGTATTAGCGCCATCAAAAACAATGGAAGTTGTGAGCTATGTTAAGGAAGATTATTCGGCTATTTCCACTATGGGCCGTGTTATTATCGGTATTAGCTTATATACAACCGCAATGGTTTGTAGCGCTCAAAAGTCAGATCATTACGCTGTTAACCATCATTATGCTCTCAATGGGATTAACGCTGCGAGGCAGTGACTTTGTAAATGTCGTGCATAATAGAAAAGCCATCATAGTTGGTTTGATTTTACAATTTACAGTGATGCCAGCCGCTGCATGCTGGTGAGTTACCTGTTAGGATTTGGTACAGAGCTGGCTGTGGGCATGGTGTTGGTGGGGAGTGTAGCGGGTGGCACCTCTTCCAATGTGATGTGTTATCTGGCCAAGGGGGACGTCGCACTATCGATTACCATGACAGCGATATCAACTTTAATTGGTGTGGTCATGACGCCGCTTTTGGTTGAACTATTAGCTGTGCATAGTGTTAATGTACCCGTATGGGGGATGTTGTTAAGCTTGGTGAAAATTGTGCTTATCCCTGTTGCTATCGGAATTGTTGTCAACAGCCAATGCCATCGCCTAACGCAAAAAATCGAGCCCATTTTGCCGCTTATCTCCATGGTTGTTATTGTCATGATTATCGCGATTGTAGTGGCGTTAAATCATACTAAACTGGCTGTCATTGGGCCGATGGTTGCTTTGGCGGTGATACTGCATAACGGGATTGGTTTAACCGCCGGATATTGGGTATGCAAAGCGTTACGATTTAATGAAACCATCTGTCGAACAGTAGCCTTTGAAGTCGGATTGCAAAATTCTGGTTTAGCGACGGCCTTGGCGATGAAATTCTTCAGCGCGACGTCAGTTGTTCCCGGAACACTGTTTTCGGTATGGCATAATATTTCAGGGTCGTGTCTAGCGGGGTATTGGTCTCGGCGATCCAACGTGGAACCCAAATAATTGATATGCGTTGCGTCTTATTGTCCCTTCTTGAAGTGGGCGTAGGAAAGATTTGGCCATGGCGCTGCCGTTTAGATATAATTGACTTTTTTGTCACCCCGTGAATAGTTTATACGCCGCACGACTTGGGTGTCGTCAATCTATCTCGTGGATAAATTTGTTATACATGCTATTAGTGTTATCGGTATGATACTAAACTAGTATTTTTTTAGTCTATGGAAGGTTGAGCATAAGTAACTAAGATTGTTGCTTGATACTGTATGTATAACCAGTATACTTAGTCTAAGTTAAGTCAAATTTCAGCTTTGATGAGGATCGAATGGATCAAAACAAACAGAAGGCTCTGGCTGCCGCGCTAGGTCAAATTGAGAAACAGTTTGGTAAAGGCTCTATCATGCGGTTAGGCGATGGCTCTGCGGCAATGATGGATATTGAGTCGGTATCGACGGGTTCTTTGGGGCTGGATATTGCCTTAGGAATTGGTGGGGTGCCTTATGGCCGAGTTGTCGAGATCTATGGTCCTGAATCATCCGGTAAAACAACACTGACCTTGTCGATTATCGCCGAAGCGCAAAAACAGGGAAAAACGTGTGCCTTTATCGATGCTGAGCATGCACTGGATCCCATTTATGCGCGCAAATTGGGTGTGGATATCGATGAGTTATTGATCTCTCAACCGGATACAGGTGAGCAAGCTCTAGAGATTTGTGACATGCTAGTTCGTTCTGGCGCGGTCAATGTGGTCGTTATTGACTCTGTGGCTGCATTAACCCCTAAAGCTGAAATTGAAGGCGAAATGGGCGATAGCCATGTTGGCTTGCAAGCGCGCCTGATGTCACAAGCACTGCGTAAGCTGACCGGGAATATCAAACAATCGAATTGCTTAGCTATTTTCATCAACCAAATCCGGATGAAAATTGGCGTGATGTTCGGTAATCCTGAAACTACTACAGGTGGTAATGCGTTAAAATTTTATTCATCGGTTCGGCTAGATATTCGCCGGATTGGTGCCGTGAAAGATGGCGATGAAGTCATTGGTAATGAAACCCGCGTGAAAGTGGTGAAGAACAAAGTATCACCGCCATTTCGTCAAGCTGAATTTCAGATCATCTATGGTGGTGGGATCAACCGCTTAGGGGAGTTAGTCGACCTTGGCGTTAAAGAAAAACTGGTGGAAAAAGCGGGCGCTTGGTTCAGCTATAACGGCACCAAGATTGGTCAAGGCAAAGCGAATGCTTGTAAATATCTCACGGAACACCCACAAGATGCACAAGAGATTGAAACAAAATTACGTGAATTATTGCTCAGCCAGCCAGGGGCAACAGACAAAGCTAATGCAGCTAAGTTAAATGAAAAAAATGCCGTAACTGCTAAGTTAAACGAGAAAAATGCCGCAGCCGCTAAGTTAAGCGAGCAAACTGATGTTAAAGCGGTCAAAACTTCGCAGGAAGATGAATAATAAAGCGAATCATTTTTTGTCTTAAATTTGTGAGTAATGGAAAGGGCCTTATGGCCCTTTTTGCATTAACAACAAAGACTTTTTAGCTAGCATCTTGTTTATCATCAACTATAAAGTGAAATCATGAGGTATAAACAAAAGCTATCGGCCAAAGGTGCCGTAGTTGAGCTGTTATCTCGGCGGGGCTATAGCCGAGCGCAACTTGTTAAAAAACTCAAAGAGAAAGAGTATTCAACTGACGAAATTGAGCAGGCCCTCGATTATGCGCAGCAACAAGGCTGGATTAATGACTTTGAATTTGCCATGGGTCTGACCCGTAGTCGATTGCAAAGTGGTTATGGTGGTGCCTATATCCGTCAGTATTTGACCAGTAAAGGGGTGAGTTCAGAAATTGCAGCCCAAGTGATTGCCGATGAGCAGTGGGATTGGTGGCAGGCACTCGAGCGCGCCTTTAGCAAAAAGTATCGCCAGCTCCCGCAGACTTGGCCCGAGCGACGAAAGTGCCAAGCTTATTTATATCGGCGTGGATTCGATAGCGACCTTATTCGCCAATTCTTCGAAATACAATCGCAGTCACAATGACATGCAGTATTTAGCGTATCTATTGATAGCTTACAGGAATGGTTTTAAATGGGTTAACCAATCGTTTTAAGGTGGTAGACGTCAGCTTGTTGAATATTGATGATATTAAGGCTTTTTAAATCCCTATTTATTCATCAGTTGTCGTTGCTCCTGCCTTTCTAAGGCGCTTAGGCCATGCTATATTGTGGCTCATTTACGCATTCCTCATGGCAGGGATGTCGAGCAGAGTTTGCCGATGAATTGGCAATGTTGCAATTGTTTGACAAACGCTTTGTGCAGACTCTAAGACTCATGCTGACAGGCAGTATTGCAAGAATCAGGATTGATATAAATGAACATGACTTCCGCTGAAATTCGTACAGCGTTTCTAGAGTATTTCCAGCAACATGGTCACCAGATTGTTCCAAGTAGCTCTCTGGTCCCTCATGACGACCCGACATTACTATTTACTAACGCTGGGATGAACCAATTTAAAGATATCTTTTTAGGATCGGAAAAGCGTGATTACACGCGCGCGGTAACCGCGCAGCGTTGCGTGCGCGCCGGTGGCAAACATAACGACTTAGATAATGTCGGTTATACTGCTCGCCACCATACTTTTTTCGAGATGATGGGTAATTTCAGCTTTGGTGATTATTTTAAGCATGATGCGATTAACTTTGCCTGGGGTTTTTTAACCGAGATCTTAAAGTTACCTAAAGAGAAGTTGCTGGTTACTGTGTATGCGGAAGATGATGAAGCGTATGATATTTGGAACAAAGAAGTGGGTTTGCCAGCCGAGCGTATTGTCCGCATAGGGGACAATAAAGGGACGCGTTACGAGTCAGATAATTTCTGGCAAATGGGCGACACCGGACCGTGCGGACCCAGTAGTGAGATCTTCTTTGATCATGGCGAGCATATCTGGGGTGGGCCTCCAGGATCGCCAGAAGAAGATGGCGACCGTTTTATTGAGATCTGGAACTTGGTGTTTATGCAGTTTAACCGCCAAAGTGATGGTCAGATGCTTCCATTGCCTAAACCGTCTGTTGATACAGGGATGGGATTGGAGCGGGTCTCTGCGATTATGCAAAATGTTCACTCCAATTATGAGATTGATACTTTTCAAGATCTTATTCAAGCTACGGCTCGTTTAATCGGGTGTGATGACCTGAGCGATCAATCTCTACGGGTCATTGCGGATCATATTCGCTCGTGTAGTTTTTTAATCGCCGACGGGGTGATGCCATCGAATGAAGGGCGTGGGTATGTGTTACGACGTATTATTCGCCGCGCGGTGCGCCATGGCAATCGCTTAGGATGTAAAGATGTTTTCTTTTACAAATTGGTTGCACAACTAGTGCGTATTATGGGGGCAGCCTATCCTGAGTTGCTGACTCAACAGCCAATGATTGAAAAAGTACTGCGTCTTGAAGAAGAACAATTTGCTAAAACACTCGATCGTGGTTTGTTAATCCTTGATGACGCATTAGCTAAAATTGAAGGAACAGAGGTTCCTGGCGAGCTTGTGTTCAAACTTTATGATACCTATGGTTTTCCAGCTGATTTAACCGCTGATGTAGCCCGCGAACGTCATTTCACGATTGATACAAAAGGCTTTGAAGCGGCAATGCAAGCGCAGCGTGAGCGAGCTAAGCAGGCAAGTCAATTTGATGTTGACTATAGTCAAACCATCCAAGTGGATGGCAAAACTGAGTTTGTTGGCTATCAGAGTTTAGCCGCAGATGCCAAAGTTGTTGCTCTTTTTAAAGATGGACAATCGGTGATATCGGCCGAGGGTGATGTGCAAATCGTATTAGATAAAACCCCATTTTATGCTGAGTCGGGCGGTCAAGCGGGTGATAAAGGTTCCATGACTTTTGCTGGTGGTGAGCTAGTTGTGACTGATACCAGCAAAGTGGGCAATGCCTTTGTCCACCATGCGCAGCTTACGCATGGCATGATTCAGATTGGTGATACGCTACATGCCAGTGTTGACTCGCGTAAACGACAAGCAACTGCACTGAACCATTCGGTGACACACTTATTGCATGCTGCACTTCGCCAAGTATTAGGTGAGCATGTGAGTCAAAAAGGCTCGTTAGTGGACGCCAATCGTTTACGGTTTGACTTCTCGCATTTAGACGCGATTGATAATACAACGCTTGAGCATATTGAACAGCTGGTTAATCAACAGATTCGAGCTAACCTTGATGTATCGACCGTGATTATGGGACTTGATGATGCCAAACAAGCGGGTGCAATGGCGTTATTTGGTGAAAAATATGGCAATGAAGTCCGCGTTGTAAAAATGGGTGAGTTTTCCACTGAATTGTGTGGCGGAACCCATGTAAAAACCACCGGTGAGATTGGTTTATTTAAGATCCTTCATGAAACTGGAATTGCTTCAGGGGTACGCCGTATTGAAGCGGTGACTGGTCAGTTTGCGGTTGATTATGTGCAAAAACTGCAACAACAGTTACACATTGCAGCCAGTGAACTCAAAGGGGATATCTTTACTGTTGCTGAGCGTATCGTGCAGCAGCAAGAACGCACTCGCGGATTGGAAAAAGAGTTAGCACAATTACAAGCTAAGTTGGCCGCGCAAGCTGGCGCTAATATTCTTGATCAAGTCCAAGAGGTCAATGGTGTCAAAGTTCTAATCGCTGACTTGGCCGGCGTGGAAGCTAAATCGCTGCGAACTACACTTGATGATCTGAAAGTCAAACTCGGCAGTGCCGTTATTGTGTTAGGGACTGTTAATGGCGAGAAAGTTAATCTTATCGCTGGGGTGACTAAAGACCTTTGCAGCAAAGTGAAAGCGGGCGAGTTGGTCAATGTTGCTGCTCAACTGGTCGGCGGTCGCGGGGGCGGTCGCCCCGATATGGCGCAAGCGGGGGGAACACAACCAGCACAGTTGCCAGCGGCTTTACAGGCGGCGAAGTTGTGGTTGAATGACCAGCTTTAGGTCTCATTTTTTAATAAACGAATGGGGATGATTCGTGGCTTTATTGGTTCAAAAATATGGTGGAACATCGGTTGGTTCGCTAGAGCGAATAGAAGCTGTTGCCAAACGTATTAAGCGACATCGCTTGCAAGGTGATGATGTGGTCGTGGTGGTTTCGGCGATGTCTGGTGAGACGAATCGACTTCTAGAAATGGCTAACGCGTTGGATGAAAATGCACCGGCTAGAGAAACTGATGTGTTGGTTTCAACCGGTGAACAGGTCACCATTGCATTGTTGACGATAGCGTTGCAAAAAATTGCGTGTGATGCGGTATCAATGACAGGTGATCAATTGCGTATGCACACCGATGATGCACATGGTAAAGCACGAATCAAACGAGTCGATGATGAGCCGCTACGCAAATACTTACAAGACGGCAAGGTGGTCGTGGTTGCCGGATTCCAAGGCCGAGCATCTGACAACAGTATCACCACTTTAGGTCGCGGTGGCAGTGATACCACCGCTGTGGCAATTGCCGCGGCGATCAAAGCCGATGAATGTCAAATCTATACCGATGTCGATGGTGTTTATACCACTGACCCTCGGGTTGAGCCCAGAGCTCGCCGATTAGAAAGTATCACTTTTGAAGAGATGCTCGAAATGGCAAGCCTTGGGGCAAAAGTCTTACAGATCCGTTCTGTTGAGTTTGCGGGTAAATATAATGTTCCGCTGCGCGTGCTATCTTCTTTTGAAGAAGGTAGCACAGGAACCCTAATTAGCTATGAGAGGAAAGGGATGGAATCACCAATTATTTCAGGAATTGCGTTTATGCGCGATACAGCAAGCCTGACTATTTTAGGGGTGCCAGATAAACCTGCAATTGCAGCAACCATTCTCGAACCGATTGGTGACGCTCATATCGATGTTGATATGATTGTGCAGAATAGCATGGGCGATGGTACGGCGGACTTTACCTTTACGATCAACCGCAGTGACTATAAGAAAGCGAAAGTTTTGGTGGAACAATCGGCAGAAAAATTAGGTGCACGACGGGTTCACGGGAACAATTGCATTGCCAAGTTGTCTATTGTTGGTGTTGGAATGATGAACCATCCAGGCATTGCTAAAAAGATGTTTGATACGCTGGGTCAAGAAGGCATCAACATGCAATTAATCTCAACATCTGAGATCAAAGTATCGGTCGTGGTCGATGACAAATATTTAGAGTTGGGCGTTCGAGCTTTGCATCGTGCGTTTGAATTAGAAAATGTTGCAGTAGAAGAGAATATTTAGATACCGCGATATTGGATTGTCCATATAGAGTCTGCCTAGCAAAAGGCTTTATGATAGGACCATCTGTTTTAAGGCGAATTTTTCAGGATTTAAGGAGCAACGAATGCTTATTTTAACACGTCGGGTTGGGGAAACATTGATGATTGGTGATGATGTCACAGTAACTGTACTGGGCGTCAAAGGGAATCAGATCCGTGTTGGTGTGAATGCTCCAAAAGAGGTGTCTGTTCACCGAGAAGAGATTTATATGCGGATCCAGGCTGAAAAGAAAGCAAGCCAAGCCGCTAATAGCTAAACGATGAGGTTTAGCTATCAGTAGCCCCTTAGCAAAAAAGGAAGCCTTGGCTTCCTTTTTTATTGCGGGCGCATCGAGTGGGGTGAAACATTGTGGTCTCAGCGGCACTATTAGCTCCGTGTTGCCAATCTGAATAGGATGGAGCCCCATTAGACGCGCATATTTTAGGAAAAGGCTGTGGGCGACTGTGGCCTTTACAGACGCATGAAAGACAGCGATATTTGTTTGGTTTTAATCGAGTTGCTTTTGCGAGGGTGATGACCTTTGGAATACAAAAAGAGGTTATGTAAGAATTTTAGATAAAGGAATAACCAGCAGAATATTATAAGTTCAGGGGATGGCAACAGCTGTGTTCAAATATTCAAAAAGTAATGTGAATTGATTCCGTATCTTTTTTTTGATCGCTTATGCGTTGCGCTATGTTAAATTGCTCGTTTGCTGAGCGAATAGCCATGAATAGTAAAAAAAAGTTTGACTATATTTTTTAAGGCAGTAATATCTGCACCCGAATCGTGGTGAGGTGGCCGAGCGGCTGAAGGCGCTCCCCTGCTAAGGGAGTATAGGGTTTATAGCCCTATCGAGGGTTCGAATCCCTCCCTCACCGCCATCATTCGAATAATATAGTTTTAAGATGCGTGTGTAGCTCAGCTGGATAGAGTACCTGGCTACGAACCAGGCGGTCGGAGGTTCGAATCCTCCCACACGCACCATACTGCTATATTATTATGTCATTTTAATGGCACATGCGTGTGTAGCTCAGCTGGATAGAGTACCTGGCTACGAACCAGGCGGTCGGAGGTTCGAATCCTCCCACACGCACCATTTCTTGATATATGCATTAAAGAGTTAAGTTGTTACGGTAATGCGTGTGTAGCTCAGCTGGATAGAGTACCTGGCTACGAACCAGGCGGTCGGAGGTTCGAATCCTCCCACACGCACCATCGCTACTAATTTATTCTCTATCGTCTTTGCGTGTGTAGCTCAGCTGGATAGAGTACCTGGCTACGAACCAGGCGGTCGGAGGTTCGAATCCTCCCACACGCACCATCATTTATCTCTATTATTATCAACTTTTCTCGTTTGAGCTATTTGGCTGAAACCATGATAGTAAATGGTTTGAACTAATCAGATCAACTCGATGTATTCTCCTTGTCAGCAATATTCTGTATTGATTACTATCAACTCGTCAAAGCGATCATGAGTGTGAAAAAAGCGATAAGAGCTAAACTTGCGCCTGAAATCCAATAAAATCCAATCTGCACTTGTTTTCGCGGAAGCTGAAAATAGAGGCTGATAGCACTCCAAAGCAATGTTAATATCAGTGGCAGTAGAAACAGTCGCGTCATAATGAACGATATTAATTGGGCTATCTTTCCATTCTAGTTCAAGTCGTTTGTTTTCCCAGTCTTTTCCAATGTGTCAGCGATCATATGTTATATATCCAAGGATACTTCTACTAGACTGGCTTTAATGACGGGAAGCTTAATTGAACGAAGAGGCCTTATGTACGACCATTATTTAGCATTGATCTTTGATATGGATGGCACCGTGATTGATTCACTTCCTGCCCATCAAACAGCTTGGGAGCAGATCCTTGGCCAGTACCACATCCCTTACACTGGCGCGCAAATGAACTACCTTAATGGTTGGCCAGCGCTGCAAACAGTTGATTACTTATGTCAGCATGCCAGTATTCACTCATTAGACATCGCAGCGATTAGCGCTGAAAAAGAAGCGTTATATCAAAAAATCGCTCGAAAAATGGTTGTCCCTACACCTATCGTGGATATCGTTAAACGCTACGCACATAAGCCGATAGCGATTGGAACGGGGGCCACAACTCTCGAAGCATCTACATTATTGGCTCACCTTGGCATAGATACCTTATTTCCAGTGATTGTCGGTTCAGATCAAGTCAAAGCACATAAGCCATCACCTGAAACCTTTTTACGTTGTGCCCAATTGCTGGATGTTGCCCCTGAGCACTGTGTAGTGTTTGAAGATGCGCAGGCGGGGTTTGATGCAGCAACTGCCGCTGGCATGACTTATGTTGATGTTCGTAATATATGGCAAGGCCACTATTTTGATGGCATCTAGCAGATTATGAGCGGGCGGTCTGGTGTGTAATTATATCCACTGTTGGTAAAATCACATCGGTCTACATTATCCATTGTATTGACCAATTGAATTGATAGTCTTGACCAATGAGTGTGATTAGTGGTGCTGATTGGATCTTTCAGACTATTCCCGATATGCTTGCTCAATACATATATTAGTTTAATGAGATATCGTTTGAATCAAGATTATGCAGACCGCTTAGACGGTCTAAGACAGCTTACTCAACCCGATCTAGGTAACCAAATTGGTCGTGGTATTGAACGTGAAGCACTGCGTATTCAACCTAATGGGCTTTTGGCAACAACGCCGCATCCTCGTCAAAAGCTTGGTAGTAATTTAACTCATCCATTAATTACTACTGACTATGCTGAAAACTTACTTGAGTTTGTTACGCCTGTTGCACATTCACATCAGCAGTTAATGGCTTCGTTGCAAGATATCCATCATTACGCCATGAGTAAGATGGACGGCGAACTATTGTGGCCGATGAGTATGCCGTGTTTTGTCGGTAACGATGATGATATTCCATTAGCTGAGTATGGTTCATCACATGTTGGCGTGATGAAGCATTTATATCGACGTGGGCTAAAAAATCGTTATGGCAGTACTATGCAGATCATTGCTGGTATTCATTATAATTTCTCGTTGCCAGAGCGTTTTTGGCCGCAATGGCAAAAGCAACTTGGCAATACGCAACCGTTGCAAGATTTTATCTCTGATCAATATATGCACTTGATCCGAAATTTCTATCGCTATGGTTGGGTGATCCCGTATTGGTTCGGTGCATCGCCTGCATTGTGTCATAGCTTTGTCCAAGATCATCCATCACCGTTGGCTTTTAAAAAAGTGGGTAAGGGGTCGCTTTATTTACCTTATGCGACATCACTGCGTATGAGTGACTTAGGCTATACCAGCAGTGCCCAGTCAAAATTACAAATCAGTTATAATTCACTTCAAGAGTATGTGTGCAGCGTGCGCCAAGCGACACAAACCACATCGGATGAGTTTGCCAAAATTGGTGTAAAAGTCGATGGTGAATATCGACAGCTCAATAGCAATATTTTACAAATTGAAAATGAGTTATATGCTCCAATTCGGGCAAAACGAGTGACGCAATCGGGTCAGACGCCGTCTCAAGCATTGTATGAAAAAGGCATTGAGTACATTGAAGTGCGCTCATTAGATCTGAATCCGTTTTCTGCCCAAGGCGTGACGACCCAGCAGTTACAGTTTATCGATACGCTCTTGCTATGGTGTTTGATGATGCCATCAGAACCGTTTGCCACTGGCGAGTTGCAGCAGTGCCGCGAAAACTTAAACCAAGTGGCAACGCAGGGTCGTGACCCACAACTCCAGTTAACGATTGGCAATAAAAAACAATCCGTTGTGCAATGGCGCGATTATATTATGAACGGGAGTACGCAAGTGGCTGAACTGTTGGGCGAGGAGTTTTATAGTGCACTTGATCGCGTTCGGCATCAAGCCCCGCTTTCTGAGCAGCTGTTAGGGCAACTACAAGCCAATGATGAAGACAATGGGACGCTGGCATTAGAACTGGCGCAGAATCATCGTTTAGCCTTGCAAGAGCATGCGTTAAGCCAATGGAGCACTGACCAGTTAGATGCATTAGTTCGTGAGAGCTTAGCCCGTCAGCAAGCGATTGAAGCCGCTGATCATGGCAGTTTAGATGAATACCTTGATGAGTACTTTCAGCGTGCTATGCAGCCGCTTGATTAATCTGAAACGTCTACCTTGGCGGGTCGGTGTCTTGGCCACTGGGGCGTTACTGCTAACCGGGTGCGCCACATCGCCGCCGCGAAACCCGAATAACTTATGTGATATTTTTCGTGAATATCATGGGTGGTATGAATCAGCGAAAGCGATGCATGAGCGCTGGGGAACCCCTGTTCAAGTGCCGATGGCCTTTATTTATCAGGAATCACGTTTTCGCGCGAAGGCGATACAACCTATGAACTATTTTCTTGGGTTTATTCCAACTGGGCGAAAAACGTCAGCGTATGGTTACGCACAAGCCCAAGATGACGCTTGGCATGATTATCAGCGTGAAACCGGTCGCTATAATGCAGAGCGCGATGATTTTTCAGATGCCATTGATTTTATTGGTTGGTTTACCTATAAAACGTACGAAATTAATGGTGTTTCAAAATGGGATGCGAAAGATCAATATCTGAATTATCATGAAGGATGGGGAGGCTATCGGCGTGGAACATACAAGAAAAAAACTTGGTTAATACATGTCGCCCAACAGGTTGATAAGCGTGCTCGTCGCTATGGAGCTCAGTATCGTCAATGTAAAGACGAGCTTAATCATGGCTGGCTTTATCGTTTGTTCTTTGGCTAGAAGGCATGCCCTGAAAGGGTTTAAGAGACAAAGTGTGGCTATTTTCCCACGTGATACTGAAGCCTGATTTGTAGAACCGCCGTAAGGCCTAACAAGAGAGATTTTTATGCCATTATTAGATAGTTTTACCGTCGATCATACTCGCATGCATGCTCCTGCTGTACGGGTAGCAAAAAGTATGACGACGCCAGGTAAAGACACGATCACTGTATTTGACTTACGCTATTGTGTCCCTAATCAAGAGATTTTACCTGAAAAAGGAATTCACACACTAGAGCATTTATTTGCTGGTTTTATGCGCAATCATTTGAACTCCAGTCAAGTTGAGATCATTGATATCTCACCGATGGGATGTCGCACAGGCTTTTATATGAGTTTAATTGGTCAGCCGAGTGAACAGACAGTCGCCGATGCTTGGTTGGCATCAATGGCTGATGTATTACGTGTTCAATCTCAAACAGAGATCCCAGAGCTAAATGAATACCAGTGTGGTACCTACCACATGCACTCATTAGATGAAGCCAAACAGATTGCACAGTCGATTATAGACCGTGGTGTACAGGTGAATAAAAATGATGAGTTAAAACTTTCACCAGAGCAGCTTGCAGCTCTCTAACGATGAAAGTTATAAGAATCCGGCTGTTAGCCGGATTTTTTGTAGCGTGTGTGCAACCATTAATTTGTATCATTCCGAGCATAGAACTCAGGCAAAATACGAGCTTGTCGGATCGCATTGTTATCTATTTCTAAAACCTCGATAGGATAGCCTGCAATGCGCATACTAACCGGTGATTTTGGAATGTCTTCCAAATACTCGACAATGAGACCATTGAGAGTACGAGGCCCATCTGTTGGCAGATCCCATCCAAGCTCTTTGTTAAGATCACGAATATTAGTCGTGCCTTCAACGATATAACTGCCGTCCGGTTGTGAGTGGATCTCTTCGCTTGGCGTCGGTGCGATCGTTGTTGTAAAGTCACCGACAATTTCCTCGAGAATATCTTCAAGTGTCACTAACCCTTGAATATCACCATATTCATCGACAATCAGGCCAATCCGTTCTTTACGGCGCTGAAATTTACCTAACTGGATATTGAGCGGGGTATTTTCAGGGATAAAGTAAATCTCTTTGACCGCGCGTAGCAGCGTGGTTTTATCAAACTGGTCTTTGACTAACAGTCTCAGCGCATCGCGAGCATGAACAAAACCCACGGCATCATCTATTTTGTCACGGTATAATAACAAGCGTGTATGCGAGCTATGCGTGAGCTGTTTGAGGATAGACTCCCAATCATCATTGATGTCGATGCCCGCAATATCATTGCGTGGGACCATAATATCATCAACGGTCACATGCTCTAAATCGAGAATACTGAGTAGCATATCTTGGTGACGGCGGGGAATTAAAGTTCCTGCTTCGTTGACCACGGTGCGCAGTTCTTCGGGATTAAGCGCCGATGTGGCCATTTTCTTAGGATTTATACCAAATAGTCGCAACAACGTGTTGGAGATACCGTTGATAAGCCAAATGATCGGAAAAAGAAACTTCATCATTGGGCTTAAAATCCATGATGAGGCAAAAGCAAAACGCTCAGGATACAGAGCTGCCATCGTTTTTGGGGTGACTTCTGCAAAAATAAGGATAACCAGAGTTAAGCCGAAGGTTGCAATGACCAGTCCATAGTCACCAAAAAGGCGCATGCCTAAGACTGTGGCAATCGCTGAAGCTAAAATATTGACTAAGTTGTTGCCGATTAGGATCAAACTAATGAGTCGATCAGTACGCTTTAGCAGCGCGTCTGTGCGTTTAGCACTGCGATTATTGCTTTTTACCAAATGTTTCAACCGATAACGGTTGAGCGACATCATGCCTGTTTCAGAACTAGAAAAGAAGGCTGAAACAGCAATCATCAAAACGAGTATGATTAGTAAAACACCCGTCGAAATATCATCCAAGAAAGTTACTCCTATTAAACACCAACGCCCATTAAAAGTGTTGGCTTGGATCCTGTCAAGTTACAAATAAATCATAAAGGCAACAACGCAAAATTAATGAGCTGTTTTACGCTTAGATAGGCCGCGAAGGTGAGCGCCCTTATTACATGATTAACGCGTAAAGAGTGCATAAGCCGTGCACATGGTTAATATAAATTGGCGAAGATCCGGCTACCAAAATAGGAAAGGATAAGTATAAATGCACCTAAAAGCGTTAGTATCCCTACTATCCGTCCGCGCCAACCATAACGATAGTGACCAAATAATAGGACTAAATAGACCAGCCAAGCAATGACTGCAAGCACGGCTTTATGCGCCCGGCCATGCTCAAAAATATGATTTAAAAATATAAATCCGGTGAACAGCGAGATAGTCAGCAGCACTACTCCAATACGGATTAGTGCGATCAATTGGTTTTCTATTTTAATTAATGGTGGCATGGATAATTGTAGCGCATGGGGACGATGGCGCTTCAGCGTGTGATCCAAATATCCTAACTGCAATGCAAATAAGGCTGCAATCATCATAATGGTAAACGCTACTAGGGCAAAACCAATGTGCACCATCACTTGAGGGTAGATCCCTAAGTGCAAAATATAAGGGTTGGAAATAAATGCTGAAAGCAGCAGTGTGATACTGCTAGCGACATAGACAACTGGCAACATGACCCACAGTTGAAAATGCGAACAACCCATTGTCACCGATAAACCAAGCAATAGGCACAATAATACCGCCACGTTGATGATACTTAGATCTTGCCCGTTGGTGAGCAACATACTTTGGCTGACCCATACTCCATGAAGTAGTAAAGCGATCCCCCCGCAGATTAAAACCCAGCGGCGATAACGCTTTTCCTGCGTTAGCATCGATTTACAACATGCGTAGGAAGCAGCAAGATACAAGGCGATTACTGGAAGTAGCAGTAATTTCATGGTGATTCAGCGATTCATTGATTGCGACATAATTTTTACAGTATAACGTTCTGTCTAAAGCTCGGCTACCCATCAGATCAAGCTGCGCATTAATGATGCCAAGAAATGCGTTGCTGAGCTGTGTCGATGCGGGCAAAATCAGGTACAATGGACAGCAATTAAGCGAAGGGCAAATCGGGAACGATCAGTGATTGATTTGCACAACCGGTCATATTAAGGATTACCATGTTTGAAAATCTCTCCGAGCGATTGTCAAAGACGCTCAAAAACATAAGCGGCCGTGGCCGGCTGACCGAAGATAATATCAAAGCAACGCTGCGCGAAGTTCGCATGGCGCTACTGGAAGCTGACGTGGCGTTGCCCGTGGTGCGTGATTTTGTCAACCGTGTCAAAGAGCGAGCTGTTGGCCAAGAAGTCTCCAAAAGTTTAACACCAGGCCAGTCGTTTATTAAGATTGTTCAGTCTGAGCTTGAGCAGTCGATGGGGGAGGCCAACGAAGCGCTTGATCTCTCCGTAACGCCGCCAGCGGTGATTTTGATGGCCGGCTTACAGGGAGCGGGTAAAACCACCAGTGTCGCTAAGCTAGCGAAATTTTTAAAAGAGCGTGAAAAGAAAAAAGTATTAGTGGTGAGTGCTGATGTGTATCGTCCCGCGGCGATTAAACAGCTAGAAACATTGGCAAGTGAAGTGAATGTCGAGTTTTTTCCAAGTTCCACTGCTGAAAAACCAGCAGATATTGCATTAAGTGCATTGGATTATGCTAAACGGCACTTTTTTGATGTACTGATTGTCGATACTGCGGGTCGGTTGCATGTTGATGAAGACATGATGGCTGAGATCCAGCAATTGCATCAATATATCACGCCTGTTGAGACGTTATTTGTCGTGGATGCAATGACGGGGCAAGATGCGGCGAATACCGCTAAAGCGTTTCATGAAGCATTACCATTAACCGGGGTGATTTTGACCAAAGCTGATGGGGATGCTCGCGGTGGCGCTGCATTGTCTATTCGGCAGATCACCGGTAAACCGATTAAATTTATCGGTATGGGTGAGAAAACTGATGCACTAGAGCCATTCTATCCTGATCGAATAGCATCACGCATTCTAGGAATGGGTGATGTGCTCTCGCTGATTGAAGAAGTTGAGCGTAATGTTGATCGTAGCCAAGCTGAAAAATTAGCGGCAAAGGTGAAAAAAGGCAAAGGGTTTGATTTGGCCGATTTTCGTGAGCAATTGCAGCAGATGAAAAAAATGGGCGGCATGATGGGGCTGATGGATAAATTGCCCGGTATGGGACAGCTTCCCGCTGGTGTGAAAGATCAAATGGATGATAAAGTAACCATCAAAATGGAAGCGATTATCAACTCGATGACTCCCGCTGAGCGTGCTCACCCTGATGTGATTAAAGGCGCGCGTAAGCGACGTATCGCCGCAGGCTCTGGTACACAGATCCAAGACGTAAACCGTTTGCTAAAACAATTTACCCAAATGCAGAAAATGATGAAAAAAATGTCTGGTAAAGGCGGTATGCGCAAAATGATGAGCCAGATGAAAGGCATGATGCCTCCTGGAATCGGGGGCGGTGGTCGCGGTCCATTCTAAATGCGATCATCCATCTAAACGCTGCTATTCGTGAGCCATCCAATCAATCCGAGTCTAGTTATCTAGGCTCGGATTTTTATTAAAAAACGGTTCGATCATGCTCCATTGTTCTGGACTGAACGTGGTAAGTTGTTTGATCGATTGTCCTAACTCATCTGAGCAGAACAAGTGCTCGGGCCGTCGCTATAAGAGCGGGGAATATCATGAAACAGCTTTTGCATGATGTGTCATTCACCGCATTAATTTTTAAAGTAGCATCGATATCCGACGTCGGATGAAGAGAGAATAGAACAGCATTGTGAATCTTGCGTCGGAAAACAAAGCGGAAGCCTACCGTTTTTCTGGATTAATAAGTTGAAGCCTTGATTTAGGATTCGGAGCAGGTTTGCAGCATGCGTTTAATTCGTCGAATATAGGGGAGTAATAGCCCTGCAATCACAATAACAATGCCACACAGTTGCAATCGAGTAACTGCCTGTCCGAGTATAAAGGAGGTCAGCACTGAGAAGATCGGTACAAAGTTGAAAAATAGCGACGCATTTGCTGAGCCGAGGTGATGCACACCATTTAACCACAATAAATAACCGGCAACTGTACCAAACACTCCGATATATACCAATTCCGATACCCCTAACGTACTGCTATTCCAAAGCTCAGCGAGTGGATGCACTTCTGGCGATACTAGACACATTGCGCCAATCACCGTTGCCCCGCTTAACATGCCGACAAAGGTATAAGGAATAACGGGCATCCATCGGCCGATGCCTTGGCTGAAGTAAGTATACAAACTCCAGGCCAGCATGCCGCAGAAGATTAACTTATCGCCGTGGTTGATCTGCATTGAGAACAGTGTTTCTAGGCGGCCGTTGGTGATCACTATCAGCACGCCAGTCAGGCTGACCAGTAGGCTAAAGCACTGGCCAACGGATGGTCGCGTTCGCAGAGCAATACATGCAATCAGCGAGGTCATTAGCGGGCTGAGCGCCATGATTAACGAACCATTGGTTGCATTGGTGTAAACGAGGCCGGTAAACAGGCCCAGATTGAGCCCACCCACGCCCACTGCGCTAACCATAATTACCCAGAGCCATTGTCGTGAACTTAAGTGAGGCATGGGCCTACGCATCGCTTTGATGTATAGCGCCAGACACATCGCTGCAATCACAAAGCGCCAAAATACCAGTGTCAGCGCGTGTACTTCGTCTAATACGTGTTTCCCTATAGGAAAGCAACTTCCCCAAAAGAAAGTACAGATAATGAGAAGAATAACGGCTTTCAAAGTTGAATCAAATTTCATCGTCACTCCGAATGACTTGTCAAAACGTATTACCTAGTGTATTGATTTCAATAATTGGATAAACAAGCAAAATTAAGACGGTAAATACCATTAATGAAACCTAATTATTCGTTAGACGATCTACGTTGTTTTTGTGCGGTAGCTCGTTCAGGCAGTTTCAAAGGTGCAGCCCAATCTTTAGGGATACCACTTTCGACTTTAAGTCGTCGCATCCGTCATTTGGAATCTAATTTGCAACTTCGCCTGCTAAACCGCGACGCACACCGAGTGGTTCTGACCAGCATTGGCGTACAGTATTTTCAACGCTCAGTCGCATTATTTGATGAGCTTAATCATATTGACGAAGACCTGCATCGAGATAAATATCAACCGCAGGGGAAAATTCGTGTATCGGCGCCAATCAATGCAGGTTCGCAATTCCTGCGCATGATTTTTTATGATTTTCTACTTCAGTATCCGGATATTCAGTTGGATCTAAGTTTTTCCAATTCTTTGATTGATATAGAGGCCGAAGGAATGGATGTGGTTTTTCGGATTGGAACTCCAGTCGTCGATAACTGGATTGCTCGACCGTTAAAGCACATTCACTTTATCTTGTGTTCTCATCCTGATTACGATATTTCAACAATAACCACACCAGACAAGTTGTTGGGGCACCCGACCATTATTTGCCACCCGATGACGCCATGGCAACTGGTACACAAAGAGAGTGGCGAAGAGTTCGACTATTACCCTCAAAAGGGAGTCAGACTAGAAGTCGATGAAATCACGATGCTAACTCATGCCATCAAGACGGGTCTAGGAATTGGATATGTCCCCGATTACTTTGCGTTGCCGATGATGGTACAGGGGAAAATGAGTCATGTTTTGCCTGACTGGCGCAGCAAAGTACGCACACTGTTTATGCTCTATCGTGATCGGGATCATCTGCCAATGCGGGTACGCCTGTTTATCGAGTTCGTTATGCAGCGCTTTGGTGCATGCAAGCTTAGCTAGGTCACTTTTCTAAACTTCTATGGCTAAACTGGATGTGGCTAATTGTCATTGATGGAATTCAAAGGGGTATTTCCTTTAAACTACTTTGATTGAGGCAGAACTGAGGTGCTGTTCGTCTGCCTGCTTGCGTTTGGAACGTTAAAAATAACCAATTTTATCTAATTGTTCAGATTTTATGATCATGGGTATATTGTTAGTTGGTCCTAGTGTCTACTGACTGATCTACATAACTTATTTGCGAGGTGTAGATTGAATGCCCGCGGTGAGCGCTAAACGCATTGCTTCTTCTACTCCGATATCTAATTCGGTGAGCCGATCTCTGGCAATATAGATAGTGAGGCCGCCAATTTGGTAACTCAATGGCACATAAACACCCACCAAATTTTGTTCGCCAAATAACCGCTCGCCAGTTTGCTCGCCAGTGATAAATCCAATCACTTGAGCCCCATCATATTCAATGGCAACGACGCTTTTCATCTCTTTTTTATCGGAGAGATTAAAGACGGCCATCATGTCTTTAAAAGCCCCATAAATGGATTTAACTAATGGGATCCGTTCAAAAATACGTTGGCTTAGCGTGACTAGATAACGGATGCCGTACAGGTTGACTAAAAAGCCAATTAAAACAAGGGCTCCAATGCAAAAGATAAGTCCCAATCCTGGAAAGTAGACCACATCTGGCAGTATCCAAAGTACAAACGGTTTGGCCAGTGATTCGCCAGTCGCGAGTAACCAATAGATCAGGTAGACGGTCAGACCAATTGGTAATACTGCTGCAAGCCCTTTTAACAAGTACGAAAGAATTTTATGCATAACTTCACCTGTATGAAACCCCGCCCAGCATACCTTAAGGCAAAGGCCGGGGGGAATCATTTTTCCTGTTCAAAGCGATTGTTGCTATTACACTGAAAAATGTTGGATGGTGTCAGGTGAGAAATTTGAACTGGTTGGCAAGCAGGGTTAGGTGAGAGGGCAAATGTCGTATGGCATAGCGTAGGAGAAGCGTGAGGGAGCGCGCCTTTTAATGATCTACAATGGCTATGACACCACACCCTCATATGATGTTGTATGTAGGTGTGGTTTAGCTAAAAATAGCTCTTTATGTGGTTTTCTTGGGGTGTTGTGGGCCGCGAGGACCGTAATCAAACTCGGCAAACGATGCGCCGAATTGTTGTAGCCGAGCTGGCGCATCGAGTGGATCAAGCTGTATTTCGATAAAGGTTGCCTGCTCGTTTGTTAATGCGTCAAGAGTTTGTGCGAGCTCTTCATGCGTGTTCACTTTTTGATAATTGACCCGAATATTTGGTGCTAATGCATCTAGCAATGCTTGATAATTCCACTGGGCGATGTCGTTATAACGGGCCTGCTTGCCAAAAATATAGCGCTCGATGGTGTAACCTGCATTATTGAGTAATACAATGACGGGTTTCAACCCCCGCTGAAGCAAGGTTGACAGTTCTTGGGCTGTCATTTGGAATGACCCGTCGCCAATAAATAACCAATGCCGTTTGCTGGGTTGTGCCAACATACTGCCAAGTAAAGCGGGAAGGGTAAAACCGATAGAGCCCCAAATAGGCTGCGCGATGTAATGACAACCCTTAGGAAATGGCAAGGTTTGTAGCGCGATATTAGCACAACCATTTTCCCCAATGACGATATCTGTGCCGCGAAAATATTGGCCAATTTGAGGCCATAGCTGTTCATGGCGCAGTGGTTGTTGTGCTTGATAGGTAGCGCCTCGGCGAGATGGCGGCTTGGGATGGTCGCTTCGATGAGTACATGTTAAGCCCTGTTCTAGCATGCTATCGAGTAATACTTGGGCGTTGACGCCTTCATAAACGTCACCTGCGATAGTCACTTCGAAGCCTTGTAGGTAGATTGTCTGTTCAGTGGGCAGCCCTACAGCTATTGGACTCCCTTCTTGGTAGCAGGGTGCGGTGGCAAGGATAAGATCAGCCTGATTAAGCCACTGGGATAGTGATGACTCGGCGCTGGCGGGGTAATAGCCTAACCACAATGGTGATGTTTCATCTAAAATGGCTTTACCTGTTAAAAAACTGGCATAAGGGATGTTGTAGCGATCAGCAAGCTGTTGTAACTGGTCACTAATTTGAGCACGTTCGGCGTCCATATCAATGAGCATCACTGGGCGTTTTGCCTTCGCAAATTTCGCTTGTATTGCCCCCATTGCGCTTTGCTGCTGGCGCGAGTCAAAGCCTGCGGGAGCTCGCGTTATGGGAACATCATTGGTTTTAATTTCAAGATAGCTCAGATTCGATGGAACTTGCAGATAAACAGGACAACGTTCTTGCCAGCAGTAGTTGAGCGCCCGGTCAATTTCTTGGCTAGCATTTGCGGGGGTTAGACAGGCATCAGTGAGGGTAAACTGCTTGAGTGCAGTGCGCACATTATCAAAATTGCCCTCTGCCATCGTATGATGCAGTTGTAATCGGTTTCGGATGGCATACATCGGTGGTACACCGCTAATCATCACGACTGGAATATGTTCGGCAAAACTACCTGCAACGCCGCATAACGCACTAAGATCGCCAACGCCATATGTTGTAATCAGCGCAGCGATGCCATTGCTGCGCGCATATCCATCAGCCGCATAGGCGGCATTGAGTTCATTGCAGGTGCCGACAAATTCAATACCATCGACTTCACTGAGCTGTTCTAATAGTTGTAAATTGAAATCTCCTGGAACGCCAAAAACGTAACGAATGCCCATCTGTTTTAATCGTTGCCAAAGATAATGGCCCATGGTGGTTTGTGTCATCACATGCTCCTTTAACGCGCGTACGGCTAACATAGTGATAAATATGCCGTTTTGTGAGTAATAGCCCCAAAAATGATAAATATAAGCATATGGGTACTAAAAATAATAAAACTGCCCACAATATACATGTTATTGCCTGCTTAATATTTTGCCTCGATCGACTTTTAGGCGAAAAAATGCACAAACACTTCTATTGGTATTCAAATTATCTATAGGGGAGCATCAAAATAAAGCCGAATAATGAGCTAGTTTGTAAACAAATATTTATTCATAACGAAACATGCTGGGGTAATAATGAATTGCTGATGATAACAGCGCTCATGGGGCAATTAGATAGGTTAGAACTGTGGGACATCGGTATAGCAATGAGTCAAAAGCCACTAGCGGCTTTTGACTCATTGTGAGCATTATACTGCCGCAAACGCTTTGGCGACCTGCTCGACATTGTGATGATTAAGCCCCGCAATGCAAACTCGGCCATTGCCGACTAAATAGATCCCATGTTGCTCACACAGTGTATTGACCTGTGCGGCGTTAAACCCGGTATAACTGAACATCCCATTTTGACGAAGGAAATGACTGCAATCGATATTGGGTTGAACTGTTTTCATGGTGTCGACCAAGGTGTGGCGCATGGCGATAATCCGTTCTCGCATGTGGGTCACTTCTTGACGCCATAACATATTGAGCTCAGGGGTATTGAGAACCATTGATACCACCTGGGCACCAAATGCAGCAGGGCTTGAGTAGTTACGCCGAACGGCTGCTTTAAGCTGACCTAGCACGCAGAGCATATCGTTTTTATTGTCACAGACGACCGATAATCCACCCACGCGTTGACCGTAAAGGGAAAATATTTTAGAAAACGAGTTAGAGATTAAACAAGCCACGTCGGCGCGGGCCATTTCTCTGATGACAAATGCATCCTCATCTAAGCTATGAGCAAAACCTTGGTAGGCGATATCCATAAATGGGATCAGTTGGCGGGCCTTGGCGACTTCAATGACTTGTCGCCATTGTGTTTGAGTCAAATCAGCCCCTGTTGGATTATGGCAGCAAGGATGCAGTAGTATAATACTTTTTGCTGGCAGTTGATTAAAGCAGGCTAACATCCGTTCAAAGTCAACCCCTTTGGTTTGAGGGTTGAAATAAGGATAGCGATTTACTTTAAACCCAGCGCCTGCGAAAATTGCTTCGTGATTATCCCATGTCGGATCGCTGACCCATACTTGAGAATCACTAAAATAGCGCTGTAAAAAATCAGCCCCAACTTTCAGTGCCCCTGAGCCCCCTAAGCTTTGAATGGTCGCCACACGCTCTTCGGTTAAAATGGGATGGTCATCACCAAATAGTAAGCTTTGCACCGCGCTGCGATAAGGTGCGAGACCTTCCATGGGTAGATAGCTGACTGCTTGGGTTAAATCTAAGCGTGTGATGGCTTTTTTAACTGATTCAAGCTGTGGAAGTTGAGCATTTTGGTCGTAGTAGAGGCCAATGCTTAAGTTAACTTTGTCAGGACGCGGATCATCTTTAAACTTTTCCACTAATGACAAAATCGGGTCGCCTGCATAGGGCTCGACGTGTGAAAACATGAATTTCTCCTAGGCTAGATAACGGTTGGGTCGATGGTTTAACGCGATAATTAAATTGAGCACAATCGCGCCCGCAATTGAAGCAAATAAGATCGGTAGCTTAACAATGTAAAGAGACGCTAAAACAACACAGATATCAACCCCCATCTGCAATTTTCCTGCTCGGATCCCATGATTTTTCTGCAAAAATAGCGCTAAAATATTTACTCCGCCTAAGCTGGCTTTATGTCGGAACAGCACGACAAACCCCATTCCCATAATGACATTACCAAAGAGCGTCGCATACAGTGGGTTTAGATTGGAAAAATGGACAAAATCTGGGTGCAACTCAGAAAATAATGAGACCATTGCAACTGAGGCGAATGTCTTGAGCGTAAACTCCCAGCCCATACGTTTAATCGCTAAATAATAAAAGGGCAAATTGATGATAAAAAAGATGCTTCCAAAGGAAAATGACCAAAGGTAATGGAGTAAAAAAGCGATCCCTGCGGTACTGCCTGTTAGCCCCCCAACCTGTTTAAGCATATCGATGCCAAAGGAGATCAATAGACATCCCATGACGATCGCTAACGCATCCTCAATCCAGCTGTGTGGCGCAACTTGGATAGTTTTACTGCAGCTGTGAGCTGTATTAGTCATGATTCACCCTTGCGATTAAAGTCACCCAATAGTGTGTAAAATACCTCAATATAATTTATTTGTGCATTATTTTTTATAATATGGTTAAGATGCTCGATATTTAATTATATTTTGCACAAAATTGGTGATTTTGCTCTTTTTTAGGGCAAGTTGTTTTCTTCATTCACAATCTGATTCTCTTTTAATCGATCTAAAATGACCGCCGTCTTGATCTGGCTCACCCCCTGATAACCTGACAGTGTCGTTAATAGTTGGTTTAAACCGTTTAAATCAGATGCAGCGACCTTCAACTGATAATCATACTCTCCAGTAATTTTATAGGCATCGAGGATGGCGTTATTGCAGTGGATTTGCTGATGAAAGTACTCCACTGCATCGGGGCTATGATCGTTTAAGGCGACTTCAACTAACCCCTGTACTTGTAATTTCTGGGCTTTGAGTGCCAACCGCGCTTGGTATCCTTCAATATACCCTTGTTGTTCTAGTGCAATACGTCGTCTTGAGCATTGTGATGTGGACAGACCAATCAATTGACTGAGTTCTTGATTTGTTAGTCGGCCATTACGCTGTAGTAAGCTTAAAATCTGGCAATCATAATTATCGATAGCGTTCATCGAATGCGTTCCTTTTCTAAAGAATGAGAATACTCATCTTTTTAAATTATTGATAAAGCTTGGTCATCAATTGGGCAAATTGGTCAAAATCGAGTGATTGTTTGGGGGCCACTTTGGCTTGGCTTGGGTTCGGGTGGATATTGAGCATGATCCCATCGACGCCGAGCAGGCGTGCAGCGCAGGCTAAAGGTGCAATATCTAAAGGATCACTGACACCATCGCAAGGATTTAGCAAAATAGGAAGGTGGGTTCGCTGGCGCAATAATGCAATTGCACTTAGATCAATAATTGAGCGGGTTTGGTGATCCGCGCTGCGAATACCTCGCTCACATAAAATGACCTGTTGATTGCCTTGAGCAAGCAGATAATCAGCCGCGCTGAGCCATTCATCTAATGAAGCGACACTGCCTCGCTCTAACACGATGGGACGGGTGGTATTTCCCGCAGCTTTGAGCAATGGATAATTTTGCATGTTGGCGGCGCCAATTTGTAAGATATCCACATGAGCGACAATTTGACGAAGGTGCTCTAGATGAGAAACTTCGGTCATATTGAGGAGCCCTTTCCCGTGGGTAGCTTGTTGTAACCAATCAAGTCCTGCCAGTCCCGGCCCTTGGTAATCATATGGATTACTTGATGATTTAAAGCACGCACCGTGGATCACTTGGGCGCCATGATCCCCTGCCATCTCGACACATTGCTCTAAACGTTCTTGGTCTTCGAGTGTATCTGGACCGGCAAACACCATGAAATGGCCCGCACCAATGGTCTGATTACCAACGGTGATGGTGGTTTGCTCGGGTTTATGGATTAAACTCGAAAGTGGAGCTTCTTGCTGGCGACTAATCACTGAAGGGCGATCTTGAATTGCATTGATGGGTTGACTTGCCAGCATAGGGGGTGACAGATGCGCAGATTTGAGCTCGGCGGAAGGGTAACAGCCGAGTACTTTAATAAACTGAGTTATCCGCGTGAGCTCAGCTAATGCTTGCTGCATCGATTGTGATTCAACATTTTCAGCAACATCTATATAAAATAGCTCTTGCCATGGATTTCCTTGCATAGGGCGAGATTCCAAGCGTGTCATATTAATTTGCCGGCTTGCTAATACCTGCAATGTATCAGCTAATGCGCCAGGATGTTGGCCGGTGGACATGACTAAGGTGGTTTTGGCTGGGATCTGTTCGGAGACTTCAATAGGGCGGCGAGCGACCGCAATAAAACGGGTATAGTTTTCTTTTTGATTGGCAATGTTGCCCTGAATGCTATGCAACTGATACATTTGCCCGCCGGTTTCACTGCCAATGGCAGCGATACCGAGATCATCACTTTGTGCGACCAACTGCATCGCTTTTGATGAACTATCGACAAATTCAAATTTCAGATGCGGGTATTGTGCTAAATATTGGCTACATTGTGCGAACGGTTGAGGATGGCCATAGAGCGTATGGATTTTCGTTATTTCGATGGGGTGTTTGACTAATATTCCGTGATCAACAGGGAGGTTGAGCTCACCTATGATCGACAGGCTCGTTTGTTGTAGTAAATCATAAACTTCATTAATGCTACCTGAGCTGGTATTGGCAAGCGGCAGTAGGGCATAGTCTGCTTCGCGCTGCTCAACTTTATGGATAATGCTGTTAAACGTCGTACAGCCGATCTCAACTAACGGTTGTGAATGCGCTTCAAAGTAATGGTTCACTGCAATATTACTGTAAGAGCCTTTATTCCCTAAAAAAGCCACGCGTAATGGTTCATCTTGTTGTGGGAGCTGTTGATGATGTTGTTGAACCTGTCGATGCTGGGCGCGTACTGAGTCATCAATAATGAGTTGAAAAAGGTTGGTTACATAGCGGGGGCTGAGTTGATACACGCGTGCTTTTTGAGCAAGCGATGCTAACAGTGTTTCTTCCCGAGATAAATCGCGGATGGGTAACTGCCGGGCCAATTTATACTCACCGACTTGTGTTGTCAGTTGCCGGCGAGCGGCTAAAAGTTTTAGGAGCTTCTCATCGAGCTTAGTAATTTGTATGCGAAGTTGGTTTAATTCGGTCATTATTATTGCTCTAATTATATATATAAAAGGTATAAAAAAAGCCTCCCAAATGGGAGGCTTTTCGAATTGCTATGGTTTCTTTATGAACGCAAGCATTCGGCCTCCCCGGATGGGGTGGTAAAAAAGAAACCAAAAAAGAAAGTGCGATTTATATATTGCATAATGCCAGACTAAAAATCCCTCTATAAAAAGTCAAGTATTAAACGCAAAAATTACTGAAGGTTTAGATAAAATAAGCCAGCAATGCTGGCTTATTGATCATTCGTAGTTATCTTAAACTCCGCTACTGGGGGTCGTCTGCTGAATGTCGAGGCTACTATCAACACGTTCAGCAATTGGCTTGTTGTGGTGCCGTCGTAATTGACGTTCCAATTTTTGTCCTAAGCCGTTGATCGCTGCATACAGATCGGCATGTTGTTCAGAGGCAAACAGTTGACCATTAGGAACCCCAATTTTAGCTTCAACTTTGTAATCGAGCTTTTCTCGCGTGATGATAATTTGAGGTTTAATGAGTGGAATTTGGGGTTTTTCTAACTTTGCAAAACGGTGTTCAATCCGTTCCCGGATGGTAGGCGTGATATCGATGGATTTACTAGTGATATCAATGATCATATTAAGCCCCCTTTAGCTTTAGGTTGGGTCGAGAAATGACTAGATTACAGATGTTCAAAAGTTATGTTCTATATCTCACTGTAACCATATCTCACCTTTAGTTAAGCAAGTTTTATCTCAATGTGCCATCTCTTCGACGCTTTTTATAAAAATAAATATGAATCGCTTGTTCTTGGTGGCGAACTCAGGCAGATTGGTAAGTGTATGTTCAATAATAATTCGGAATGGGCATAGCGCAGCTATGGCTGAATCACGATGTGTGGGGGAAAAAATCGGCGATTACTTCCAAGATAGGGGGCTATCGGCGCGAGTGTTAAAGGCTCGGACCATACTCGCGGGTGGTTTGGCCAATCAGAGCTCTGATCAATTTTTCTCACGATTTTGTGAGTTATTCATTTATCTATCCCAAGCTGATAGCGCAAGTATTGCGCTGGTGGAAATGCCTTTAGAGCACGACGACAAGCAGTTATGTTTTATCGATCATGCTCCGAGGATACAAGCACTGCACCGCAGTTTTTACCGTCTTCAACTCAGTCAAACACCATTTTCAACTGAGCAGATGCTTGTTGATCTCAGTGCCCCTCGTTTTGCAGCTTTTGTGGCGCAATACGTGACGCCTGCGCGCTGGGCGTGGAGCATCCCTATTACTGCCGATGGCGTGACGATTGGGTATTTCAGTGTACACTTTCAACGTGTGGTTGATGCCAGTGAGTTGATCGCGATGCTGGCTCCTTTTCGGCTGCGTTTAACCCAAGAGTTACAAGGTGTTAAGCGCAATATATTTGCATTTTTAGGCCAACAATCGAACTTCTGCTCTGCAGGGTTATTGGTCTCTGACTCAAAGTGGCATGTTTTGCAGGTCAACGATAGCTACTGTCAACAGTCTGGCTTTTCTCGAGAGGAATTGTTATATCGAACTCTCCCAGAGATTATGCCTGGGCTCGTTGAGAGTTATGATCATGATTCGATTCGCTGGCAAGGAGAGTTTAACCGTACCCATAAAGATGGACGTAGTTATCAACAACAAGAAACAATGATGGCTATTGGTCCTGGATCTGAACCGGCTTTTTATCTCATTCGCAGTGATGTGTTAAGTGCGTCATCAGTTCCAAATGAGCAAGTATACCAATTAGCTTTTTATGATGAGCTGACAGGCTTGATGAATCGACGCAAGCTACTGCTTGAACTAAACAAAGCGTTTACGTTGGCGCAGCAGCGAGCTGAAATTGGAGCGCTGCTGTTTATCGATCTCGATCGGTTTAAGAGCATCAATGACTCGCTTGGCCATGATGTTGGCGATTGGATTTTAATCCAAGTGGCAAAGCGTTTAGCGAATATCGTTCGAGGGGACGATATCATCGCTCGTTTAGGTGGCGACGAATTCGTGTTGCTGCTCACTCAACTTGGGGTCAATCCAACTTCGGCGGAACATCAAGCTTACTTGGTCGGAGAGCGTTTAATCCGCGATATTACCCAACCATTTCAATATCAAAAACAACTCTTGCATTTAGGGGCTAGCGTAGGGATCAGTTTGTTTCCTGGGAAAGGGCAAAGCCCCGAAGATCTTCTTCGACAAGCGGATACGGCGATGTATCACGCTAAATCAAACGGTCGTCAATCGGTATGCTTTTTTGAACAAGGGATGCAGTATCAAGCTGAACATCGTTTGCAAGTCTATAGCCAGTTACGGCAAGCTATTGATAAAGAACAATTCTGTTTATATTTTCAGCCTCAGCATCTGACTGAAAATAATGCGTTAATTGGAATAGAAGCACTGGTGCGTTGGCAGCCACCAGGACGGGCGTTAATCTTACCCTCTCAGTTTATCGCGTTTGCTCAAGAAAGTGATCTCATTGTTGAAATCGGTCGTTGGGTACTCGAGCAAGCTTGTTCGAGCTTTGTACGTTGGCAATCTCAAGGGTTAACGGTGGCTAAACTATCGGTCAACATTAGCGCACGTGAGTTTACGCAATCAAATTTTGTCGATATGGTTCAATCGGTGATCCAAGAGACTCAGATGGACCCCCGGCATTTGCAGTTGGAATTGACTGAGTCGATTTTAGCTGTCGATGTTGAAAATGCGATCAGCAAAATGAATGAGCTAAAGGCCTTTGGGGTTCGTTTCTCAGTGGATGATTTTGGCACGGGTTATTCATCGCTGACTTATTTAAAGCGATTACCGATAAATGAGCTGAAAGTTGATCGTTCTTTTGTCCGTGATGTTCCACACGATCAGCAGAATATGGCTATTATCGAAGCAATTATAGCACTGGCTAAGCATCTTGACTTTCAAGTGACAGCTGAAGGGGTGGAAACACACCCGCAGCTTGACTTTCTTCGTCGTCAAGGGTGCTTATGTTATCAAGGTTTTTTAGTCAGTAAACCATTAGCACTTGCAGCGACAACGCGATATTTGAGACGACATCAGCCGAGCAATGTTTAAACCTTGATCTTAGTTGCTGTCGCCATGACACTGATCGAAATGATCGATAACGGGTGAAAAATGATGAGTCAGAAGCTGCTAAGAATGGTTTTATTGCTGATAATCACGCAATTGCTTGTCGTGAGTAGCAGTGTAGCCGAAAGTTTAAGCCAGCAGCGTCTTGCTTATCAACAAGCTCGTCATGCGCAGCAAGCAGGTGACTGGCCTAAAGCTCGACAGATCATGGCAACGCTGCGCGACTATCCGTTATACAGTTATCTGCGCTATTACGATTTAGCTGAACACCTTGATTTAGGCCATTTTCAGCAAGTTGTCACCTTTCGAGCACAACATTACGGTTTACCAACTGCAAATGCGTTAGAGCGCAGTTACCTGGATTATTTAGTTAGCCAGCAACAATGGTCATTGTTATTGAAGTTTTATCCCAAGGAGCCTAATAGCGAATCACTACGCTGTAGCTATTATTATGCCCAATATCAAGTCGGCTCCAAGCAACTGGCATGGCAGGGCGCGAGAAAATTATGGCTAACGGGCAACTCTCGTCCCAAGAGTTGTGATCTATTGTTTGAACGGTTTCGCCGCGCGGGCAAACTAACTCAGATATTGATCTGGCAGCGTTATTTATTGGCTTATGGTGACTATCAAGGCCGTCTGCAACATTATTTATCCAGCCAATTAAAAGGGCACTATTTAACGGCAGCCAAACAGCTGGAACAAGATGATGCAAAACCTGAACGGTTATTACATCGCACAGTGAAATTAACCGAATTGCATCGGCAAGGATTGCGGTTAGTCTTGATGCGCTTGACTTGGCATCAACCCGAGCTTGCTATTACAATCTATCGGCGATTTGCCAAGGCATTACGCCGTCACAACGAGCCAGATCGCGCGTTAATTGTGCAGCTGATTCGCTCCGCA
The DNA here is from genome assembly GCF_046054155.1 of Celerinatantimonas yamalensis. Taxonomy (NCBI): domain Bacteria; kingdom Pseudomonadati; phylum Pseudomonadota; class Gammaproteobacteria; family Celerinatantimonadaceae; genus Celerinatantimonas; species Celerinatantimonas yamalensis. The sequence goes on from NZ_JBEQCT010000005.1 coordinate 221,442, forward strand.
ATTCGTTATCCTGAGGCCGGTCAGTTAGCTTGGGCTGATCAGCAATTATTACAACTAGTTGATGTAATCACGGTGCAGCGACGCATCCGTCTGGCCTTAGCTCAGCAAGACTGGCCTTCGGTGAGCCGCTTCATTGCAATACTGCCTAAGCGTGTGCGTGACCAAACGAAGTGGCAGTATTGGTCAGCACGTGTCATCGAGCAAAAAGGTGATCTCCAGCGAGCTCGGCAAATTTGGCAGCGCATTGCTACCGAGCGCAGCTATTATGGCTTTTTATCCGCCGAGCGTCTTGGCAACAATTATCAACTTAATCGCACTATATTGCCTGCCAATTTACCGCCTAAAGCGCTTGCCAATATAGGGTGGCTACAAGTTCAAGAGCTGATGGCACAGCAACAGTATCGTGATGCTTATCGCCGCTGGCGAACGTTTTTGTATAGTCGTCAACCTCAGCAACGTGTGCGCTGGGGGATTGAAGCGCTGCAGCGTGACTGGCCTGAGTTAGCTGTAGCTAGCACTATTCAAGCTAAAGCTTGGGATATGTTAGAGTTGCGCTTCCCTTTTGCCTATCAAGATATCTTTACCCATCAAGCAAAGCGCTATGGCATTGACCCATTATTGAGTATGGCCTTGGCCCGTCAAGAAAGTGCGTTTTATCGCTATGCCAGTAGCCGAGTGGGGGCTCGAGGGTTAATGCAATTGACACCAGCCACCACGCGCGATCTCATGGCTAAACGCGGCAAACAAGTCCACTCGTACGATAGTTTGTATCAGCCTCAAACAAACATTTCGCTAGGCAGTCAATATTTGGCAGATTTGCTGGATCGTTATCAAGGGAATCGTTACTTGGCAATGGCCGCATACAATGCTGGGCCTCGACGGGTGAGTCAATGGTTTAAACGCTTTGGCTCGTTGCCAGCAGATATTTGGATTGAAGCGATTCCGTTTAATGAGACGCGTCGTTATGTGAAAAATATCCTGAGTTATGAACTTATTTATGCTCATAACTCGGGATTATCACGCGCGTTGATTAAACCTACAGAGTGGCAAGTGAGCGTCGATCAGCTCAATGCTAAGGACTCAGCCGAGTGATCTGCCAGTTTTCTGTTGGTGTTTGGCGCCGATAGACATAACGGTCATGCAGACGATCTGCTTTACCTTGCCAAAACTCAATCACTTCGGGGATTACGCGAAATCCCCCCCAAAATTCAGGGCAGGGGACGTCTTTATTGTGAAATTGTTGCTCGATGTCACGGACTTGTTGTTCTAGCTGCTGACGATTGCCAATCGGTTGACTCTGATGACTGGCCCAAGCGCCAATGCGGCTGCCTCGGCCACGGGATTGGAAGTAACCATCGGAATGTTCATAGCTGACTTTTTCGACGCGCCCTTCAATGCGAACCTGACGCTGTAAGATATTCCAATGGAAGGTCAGACTAGCAAATGGATTATCAATTAGCTCTTGGGCTTTACGGCTTCCATAGTTGGTGTAGAACACAAATCCTTGTTCATCGACCTCTTTGAGCAGAACTACCCTCGCTGACGGGCGCCCATCTGTGGTTGCAGTTGCGACAAGCATTGACTCGGGCAGGACAATCCCACTGGCTTTGGCACTGTCAAACCACTGAGAAAAGAGCGCTAACGGCTCTTCATCGCCTTTGGGTTCTGGTAGATTAACTAATACACCTTGACCTAAAGTAACGGCGCAGCGTAATTTACTAAACAGAGACATAAATCCTTCTTCTTTGTTGATCTTAAGATCATTGAGCACCACCTTGGGTGGGCTGGCAATCGATTGGTGAGTCTTCGACTTTAGTTATATCGACCCTGATGAGGCTTGTCGAGTTTAAATCACCATAATCTAAGCGAAAATTATCAAAAATTCATTTGGAAAATGATTACTTAACGCCCCGTTTCCATGATAATAGGTTTTGAGGAGAGTGCTATGACAAAACAGATCCAACGAGTCGCAGTGATCGGATGCGGATGGTTAGGTACACCGCTTGCCTATCATCTGGTCGCTAAAGGCTATCAAGTTCGAGGCAGCCGTCAACATACCAGTTCCAGAGCGGAGCTAACCCAAGCGGGCGTCATCAATGCCGCATTATCATTGACCCCGACTTTGCAATGTAGTGAATCGTTGCGATTATTTAATGACTGTGATCTATTGATCATCAATATTCCTCCTAAGCGTAAAGCGCATGATGCCCCTTTTTACATTGCCCAAATCGATGCGTTGATTGCGGTTGCGATTGAGTATCAGATCCCTCGCGTTTTGTTTATTAGCTCCACATCAGTGTACGGTGAACAGCAAACGCAGGTTGATGAAACACTGCGCCCTGAGCCCAGCAGTGACTCAGGGCACACATTGCTGGCGATTGAGCAAAAGCTCATGTCGAATCGCGCTTTTCGTACTAGTATCTTACGTTTTGGTGGGTTAATTGGCCCTGGTCGTCATCCGGGGCGTTTTTTAGCTGGGCGTACCGTCGATGGTGGTGATACGCCTGTTAATCTGATTCATCAACGCGATTGTATTGGTTTGATTAGCGCAATCATTAAGCAAGATACCTTCCCTGGGGTCTTTAATGCTTGTTGTGATGGCCATCCAACCCGACGTGATTTTTATACGGCTGCTGCCAATGTTTTGCAACTGGCCCCTCCGTTATTTAGTGATGTTCCCGGTATTAGCAAAGTGATTGGTAATCAATTAATTAAACAAACGCTCAATTACACGTTCCAAGTACCTGATCCAGTCTGCTGGATTGAACAGGAGATCCCATGATTGATTTTCGTAGTGACACGGTCACCCAACCGACCATTGAGATGCGACGGGCCATGGCTGACGCCCCTGTTGGGGATGATGTTTATGGTGATGACCCAACGATCGCGCATTTGCAACGTAGTGCGGCAGAGCGAATGGGCACTGAAGCCGCACTTTTTTGTACCTCTGGTACGCAAGCTAACTTACTGGCATTAATGAGCCATTGTGGCCGTGGTGATGAGTATATTTGCGGGCTGCAAGCGCATAATTTTAAATATGAGCAAGGCGGTGCTGCGGTTCTCGGCAGTATTCAACCACAGCCAGTGGTGAATCAGGCTGATGGCAGCCTCGCTATTGATGATATTCGCGCTGTGATTAAGCCTGATGATGTTCATTTTGCGCGAACTAAGCTGGTTTCCGTGGAAAATACGATTGGTGGACGCGTATTACCCATGAATTATTGGCCTGCGATACAACAGCTTTGTCACTCGCAGCAATTAGCACTGCATATTGATGGCGCTCGGTTGTTTAATGCGAGCGTGCAACTGGGCGTCGATATTCAAAGCATTACCCGTCATGTCGATACCTTTACCATCTGTTTATCCAAAGGACTTGCTGCGCCAGTGGGAGCCTTACTCTTTGGCTCCAAAGACTTTATTCAACAAGCCACGCGTATTCGCAAAATGCTCGGTGGTGGGTGGCGCCAAGCTGGCATATTGGCTGCCGCGGGACAGATCGCCTTTGATGTGATGCCCGAGCGTTTAAGCGACGATCACGTACTCGCCCATTATTTAGCCAAACGATTAACCGAGATTGACGAATTTGAGGTTGACCCGCTCAGCGTTCAGACCAATATGGTCTATGCACGCTGTATGCAAGGCCGTTCCCGGGAGTTACAAATTTATCTACAAAGTCGCGACATCCTTATTTTTGGTGGGGATCCGATTCGGTTTGTGACTCATTTAGATGTAAATCAAGCGAGTGTCGATACCTTAATTAAAGGTATAAAAGATTTTTATACGAGGTCCATATGATAGACAAAACAGCTTCCCCAGAAGGACAGATGCTACTGAGAACCCTAGCAATGCCCGCGGATGCAAATGCCAATGGTGATATTTTTGGCGGTTGGATCATGTCACAAATGGATATCGCTGGGAGCATTTTGGCCAAAGAGATTGCGCTGGGGCGAACATGTACGGTGGCGGTTAACGGCATGACATTTTTAGAGCCGGTGCAGATAGGAGATGTCGTCTGCTGTTATGGCTCATGTTCGAAAGTGGGCAATAGTTCGCTGACGATTCAACTCGAAGTTTGGGTAAAACCAGTATTGCGCCAAAGTAGTCCTGAAGAGCGCTTTTGCGTCACACAGGCAACATTTACCTATGTGGCGATTGATGATGAAGGTAAACCACGACGGATACCTGAACAAAACCGTGCAATATATAGTCAAAAAGATTAACAAAGCAGACTGTGCCTGCTTTGTTCTAAAGAAGGAAGACCCGTGGTTATAGAGATGCTAAGCACCGGCGATGAAGTGCTTCAAGGTGATATTGTAGATACAAATGCAGCATGGGCAGGGCAACAACTTGCAGAATGTGGACTTAAATTTGCCCGGCGACAAACTATCGCTGATGATCTTTCGACATTAGTCAGTGTGCTTGATGAGTGTTGTCGACGTGCGGATTGGCTGCTCGTTAATGGTGGGCTCGGGCCGACCAGTGATGACCTCAGTGCACAGGCTGCTGCCGTTTTATTAGATGTGCCACTAGAGCTCAATCAGTTTTGGTTAGAGAACCTCAAGCGCTGGTATGCAAATAAGCAGCGGGAGATGCCAGAGAGTAACATTAAACAAGCCATGTTACCTGTCGGCGCTGAGTTGATTGATAACCCTATTGGAACCGCTTGTGGGTTTGCTATTGTTCACCATGATTGCCAAGTCTTATTTACGCCCGGTGTTCCCAGCGAATTTAAACAGATGCTGAGCCAACAGTGGTTACCTCGTCTACCGAAGGGCGACCATGCGCCGATTAAGCGTTTTTTTACTTTCGGTTTATCCGAGTCTGGAGTCGATCAGCGACTTCAACAATTAGTGTTACCTGCTGGGGCGCGCTTAGGTTTTCGCGCTGCACGTCCTAGTATTGAAATTAAAGTCTTTGCCCCGAGCGCTCTGCAATCAGCATTACGTGAGGTCCATCAGCAGATCCGAAATATATTGGGAACGGAGTTATTTAGCGAAGATAGTGGTGATTGGGCAGCGCTCATTCAACAACTGATGTTAGCCAAAGAGTTAAAGCTGGCCTGCGCCGAATCGTGTAGTGGTGGCCTATTGGCCAGTCAGTTGATTAAAGTAGCCGGCAGCTCTGGTTATTTTGAGCGTGGATTTGTCACTTATACTAACCTTGCCAAACAACAAATGCTAGGTGTTAGTGAGTCATTACTAACTCATTTTGGCGCTGTATCTGTAGAGGTTGCTCAAGCAATGGCACAAGGAGCGTTAGCGCACAGTGATGCCGATATAGCTTTGAGTATCACTGGTATTGCGGGTCCTGATGGGGGCAGCGATGAGAAACCTGTCGGCACGGTCTGTTTCGCGCTGGCAACTGAAACGCAGTGTTTTAGCCAATGCTTACAATTAACCGGGCGAACTCGTACGGCTATTCGTGAAACTGCTGTAGCAACAGCGTTAGATATGTTGCGTCGCTATTTACGCCAGCAACCCATGTGGGGTGAGTATGATTTGATTAAGCGGATACGAGAGGAGCAGTCATGAACGATTTTAAAGCGCTTAATCAGCGCCAAAAAGATGGCTTTGCTCAGCAACAGCGTTGGCTCAAACAGGTTTTAGCAGGCAAGCTGGTAAACTGTCCAAGTTGCCAGCAAACTATCAGCGCGGATCGTCAAGGGGAACTGTTGCATCTACACTGCTGCAAAGGTTGTACCGATGTGGTTTTAACCCTTGGCTGAGTGCTTCACTGTTTAGCTGGCGTTGATAAATTGTTGTTCAGCCTTATTGACTTTATACAAGTAACGGCGAGATTCTGTTCTAGGGTGTTGCTTGGTCAGTGCGCGATAAACCGCTTGAGGGCTGAGTTGATTGATACGCTGAATGGCTGATGATGGGCGACTTGAAAAGGTGTTAAAGACATTACCCGCTCCGCCGTTGTAGGCTGAGATCATGCTATAGCGACGTGATAGTGGATTACGGATATCTTTCAAATAGATGCTTTTGAGAATATGCAGATAGGCGGTGCCAATATCTAAGTTAAATGCTGGGCGTAGCAGCTGCTGGCCAGTGGGGCGTCCACTTCGTTTTTTTATGCGCTGATAAACATCGGACCCTGCGGTAGTCGGGACCACTTGCATCAATCCATAGGCATTCGCGTGGCTGACTGCATAGGGGTTAAAACTACTTTCAGTTTTGACAATGGCATACACAAGGCTCTCTTGAACGTGATAGCGCCTCGCATATTTGCGAATGAGGCTGGCATAGCGATATTCACGAATTTGTAAGCTGTCGCGGGTCAGTGGAAAATCGACATACCAGATCTTTTTATAGCCTAACTGGCGCGTTTTGAGGTGATATTTGATAAGGTAATCAGCATACCGATTGGCTCGCCAGCTCCATTCAATGGGTTGACCATCGTGATCGAGCACCTGCTTGTAAAGAAAAGGTTTTCCTTGGCCGAGAATGAATGCTTTATCAGAAAATAGGTCAACTTTGGTGGGATCATCTGGGGTTAATAAGGTGGCTACGATAGCTTGCTGGAGTTCCCGCTTGGGGCTCACGGTGGCAAGCGTTTCAACTTGAACCTGACCTTCATCAAAGTTAATACTTGCCCGCGTTCGATAATTATTAGTGTATTTCACGAACGTTTTTTGACTGGCGACTAAGTCATCGTTTTTTCCCCAAACTTGGTGGACATGATTAGTTAAACGATTAATCAGTCGATTGAAACCCACCACGTCTTTTTTAAGATCACGGGGGTGGGCCGCGTAATATCGTCCCTGAGATTGCGCTAATTGAGTGGCTGCCCGCGATGGATTATCCGATGTGAATACTCGAATAATCCGCTCAGGACCGACACCATTACTGCACCCACTTAGTGCTGCTAAAGCTATTACAGATAGCGCTTTTGAGCATCCCTTCACAATAGTCGATTAATTGGCTGGTGGCGTGTAACCGTCGATAGTCACATCACCTTGATTAAATAGAAATTCAATCATGGCACTTTCTAATACTTTGCGATCATCTAAATTCATTAAATTGAGTTTTTTCTCATTGATCAGCATCGTTTGTTTCGCTTGCCACATTGTCCATGCTTCTTTGCTGATATTATCATAGACACGTTTACCTAGATCCCCTGGGATCATCTGAAAATCCATTCCTTCGGCTTCTTTTTGCAAGCGCTGACAAAAAACCATCCGCGTCATATCGTCCTCTTTGTGTTTGGGGCTATCCAAATGGATGCATGAGTTATATCAAAACTAACGCTCAAGTGCTAGGGCGTGTGATGACTTCAAGGCTAGATGCGTTTGTTCTGACAGGGTATTGCTCGCAAAATAAGATACGATGTTTAATGATTTTAAATGAGTGATAAGTGTCAAATAGAATCGCTTGAGTCAGTGGTTCTTTGAGTTGCCTTTCACTGAATTTATTTTTATTCATTAAATTATTATTAATAACTGTGCGATATGTGTACTGTCTTGTATAAAAGCCCGCCAACACGCCGTAAAAATAAGCCTTGAAACATCAATGCCCCGTAGTTTTCCCGCTAGTTGCTGCGTCTTAACTGAATGGATAGGGTCGCTAGTTAAAATGGCGACTAATAAATGCTCGAATAGGCGTGGGTAATCCTAAGTTATCTAATTGAGAGCGACTAAAAAATTGACCCTTTAAATCCTCAGAAGGCGAGGCTTGCACGACTTCCGCATCTAATTTGTAGTGACTAAATACATGTTTAAATGTGCCGATCTGGATTTGCGGCTCTAATACTTGCGTGCTGTCATCTTGTGGCAAACACCACAATCCGGCCCAAATGCCTGGTGCCGGTCGCTTTTCTAAATAAAGCTGCTGGTCTTGTTCTATCCATATAAAGCGGCCGGCTTTGGTTGGCTGTTGCTTTTTAGGTTTGGGCGTTGGTAATTGTTCAACTCGCTGCTGTTGATAAGCCTGACAGCTCGTTTGCAGTGGACAAATGGTGCAGGCGGGATTTTTCGCGGTACAGATTGTTGCCCCCATATCCAACAGTGATTGTGCATAGGCTCGACAGTGGGTATCCAGTGTGTATTGCTCGGCATAATCCCAAAGTTTACGACTGACTGCGCTGGTGGATGGCACGCCATCAATAGCAAAGTATCGGCAAAACAGTCGTCGCACATTACCATCGACGATTGGGCCACGTTCATTATAAGCAAATGAGACAATTGCCCCGGCGGTATAGCGCCCTACGCCTGGGATCATCTCAATTTGTTTGAGCGTACGCGGATAATGAGCACTAAATTGTTCAAGAAGATACTGCGCGGCTTTTTGTAAATTGCGAGCTCGAGAGTAATAGCCTAATCCCTGCCAATGGTGCATGACGTGATCTTCAGTCGCATGTGCCAAGGCCTGTAGATCAGGAAAGCTCGCCATCCAGCGCTCAAAATAAGGGATGACTGTTGCTACTTGTGTCTGTTGCAACATGATCTCCGAGACATGCACAGAATAAGGCGTTGGTCTTTGTTGCCAAGGAAGATCATGGCGGCCATGAGTATCGGCCCAATCGACGAGTATTTGATGGAACGATTGTGGTTGCAGAACGCCTGTCATAACTCTCTCATTTTGAAAAACTGAGGCACTATAGCATGGTCAAAACAGAGCGAAAACCATGAAAAAAGTAGGTTTAAGAGTCGCTATGGTAATCGGTTGGCAACTGTGTTGTTGCTTTTAAAGTTTCCATCGCAAAGGCGGAACTGATATCTGCAAAATCAAGCTGTTCGATAAGTTTTTTGTAGATGCAGTCGTAGCGTTCAATATCGGGAACGACGACTTGCAATTGATAATCAGTATCACCACTCATGCGATGTGCTTCGATAATCTCAGGAATATCATTGACGAGTTGCTTGAAGCGATTAAGCCAGCTTTGCGTGTGCGATGAGGTTTTGATTGAAACAAACACGGTGACACCTAGATTGAGTTGTCCTCTATCAAGCAGCGCGACTTTAGCTCGAATCACACCACTCTGTTCTAATTTTTGAATGCGTCGCCAGCAAGGGGTGGCGGATAGCCCCACACGCTCGGCAATGGTTTGCAAGGGTAAAGTGGCGTCACGTTGTAACAGGCTTAAGATAAGTCGATCTTTACTATCAAGCATTGAATTGTTCTTAAGTTTGATATATTAGAATAATTTTACATTATTAATGCTAAATATAGAAAAATTTTCTAAAAATAAAATTATAATAAACGACTTTGCAATTTTTTTGCATGGCGATGGCGATATGCTGAGAGCTCAATACAAAGGAGTAATTCATGTCGGCAACAATCGGATATTTAGATACGTTAAAACGCGCTTTAAAACCAGCTCTTGGCTGTACTGAACCGCTGACCGTTGCGTTAGCCGCGGCCCATGCTCGTCATCATTGCCCCGGTGCGCTACTGTCGATGCAGATCTGTGTGAGTGCGAACCTGTTTAAAAATGCAGCCGGTGTATTTGTCCCTGGAACAGGCATGACAGGACTTGCCATTGCCGCTGCGACGGGATGGTTTTGTGGCAATAGCGAGGCTGGATTAGAAGTGCTTGCGAAGCTTTCCCCTGAGGGGTTGGATGCGGCCAAGCAATTGATCGACAAGCAACAGATCACACTCAACTATATCGATCATGACGATGTTTTTTATACTTGCCTTGAGGTGACAACTGATCAGTCAAAAGCAAAAGTGGTGATGGGGCAACAGCATGATGGTGTGCTAAGTATCGAAGTCGATGGACAGTGTTGCTATCAGGATGCATCGAACCGCTCAGCGGTATGCGAGCGCGTACCTGCTGAGGGGTGGTCAGTGCGGCAAATCGTTGAATTTATTACTCAAGTCGATCTTGCTGAACTGCATTTTATCGAGCAAAGCGCCACTTTAAACCAAGCGCTTAGCGATGTGGGGCTTACTGAGAAATTGGGACTTGCAGTTGGTGCATCCCTCTACCAGCAGCAGCAAGCAGGATGGTTGAGCGATGATTTAGCGAGTCGCGCGATGATCCTGAGTGCTTCAGCCAGTGATGCACGTATGGCTGGTGCGCCAATGGCTGCGATGAGTAACTCTGGAAGTGGTAACCAGGGAATTGCAGCAACCATGCCGGTGGTTGCGGTTGCACAAATATTACAGGTTAGCAATGAGCAGAGGTTACGCGCGCTGGCGATGAGTCATCTATTAGCAGTGTATATCAAAAAAATGCAGTCACCCTTGTCGGCTCTGTGCGCGGCGACAACTGCAGCGATGGGCTCAGCTGCTGCCATTAACTGGTTACTCGGTGGCGATGTGTCACAAATTGAGCAAACTATTCGCTATATGATCGGTGATATTAGTGGCATTTACTGTGATGGTGCCAAACCCGGCTGCGCATTGAAAGTCTCAACTGGAGCATCGGCAGCGGTTAAAGCTGCCCTGTTAGGCTTAAATGGTGGGAGTGCTCGCAGCGATGGTATGTTGGAAAGCTCTGTGGATGATTCATTAAGAAACCTTGGAGAGTTAACTTGGAAACCCCTTCAAGCGACCGATCAACAAATTGTCCGTTGGATTGCTGCGCGCCAATAACTCTATTGCATAAATAGCGCACTTTTTATCTTGCGATTGGCGCTGCTTTTTGGATAATGCGGCCATGATTTTCGACTGACCAGAGATAAGTGATGAGTGAAACAGACGAACAAGCGCCAACCGCAGATGGCAAAATCAAGCGACAGATCCGCAGTTTTGTTAAACGAGAAGGGCGCTTAAGTAATCGTCAGGCTCATGCGCTAGATAATTTGTTGCCTGTTTATGGATTGACACACCAATCCCAACCGTATGATCTAGACGCTATTTTTGGTCGTCAAGCGCCGCGGGTTGTAGAGATCGGCTTTGGTATGGGTAAATCCTTAGTGGAGATGGCACAATGCAATCCACAATGGGATTTTATCGGGATCGAAGTTCATCGCCCCGGAGTTGGCGCTTGTTTGGCCGATCTCTTTGATCTGCAACTGAGCAATTTGCGAGTGGTTGAACATGATGCTGTGGAAATTTTAAAGGATTGCATCAGCGATAATAGTTTGGATAAATTGCAGTTGTTTTTCCCAGATCCATGGCACAAAAAACGCCATCATAAGCGACGTATTGTACAACCTGATTTCGCTCAATTAGTACGGCGAAAGCTACATGTTGGTGGCATCTTCCATATGGCAACAGATTGGCAAAATTACGCCGAACAGATGCTAGAAGTGATGTCTCAAGCCGAAGGTTACCAGAACTTATCTGCCCATGGGGACTATGTTGAACGCCCGCAGTGGCGTCCGTTGACGAAGTTTGAAAACCGAGGCCAAAAGCTTGGCCTCGGCGTATGGGATTTAATGTTCGAAAACCGCGAACTATTCCACCAAAAATAGATCAAGTAGATCGTTTAAAAAGAGTCGACCATGCGCACTTACTTGCCAATGGTCCGTTGTGTTACTCATCAAACCCAGTTGTTGAGCGCGTTGTATTGCAGGTTCAACAAGGCTAAGCGGCTGGTCGGTGAGTGCACGAAATTCTGCTTTGGGGATCGCCTCATACAGTCGTAACCGATTTAAAAAATATTCAAAAGGGCGCTCTGATGTGGCAATTTCCCAGCTCTGGTCAAGTTTATTGCGATCCTTTTCTAAATAGCCTTTGGGGTGTTTGACCTTGACTCGACGTTTTAAGCTATTTTGTGTTAAATCGGTGAGCTTGCCATGGGCTCCGCAGCCAATCCCAATATAATCGCCAAAACGCCAGTAGTTTAAATTATGGCGCGCACGATCATCGCCTAAGCCATAAGCGGATACTTCATACTGTTGGTAGCCATGGTCGGCTAAACGCGCTTTACCAGCCGTTTCGATATCCCATAAGCGATCTTCATCGGGTAATGGCGGGGGTTTGCTGGCAAACGCAGTGTTGGCTTCAATGGTTAGTTGGTACCAACTGATATGCGTCGGTTCTAAGGCGATGGCCTGTGCTAAATCAGCTTGCGCTTGCTGAGCATTTTGATAAGGAAGGCCATGCATCAAGTCTAAATTAAGACGTTCAAATCCTGCTTGGCGCGCCATTTCTGCGGCTGCAATTGCTTGGCGGCTATCATGAATACGCCCTAAGCGGGTGAGTTGCGCGTCATCAAAGCTTTGTATTCCTAAAGACAATCGGTTCACGCCTGCGGCAAAGTAACCGGCAAAACGAGCCGCTTCAGCAGTACCTGGGTTGGCTTCCATGGTCACTTCCATATCACGCTCACAGATGAATCTAGCGCTGACTCCATCTAAGAGCCGAGCAATTGCTTGAGCACTCAATAAACTTGGGGTGCCACCGCCAATAAAAATACTGTGCAGCGCGCGTCCTTGCACCAAAGCCAATTCATCATCTAAATCTGCCAGCAGTGCGCTGATATAAGCTTGTTCGGGGATGTCACTTTTTTGTGCATGTGAGTTAAAGTCGCAATAAGGACATTTTTGCACGCACCATGGAATGTGAATATACAAGGACAGTTTGGGTAGCGCTAACATGCCACCTCCAAGTGTTGCAGTAACTGAGCGAGTGCTTGGCCGCGGTGACTAATCCGATTTTTTTCGCTAGCATCAAGCTGAGCGGCACTTTGCTGATAGCCTGCAGGGATGAATATTGGATCATAGCCAAAACCTTGTTCACCTTGAGCGCTGCGACTGATATGTCCCTGCCATTGCCCATGGCAGATCAGTGGGGTGGGATCATCATCACTTCGCATATAGACCAAAACACAGTGAAAGCAGGCTTGTCGTTTCTCGGCGGGCGTGTCATTGAGTGCTTCGAGTAATTTTGCAATGTTGCTCTGATCTGTGGCTGAGTCACCGCTGTAGCGCGCTGAATAGATACCGGGAGCACCGCCTAGCGCCTCAACGGCTAACCCTGAATCATCGGCAATCGCGGCCAGGCCCGTTTGGTGTGCAGCGTGGCGGGCTTTGATAATAGCGTTTTCAACAAAGGTTGTACCTGTTTCATCGGCGTCAACGAGAGCAAACTCGGACTGCGCAATGATGGTTAGGCCGCATTGCTGCAGTAGCGATTGCAGTTCGGCGACTTTGCCGCGATTCGAGGTTGCCAATACAATATTAGCCATAGAGGTATTTCCTGATAGATAAGCGTCTGCGGATCATAACTAAGTGCTCCGCAGATGCAACCTGTCTTAGAACGACGTGCGTTTATAGCGTCGGTATTCAGGGGTCCAGTAGTTGTTGTCAATCGATTGTTGAAGGTACTCATCGCTGACTCGCGGGGCTAACCCTTCATTGATAGCTTGTTTGGCAATCGAAAAAGCAATGGCTTTGCTGAGCTCTTTGATGTCGTTCAGTGGTGGCAATAAACTTCCTTTTCCATTGCGTACAACGGGTGAAAACTCCGCTAAAGTACGGCTGGCAGACATTAGCATTTCATCACTGATTCGCGTCACCTTCGCCGCGATCACTGCAAGACCAATACCTGGGAAAATATAACTGTTATTGCATTGGGCGATAGGGTAGCTCTGGTCGGCGAAATTAACGGGTGGAAATGGACTCCCTGTAGCGACTAAGGCTCGACCATCACTCCAGCGTAAAATGTCTTCAGGACGCGCTTCAACACGACTGGTTGGGTTGGACATTGGAAAAATGATCGGTCGTTTGCAATAGCTGCTCATACTGCGAATTGCTTCCTCGGTGAAGATACCGCCGACGCCCGATACACCGATAAGAATCGTCGGCTGAGCGTTATCAATCACATCTTGTAGCGAGATGTTATCGCTCTCAATTTGCCACTCTTGCGCTAGTGCCGAACTTTGGCTTAGTGGGGTTTGAAAGCTTTGCAAATTTGGCATGTTATCTTGCAGTAATCCCCAGCGGTCAATCATATAGATCTGGCGATGAGCTCTGTCTTTGTCAATCCCTTCGTCAACCATCGCGCGGATAATTGCTTGTGCGATACCGCAGCCCGCTGAGCCAGCACCCACAAAACAAACACGCTGGTCGCTTAATTTTTCATGATTGGCCTGACAGGCCGCAATCAATGATCCGACCGCTACCGAGGCGGTACCTTGAATATCATCATTAAAGCAGCAGTATTGGTTGCGGTAGCGGCTCAATATGGGATTGGCGTTAGCTTGCGCGAAATCTTCAAACTGGATCAGCGCGTCTGGCCAGCGGATATTCACTGCTTGCATAAATTGTTCGACAAAATCGTCGTAGTCAGTACCGCTAATACGCGGATGACGCCAGCCCATGTACATCGGATCGTCGAGTAAGTTTTGGTTATTGGTACCGACATCTAATACGATAGGCAAAGTGTAAGCGGGGCTAATTCCACCACAAGCCGTATAGAGCGCCAATTTACCAATTGGGATCCCCATTCCTCCAATTCCCTGATCGCCTAACCCTAAAATACGTTCACCATCGGTCACAACGATCACTTTGACAGTATGGCGCGTTGCGTTATTGAGAACCTCTTCGATGCGGTTTCTGTCAGGATAGCTGATAAATAACCCCCGTGAGCGCCGATATATATTGGAAAATTGCTCACAAGCCATCCCCACCGTTGGGGTATAAATGATAGGCATCATTTCTGCGATATTTTCGGTCACCAATTTGTAAAATAGGGTTTCATTAGTGTCTTGAATATTACGCAGAAAGATATGTTTGTTCATATCACTATGAAAACTGCGATATTGCTTTAATGCTCGCTGAGTTTGCTCTTCAATGTTTTCAATGGCTTGAGGAACCAGCCCTTCGAGGTTAAATTCTGTGCGTTCTTCTTCGGTAAAAGCGTTCCCTTTATTGAGTAAAGGTGTTTCAAGCAGAGCGGGGCCAGAGTAGGGAATATATAAAGGGCGTTTTGTATTTGTCATAAGGTATCCCATGGTTAAGGTTTTATCAGAAACAGGGTTATGAGGTTAAGCTATCATCAACTGATATATTGTGTTGATAGGCTCAGAGCATCATCGAAACATCAATATAGGTGGTTCGACAGGGACGCTTAGAACTTGAATATTGATCTGTCGGTAGACAGATGAGCATTATCATAACGCGTTCAGTTTAATAATAAAGAGGCAGGCAAATGATCTGGGCCGAGAGAAGGAATATAACCAGTTTATACAACGTATTGACCTGACTAACTGTTGATAAGCAAGTACAGGTTAAAAAGCCGCTCTTAATGAGCGGCCAGTGATCAGGTTAGCTTACATTAAGCGCCAATATGGGATCTGAGTGGTCAATAACATATTAACAAAATTAAGTATAATAAATAAAACCAAGACTGACAGGTCTAGTCCACCCATAGCTGGGATAATGCGTCGAATGGGGGCTAAAAATGGCTCAGTGAGTTGCATAAAAACATATTCAATAGGGCTTCGGCCTTGACTAATCCAGCTTAAGACAGCCCGTACCAGTAGGATCCAAAACAATAAACTGCCCGTTTGTTTAACAACGGTAAGTAGCGCAAATAGAGGGATAAAGCTCCAAGATATAGCACCTTGTGCTAATTGCATTACTGCAGCCCATTTGGCGGCTGCAACCAGCAGCGCCAACACAATGCCAGCACAATCAACACCCGCAAAACCGGGGATGATCCGCCGCAAGGGTTTGAGCAAAGGGTTGGTTGCCCTAACAACAAATTGACTAAACGGATTATAAAAATCAGCTCGGGCGAATTGCAGCCAGACACGCAAAATGATGACCATCAGATAGAGGTCAAACAATGTCGTTATTAAATAATTAAAAGCCATCATAAAATTAAACTTGTTCTCTGTTAAAGTTGATCTTCGAGTTGCTGACTGCGCTCAATGGCAGCTTGCATCGCTTTTTTAACCGTAGTGTGTATATCTGCTTGGTTAAACACTCGGACAGCTTCTGCGGTCGTTCCCCCTTTAACGGCCACATTCTGGCACATTTGGGCAAGAGTGGTACCCGGGTCGCTCATCGCCAATGTGGCGCTCCCAAGCGCAGTTTGGGTGACAATGTTCCTTGCATCTTTTTCACTAAATCCTAGTGATTGAGCATATTGCTGTATTGCATCCATAAACAGGAAGAAATAAGCAGGAGCACTACCCGCTGCGGCAATAATATGATTGATTCCTTCCTCTTTTTCTACCCAAATCACTGCTCCGACACATTCAAGTGTTTGCTCGGCAATTTTACGTAGCTCGGCATTGGTGTCGACACTGGCATAAAGTCCACTGACTCCCAGCCCTACTTTTGCGGGTAAATTTGGCATACAGCGCACGATCGGAACATCACCTAACCACTTTTTAAGATGGGAGCAGGTAATCCCAGCCGCAACGGATATGAACAATTTGCCAGAAACATCGCCATCTTGCTTGAGCGTTTCACACAAAGCTTGCATCACTTGAGGTTTGACTGCTAAAACAATGACATCGGCGGAGTTTAATGCGCTTAGGCTATCAGAATAAACTTGAATACCATAGTGAGATTGTAACTGTTCGAGTTTGGGTGGATTATGATCACAGGCGCCAATAAATGCGCTGTCCATACCTTGTTTAATCATTCCACCGATTAAACTCCCAGCCATGTGGCCGGCGCCAATAAAGACAATTCTAGGTGTTGCCATAAGTCTCCTATTGTTGTAACTAGATACTGACGAACATAACTAATGATGATAATCACGCTCACCAAATATTGCGCTACCGATACGTACTAATGTGCTGCCATATTGAATAGCTTGCGCCATATCGGCCGTCATGCCCATTGAGAGTGTATCGATTGCAGGATAATGCACTTTGAGTTTTTCAAAAATTTGTTGCATTAACGGAAATTCTTGTTGAGCGTTGCCAGGTGTCCCGATCGTCATCAATCCGCGGAGGCGCAACTGAGGAAGCGTACCAATGAGCTCAGCTAAAGACTCAACCTCAGTGAGTGCGATGCCTGATTTGCTGGCTTCACCGCTGATATTAATTTGGATACAGACATTCAAAGGGGGTTTATCAACAGGGCGCTGCTCGTTGAGGCGCTGCGCAATTTTAGCCCGATCAATAGTTTGAACCCAATCAAAGTGTTCCGCGACCAAACGACTTTTGTTCGATTGCAAAGGGCCAATAAAATGCCATTCAATGGGGGACTCTAACCATTGAGCTTGCTGACATGTGATGATCTTATCCACCCCTTCTTGGACATAGTTTTCGCCAAAAGCGCGCTGTCCGACTTGATAAGCTTGTTTAATGGCTAGTATCGGTTTGGTTTTGCTAACAGCGAGTAACGTCACTTGTCCGGTTCGCTGACAAGTGTGTTCCGCTGCAGCGATTTGCTGGCGAACTGTTTTAATCTGTTGGTCAATATCATTCATGGTGTAACAACTAACGTCAAATCACAAACACATACATGATAATTAGTGTAAAGCATAACGCTGAGGAACTACACCTTTTCTGATGATAGCAACACGTATCGATAAGGGGCATCTTAAGGTGTAAATCATGCGGATTCAGCATTGTTGGCTTATTGCGATGTATATGGATTGATTTTCAACGGGTGTTTCGTTCTCTGAATAAATGCTACGCGTAGACGTATCTTGGGTGATCTCTTTGCATCGATTAGACGTCACTGGTTTTGACAGGTACACTCAGAACAATAATAAAATACATAAGGACACGGGGATGTTAGCGGTTATTTCACCTGCGAAAAGTTTAGATTTTGCTACGCTTGCGCCTGATGGGGTGTATACCCAACCTCAATTGCTCGAGCACAGTCAATTACTTATTGATCGAGCCAAGCAGTTAACACCAGCGCAAATTGCATCGCTGATGAAAATTAGTGATAAATTAGCCGGGCTTAATGCGGCCCGTTTTGACCAATGGCAGGTACCATTTGAGGTCCCCAGTGCCAAAGCGGCACTCTATGCCTTTACGGGGGATGTTTATACAGGGCTGGATGCGGTTAGCCTAACTGATGACAATAGACATTATGCCAGCGCTCACCTGCGGATCTTGTCAGGGTTGTATGGGGTGATCCGACCGCTTGACTTGATTATGCCTTATCGATTGGAAATGGGGATCAAGTTGGATAATCCGCAGGGAAAAGATCTTTATACATTTTGGGGCGATCTGATAACTCAAGTCTTGAACCAAGCACTAGCAGATAATGGGGACAGATTTTTAATCAATCTAGCATCGAATGAGTACTTCAAAGCGGTGAAACCGAAGCAGTTGCAGGGAGAGATTATTACCCCTGTTTTTAAAGATTATAAAAACGGCCAATATAAAATAATAAGCTTTTATGCCAAAAAAGCCCGCGGCATGATGGTGCGTTATATGATTGATCAACGCTTAGATACACCGCAACAATTGCTTGGCTTTGACCAAGGTGGGTATTGTTATTGTGAAGCTGAATCAACGGCACTAAAACCTGTGTTTAAGCGCCGATTGGTTGATTAACATTAACTCACAAATATAGACAATCATCGAACCGTTCAAAGGTGTTATTCCTGATCTTGGTAGATATAGTCACGCGTAAGCGGCAATACATAGTGGCCTGCTTTGGTCGCAACCACTTGATGCAGTTCCACCCAGTTTTGATGGAAGGCATGGGCACAACCTGCTAGATACACTCGCCAGATCCGAAAATGGCGTTCATCGACCATGGTTTTCAGTTTTTCACTTTTAGCTTCAAAGCGCGCGGCCCAATGTTCTAAAGTCATCGCATAATGGCGACGTAAGTTTTCAATATCAGTCGCTTCTAAACCTGCTCGAGTCATTTGCTCTAGGACTAAACTAATGTGAGGGAGTTCGCCATTTGGAAAGACATATTTGTCGATAAATTCCCCGCCACCTGCTGGTGCACCACCTGAGTTAGGATCGCTTGAGGTGATCCCGTGATTGAGAATAATGCCCTCGTCACTAAGTAGAGAATTGAGTTTTGAAAAATAGGACTGAAGATTGTTAAGCCCAACATGTTCAAACATACCTACACTGGTGATGCGATCAAATTGGCCAGTAATATCTCGATAATCTTGAAAACGAACTTCGCAGCAATCATCGAGTCCTGCAGCGTGGATCCGTCGTTTGGCTTCCTCATATTGTTGTTCAGAGATGGTCACGCCCAGTGCTTTCGCACCATATTTTTGGGCCGCTCTGATAATCAGTGCTCCCCAACCACAGCCAACATCTAACAATGTTTGTCCTGGTTGCAAGCGGATTTTATTAAGAATATGATCGATTTTTTGTTCCTGAGCTTGCTCCAGTGTGTCATCGAGTGCGTGAAAATAGCCGCAGGAATAAACCATGTTTGTATCAAGCCATTCGCGATAAAAGTCATTTGATACATCATAATGATAAGCAATTGATTCAGCATCAATTTTGCGAGAGTGGCGAAACCGTTTCGATTTACTATGTTCTAAGGCACCCCCGGTTGACGCTTCTACAAGTTGGCTGGCAACATCGATGATATCGGTCACTGTGCCTTCTACTTGTAATTTACCTTCTACATAAGCTTCACCTAGTGAATTTAAAGTGGGTTTAATCAGATGTCGTAAGGATGCAACAGACGGTACTTCAACAATCACTTTGGGGCTTTCGGAAAGATCAATTTGTTTACCGTTCCATAAATGAATACCCATCGGTACTTGATGTTCCGATGACAGTTGTGTGACAAATTCATCGAGTTTTCGTTCCCAAAACATAGTCAACCTCCTTAGATAAATCGGATAGGGTCGGTGTGCTCTGATACCCTAACGCCTATCGACTTAGACCAATTACGCATCGTAAAAATCACGTGTTAGGAAATATCTATACATCCCCATATGTTCCGAAATTATCCTACTCCTTCTTAGAAAAAAGATCGATAGGTTGTAATAGGCAGCTAATTTTTATTGACATCCGCATATGATAATAGAATTAGGCATATGTTAATGACTATTTTCCACTGCGAGCGGCGTGGCTCATCGTTTTATGTTTTGCTGCTGGCGGTAAGATTTTCTAAAAAGATAAAGTGATCTGTATTTTTTGTGGGGCATTGCAACGCTAGGTAAATCAGTCAAAATATTGCAAATTTGTCACCTTTTTTGAAAGGATAAAACACCTTATATCGAGTTGAATCAAATCGATATAATATTTAGGTGACTCTCTATAAAAAGTGATTTTAATGAAAAGGTGGTTGAGCGAAAAAAGTATTTATCATGATAATAATTTTATAAAAGTCTTATAAAAGACTTATAAATTGATAGGTAAGAATATCAAAATTAGTTAGTATATGGCCGTTTTTACCTTCGTCTGATGATTTACTCCGCCTATAACAGATTTGTGACACAGCAAATTTAGGGCGTTGAGTGGGTTGTTTGACTATACTGATGAAACTATTTCTTATACATCGTGTACATATAATCAGTAAGATCGGTGAGGTGTTGGAGCATGCAATCACACCTGCATGTGGTGCTTGAAGCTTGAGGAGACAAGTTTTTTTTGCAAAACGGATTTTGATTCTGAGGTGGTCTACTTGACTGGTCGTTTCATGAATATTGGCGAGAATTTTCCCGCATTTGCCACTTGGTGGTCCTCTGTTGCCGTTGCCGCAATTTTTGCAATGGCATTGATGGTGAACAGTGGCTACAGTTATGGCGCATCGATGTTGCTTTTGGCCGCGCTGGTCATGTTAGTCACCCGTTTTCGGCATATAAATGTGTGCATTGATCGCGGCGATCGATGGTTATTACTGACTTTTGTTATTTATGGCGTGGTATTAATCGGTTGTCGCTTTATACACGTTTTTGAAATAATCGGTTTAGATAAGCCTTCGCGTTTTATTATTGGGGCATTGGTCTACTTATTTTTACGCCGCTATCCATTTAAGATTGTTTGGTTTTGGTATGGCTTAGCAGTGGGCGCTTTTATTGGTGTGCTTATCGCATTCTATCAGCGCTTTATACTTGATCTTGATCGAGCTAACGCGTGGATGCATCCTATCATGTTTGGTGATATAGGGATGTTAATGGGGATGTTGTGCCTAGTTGGCATTCTTTATTTTAAGGCGAAAGGGTCTTTGCCTTCCATGATGTTGATGGCTTTAGGGAGCGTGAGTGGGATTCTGGTATCTATTCTGTCAGGTTCTCGCGGTGGCTGGATAGCCATGCCGATGACGCTGTTTTATATTTTTTGGCAAGGCCGTGAATTTATTGGACTGTATTACGCCAAACGTTGTGTTGTCGCATTTATACTAGGGGCCGTTGTATTAGTCAGTGTGCCACAATTTGGAGTTAAGTCGCGCATTGAGACAACCATAACCAACGTTATAGCGTACCGTCAAGGAACCCATGTTGATACATCGATTGGAATGCGCTTTGAAATGTGGAAAGCGGCGCTGTATATGTTTTATGCGCATCCCGTTCTGGGGGTTGGCAAATATGACTTACATCAGTATAAACAGAAATTAGCCGATCGTGGGCTTATTGATCCATCAGTAATCCCTTTTGATCATGCCCATAATGAATATCTGACAAACTTAAGTGAGTATGGCATGAGTGGTTTTATCCTGCTGATACTTGTCTATTTTGTGCCGCTGCGGCTGTTCTCTGCTAAGGTAAAGCGCTATTCTGATGACTGGCCGATGAAGAGTTTGGCGATGGCGGGGGTACTAGTGCCAGTGTGTTATATGGATTTTGCCCTGAGCCAATCGATGTTTTCGCATAACTCTGGCGTGATGATGTATATTCTAACCATTTTGGTGATTTGGTCAGCTATTCGAGCATGCGAAGAGGCTGCAGTTAAGGACTAATTTTATGTTACAAGGGCAATTAGATAAGCTTGATTTAATCCAACCCATCGCGCCAAAGCTTGCGCAAATTTTACGTGAACTTTCAACGCAACTCGTCGCTGATGCGCCACTAGGGCGCTGTGACGTACGTGGGGAGCAGTTGTTTTATACTGTCTCGCTGGATACCACGGAGCCACAAACGCATCGGCGCTGTGAATTTCATCAAAGCTATTTAGACATTCAAGTCGTTTTAGATGGTGAAGAGCGCTATGGTTACGCGACGGTGCCACTGGTTGATATTGATGAGGATAAACTGCAAGCGTCTGATGTCGCCTTTGGTCAGCCTGTGAATGAGCGGTTCGTAACGTTGTCATCGGGAGATTTTATTGTGTTCGCACCATATTGTCCCCATCGACCATTGGTCGCTGTAGATGCGCCGCAAAAAGTGAAAAAAGCAGTGATCAAAGTACACCGCTCACTACTTGATTAAAACGCATGATCGTGTGTGATGAGCCCTCTTGCCAAGCAAAATCAATGGATGGTTTGGGGGACGTTTTAGTGAATAATAAGACGCTGTCCAGTCGTTGGGTCAAACAGTAGTATTCGCTCAGGGTCAACCATTAGGGCGAGTTGTTGGCCTACCTTTATGTCCGAATGAAGCGTCAATCTAGCTTTTATCTGCTGGTTTGCCCGCGTTACTGTGACTTCTTGATCAAAACCTAATTGCTCTATAAGTTCAACTAAGTAGTTACCCATGGGGTGTCGACTTGTGATTTGGTTTTGACGGGCATCTTCTAAAAACTCGGGTCGGATCCCTACCAGTAGTTGTTCTGGGATACTGTCTAATTGCGACTCCCATGAGTGGGGGAGTGTGATGCTGTACTGTTGGTCAAATACCAGATGATTTTTGCTGAGTTTTGCTGGCAGCAGATTAATCGCGGGTGAGCCAATAAAACTTGCAACAAATGTATTGGCAGGATAAAGATATAGCTCCATCGGGGAGCCAACTTGCTCTATTTTACCCTCTCGCATGACGATGACGCGATCGCCTAACGTCATTGCTTCGGTTTGATCATGAGTGACATAAAGTGCTGTCATTTGATATTGGTGTTGTAATCTAGCTATTTCGCTGCGCATATGGTGGCGTAGTTTTGCATCTAAGTTAGATAAGGGCTCATCAAATAAGTATAACTTGGCATCACGTGCCAGCGCTCTGCCCATGGCAACCCGCTGACGTTGACCACCAGAGAGCTCTGCCGGTCGACGCTCTAAATACTCGTTTAATTGCAGTACTTGGCTAACATTTTTCAATTGTGTTTGGATGAATGAAGTGCTGGCGCCTGATTTTTTAAGGCCAAAGCAGATATTCTCGCGCACACTCATATGTGGGTAGAGTGCATAGTTTTGAAAAACCATTGCAATATTGCGAAGATGTGGGGGGCGTTGTTCCATCGCTTGTCCGTCAATCATTACTTGCCCATGACTGATGGATTCAAGTCCTGCCACCATTCGCAATGTAGTGCTCTTTCCACAGCCACTTGGGCCTACGAGGACGACAAATTCACCATTATCAATGGTAAGATTAAAATCATCGACAACAGTGGTTTTGCCAAATTGTTTGCGTAAATGACTTAACTCAATATGACTCATCATGCTCCCTTACTCTTTGACGCCACCATCGGTTAACCCGCGACTGAGGTGGCGGCTAGCTAACATAAAACAGATAATAACAGGGATGAGCGTGAGGACCGATGCGGCCATAATTCGTCCCCAAATTGCATTCTTAGAGGTGAATAAGGACTGCAATGCTAATGGAATAGTCTGAAAATCCTGATACTGTCTTAAAAAGACCGACGCGAACAGGTACTCATTCCAAGCAATCACAAAGCAGTAGACAAATACAGTAAATAACATGGGTTTAGAAAGCGGCAAGATGATGACACGAAAGGCTTCAAATCGTGAACAGCCGTCGATCATTGCGGCTTCTTCCAATGCGACCGAGATGGTGCGAAAGTAGTTTCCTAACATATACATTGCAACGGGTAGTGTCTGCACTAAGTAAATAAGTAAAATACTCAATAGCGTGCCGGTTAGCGTGTGTGTTAAACCAACAGCAACACTCATTTGATATAATGGAACCATAAGCAGCACGCCACCAATCATATAGACAAATAGTACGCTGTTAGCAATCATGCTGCGTCCGACAAAGCGTAAGCGTGCTAAGGCGTAGGCTGCGCTAGCGGCGAATGCCGTAGAGAGTGTACTGGTGAGCAAGGCCAACAGTAAGCTGTTGAGCATATAACGACCGAAGGGGAAAATATCCTTGTCACGACTAAACTGTTGGCGAAGTTGTTGGCGCTGCACCTTGCTAAGTGCTGGATTATCCAGAAGCTGTTGGATACTCTGCGGAAGTTTTGTAGGGACTTTCGTTTTCAGACCCAGAAGCTCTTCATAGGCATCCCAGTGGATGACTTTAGGAATTAATGACGGATTGCCCCAATCAATGGGGTGTTTAAGTGATGTCGAGACGATTTGTGCAAATGGGAACAAACAAAAAACCAACAGGAGCGATACCGCGCTATAGATACCTACTAACTGACCTAACCGTCGAGCGATAGTCTTCATCTTGTCACCATTTTAGTATCTTCTTCACATAGAGCCAGATTAATCCCGTCAGGACCAACAGCTGGAGCATTGAGACGCTTGCCGCTAGCCCTTGATCTATGATCCCAGTAAAAGCGTGATAGTAGGTAAAAATAGGCAAAGTCTGCACGTTAGGAGCGAGTAGAAAAACGTCCTCAAAGCGGTTTAAATTCCAGATCATGCGCAGTAATACAACAGTTGCCAATACGAAGCGAAGCTGCGGTAAGGTAACATGAATAAAGCGGTACCAAGCATTACAGCCATCTATCGCGGCGGCTTCATAAAGGCTTTTCGGGATGCTTTGTAATCGCGCGAGCAGCAGTAGATAGGCAATGGGAAAATGTTTCCAAATATCAAATAAAATGACAACGGCAAGTGCACTTTGAGGGTCGCCAATCAGGTTGTAACGCATTGTTGACCAGTGCAAAATATCGACCACGATGTGATTATAGATCCCATTGACTGGATCAAAAATAAACTGCCAGCCAAACACGACTGAAATGACCGGTGCAAAATAAGGCAGCAAGATCAACATTCGCACCAAACTGCGCCCATAAAATGGCTCATTTAGTAGTAAGGCTACGGCAAGTCCCAGTAACGTTGTTCCTGCAACAGAGCCGATGAGGTAAAGTGTCGATACCCCAATTGAATGATAGAAGTTGTGGTCGCCCAGTAGTGTTTGGTAGTTGACTAACCCAACAAAATGTTTAGTCCCATTTAGTTGTACATCAAAAAAACTAAGATACCCATTAAATAGAATTGGATAAATGACCAGTAGCCCGATTAGGCCGACAGCTGGTAAAACCATCTTCCAAGCCAGAGACTGCTGTGAATAGTGATCCATCATTTGTTTTGCGCTTGACGCAATAATTGTTGTATCTGCGTGGTAGCAATATCCAGTGATTGCTTCGCTGGCATCTTCTCGATGGTCGTGCGATAGATCATTTTAGGAATGATCTGTTTGGCGAAGATGGTGCCTGATACAGGGATGGTTTTGCCATCAACAAGCGAAAAGGATCGAATATGAGACAACCCACCGAGTATTTGTGTCAATTGCTGGGGGTCATAAAGCTTCATAACTCCGTTCGGATCATTGAGAAACGATGCTTGATTGGCGATCCCCTGCAAAACAGGGTTCATTCCTCCTGGCGCCATGTGTAAAAAAGTGATGTAGCTCGCTGGTTGGTAGAGAAATTGGATAAATTGACGCGTTGCTGCGGCTTGTTGCGGCGTTGTTTTTAAAGCCACTAACCCTGACAATGTGCCATAAGAGGCCGCTGAACGATGATTGATGGTGGCGATAAACCCTGTGTTTTTTACTAAAGTTGGATCAAAACTACCCCCTCTAAGATCTTTGAAATGATCGGCACTAAGAGAGTTTTTAGCCACTTCAGCTAGCGCTAGGTCATCCATGATAAAGGTCGAGTAGAAAAACATACCCAATTTACCTTGTAGATAGTAGTCTCGGGCTCGCCAAGTTTGTGGCCCTGGCGGCGTATAAGCGGCTAATTGACGGTAAAACTTCAGTGTCTCGAGCATTGCTGGGCTATTAAAGACGAGTTGCCCCTTACTATTAAACTCTTGAGCGTTATTCGACAATGCTAGTTGGGTAAACACCTGCTCAGCATAGCTGTCAATTTTAGTCCCAACTAAAATCCCATAACGATTATCCTGCGGACGATTGAGTGCTTTGGCAGCGGCTAAAATATGTTGCCAATTATCAGGCGCGGCCAAATGGTGTTCTTTAAACCAATCTTTGCGATACCAGATCCCTTGTACCCAGCCATGAAACGGAATGCCAAATTGTTGCCGATGCCTGCCCTGCAACATGGTTACAACACCGGGTAAAAAACGTTTAAGACCAATTTGTTGCACAGACTGCTGCATGCTTTGGGTATCGCTGATCCCTTGTTGGCCGATTGCCATGATAATTTCAGAATTGACTTCAATCACTTGTGGCAGCGTCTTTGAAGCGCTTGCTGCGGCAAGTTGTTGTGCCATTTCATTTTCATCGACGGGAACGACGTGAATCGTTATGTTGGGGTGCAGAGCACTAAAGGTGCTGGTAAGTAGATGGATCGTATTTAAACGATCCGTTTGGGTTTGCGCTGTCCAAAATTCAATCGTAGTTGCTTGGGCGCTCATACTAGTTAGTGCTAGCAGCAAAATGAGCGAAGAAATACCACGGCAAACCATCGATAAAAAATATCGCATCAGCTATCCTCCATGAATGGCTTACAGCGACTAAATTGAAAGCTTCATTTAATCAAGCGCACATTAGTAATCTCTAAACGTTAGCGAAGAAAATGGGATCATTCGATAAAGATGGTTAAAAAATATTCTTTTTTGTGATGAGATTTAAGGTTGTAGATAAAATGAAGTGGATAAAAACAATGTGGCCTTACTATTGCTTCTTTCTTAAAAATAAACAAAAAAAAGCTAAGCCATAGGCTTAGCCAAGAAGCGATTTGACAGACAAGTCAAATGTACAGGATTTCAGTCGGCAAAAAACCGACTAATGCAAACACAACATCGCAACCAAGTAACCATTTCGTAAAATGGCCGGGCATTTCCGTAAAGCAGATGGAGCTCTGCTTCATGGTTGAGCCCCCGTTTGGTGCAGGTGCACTATATGAGTTCGCTGGATTGACGGCAACAGATAAATTATAATCCAGAAAGATTAGAAATTTTTATCCGTTAACAGGTTGTTAAATGGCTCGTCGTTTACCACCGCTCAATGCTTTAAAAGCTTTTGAAGCGGCTGCAAGGCATTTGAGTTTTACGCGCGCTGCCGAAGAGTTATTTGTGACTCAAGCAGCAGTCAGTCACCAAATTAAAGGGTTAGAAGAGTATCTTGGGCTTAAGTTGTTTCGTCGTAAGAATCGCTCATTACTCTTAACCGAAGAAGGACAAAGTTATTTCTTAGATATCAAAGATATTTTCAGTTCGCTCAGCGAGGCGACCGATCGGCTGCTTGCGCGAGGCGAAAAAGGCGCCATTTCTGTGAGTTTGCAACCAAGTTTTGCGATCCAATGGTTAGTGCCTCGATTATCTCAATTTAGTCAGCTTCATCCTGATATCGATGTGCGCATTAAGGCATTGGATATGAATGAGGGCTCATTAACTGATGATGTCGATGTGGCTGTCTATTACGGACGGGGGAACTGGAGTGGATTGCGAGCTGATAAACTTCATACTGAATATCTGATCCCTGTTTGTTCTCCGCTGTTGCTCAATGGAGACAAACCTTTAAGCCAGCCTGATGACCTGCGCTATCATACTTTATTGCATGATTCCTCTCGGCATGATTGGAAGGCTTGGTTTAAGCAGGTGGGGGTCAAGGTCGATGTTAATCAAGGGCCTATCTTCTCGCATTCCACCATGGTGCTTCAAGCGGCGATCTACGGTCAAGGGGTGGCACTTGGGCATTCAGTGTTAGCAAAACCTGAGATCGAAGCCGGACGTTTGGTCTGTCCATTTGAGCAGGTCTTGATGAGTCAAAATGCCTATTATTTGGTGTGCCATCCATCGCAAGCTGAACAGGGTAAAATCGTAGCGTTTCGTGAATGGATGATCCAGTTAGTTCAAGAGGAGCAGCGGGAGTTTGGTGCTGATGTCGTCGATTAATGAGTTGACTCAGTTTGATGGTCCTTCTGATGCGCCACTACTGATATTAGCGCATGGCGCAGGGGCTGGTATGGCGCATGAATTTTTTAACCAGCTAGTCGTTTTGCTCAGTGATGAGTTGGCAATTCTGCGTTTTAATTTTCCTTATATGCAGCGAATACTGGCTGAAAATAAGCGGCGAGTGCCGGATCGTCTGCCTACTTTAATCGCTGCCTATCAGGCTATTATTCCAAGCTGGCCTGCACCGGTTTTTATTGGCGGTAAGTCGATGGGTGGGCGAGTTGCCAGTCATGTCGCGTTAACTCGGCAAGATATTGCGGGCGTGGTGGCCTTAGGGTTTCCTTTTCACCCACCGGGCAAACCGGAACGCTCAAAAGGTGAGCATTTGCAGCAGTTAACTCAGCCTTTGCTGGTGTTGCAAGGTGAGCGTGATCCATTTGGCTGTTTGGATGAACAATCACAGCTGCAGCTTCCTGACACGGCTCGACTCGTGTGGGTCAAAGATGGTGACCATAGCTTTAAACCGCGGAGCAAAAGCGGGGTTACCCTTGCGCATAATATGCAGTTGGCCGCGGATCAAATTAAGGATTTTGTTCAATGTTATACACCCTAGGCTGGCGGGTTGCGCTGGCGCTTGGCGGATTATTATCTGTTGCCATGGGAGCTGGTGCTGCCCATGGTTTGTCACATTTATTACCCGAGCAATCGCTTTCTTGGATACACACGGGCGTCATGTATCAATTGATCCATCTTGGTTGTGCATTAGCCGTGGCACAAATTGCGCCGCGCAGTGGCAAATTTTGGATTGTTGGCAGTTGGTGTTTCTCGGGGAGTTTATATCTGTTGGCGGTATTGCCTGAGCCGATTCGAGCGACATGGGCGGCGGTGATTGGCCCGATTACTCCCATTGGAGGAATACTGCTCATGGTCGGTTGGATTATTTTAATTCGT
Organism: Celerinatantimonas yamalensis; assembly: GCF_046054155.1. NCBI lineage: Bacteria > Pseudomonadati > Pseudomonadota > Gammaproteobacteria > Celerinatantimonadaceae > Celerinatantimonas > Celerinatantimonas yamalensis. Next base: position 250,348 of record NZ_JBEQCT010000005.1, read on the forward strand.
GATAAACGGGCAGATCAGTGATGAATCATTCTTTATTACTGAGTTGTCGTAGTGGTTTTGAAAGTGATTGCGCCGCTGAGATCCAGCAACGCGCATCCCAATTGCAAGTGGCTGGGTTTGCACGTACGAAGCCTGAGCAAGGCTATGTTTTGTTTGAATGCTTTGGTGCAGATGATGCTGCGCGACTGCACCGAGAATTGGATTTTCGTCAACTAGTCTTTACTCGACAGTGGCAGGTCGTCACGGCACAATTAGATGTTGATCAAGGCGACCGAATTACACCAATCATACAAGCGTTAACCGAACTACCACCTTGCGCAAGATTGGCACAGGATTGGCCTGATACCAATGAGGGTAAACAAATGTCAGGCTTTTGTAAGAAGTTTTCCAGACCGTTAGAAAATGCACTGGGGGAAAAACTTCTCGCTAAAAGTGATTGTGTGCTGCAGTTATTTTGGTTAAATGGTACAACGTTGTATATCGGCTATCGACTTATTGCTAATAGCAGCCCCTATTCGATGGGAATTTTGCGATTGCGACAACCCTCTGAGGCACCTAGTCGTTCGACCCTTAAGCTGGATGAAGCCTTTTCTATTTTGCTGAATGAACAAGAGCGAGAGCTGTATGTGCAAAGTGGTCAACAAGCGGTTGATTTAGGAGCTTGTCCGGGTGGCTGGACCTACCAATTGGTGCGTCGAAGTATGTATGTTGCAGCCGTTGATAATGGCTTGATGGCAGAAAATCTGATGGCATCCGGTCAGGTACGGCATTACCGTGAAGATGGCTTTAAGTTTGAGCCCATTAAACATAATATTAGCTGGTTAGTGTGTGATATGGTTGAGAAGCCCTCTCGCGTGACCCAGTTGATGCTTAAATGGCTTACTCAAAGGTGGTGTCGTTACGCGATATTTAACCTGAAATTGCCAATGAAAAAGCGTTTTGCTGAAGTTGAACAAGATTTGCAGCAGCTCAAAAAAGGGTTAGCACAAACGGGACTGCATTTCGAAGTCCGGGCGAAACACCTTTATCATGACCGCGAAGAGATTACGGTATTTGCTTGTATTCATTCTTGATGAAAAGGGTTTTTCTATTGCTCCCCAATAACACCGGGTTATTGGGGAGTGTCTTATATTGATGTTTACAGGCGCTCAATAATAGCTTGAGTGAACTCATCGGTTGAACCGTTACCACCCAAATCGCGGGTGGTGCGATCGCCTTCAAGAATAGTCGTTTTAAGTGCCGCTAAAATATGGTTGGCTTGGTCATTCATTCCCAAATACTGCAGCATCTGGATGCTGGCTAGGATTATGGATGTTGGATTCGCAATATTTTTTCCTGCAATATCAGGTGCACTGCCATGGACAGCTTCAAAAATTGCTGCATGTTCGCCAATGTTGGCACCGGGTGCCATCCCTAAACCACCGACGAGGCCGGCGCATAAGTCAGAAATAATATCGCCAAATAAGTTAGTGGTAACAATGACATCAAAGCGTTCAGGATACATCACCAGATTCATGCAAGCGGCATCGATGATCATTTCTTCACTGATAATATCGTTGTATTCTTTAGCAATTTCGCGAGCTACTTCTAAAAAGAGTCCAGAGGTGGTTTTAAGAATGTTTGCTTTATGTAATGTAGTGACTTTTTTACGCCCTTCACGGCGAGCCATTTCATAAGCAAAACGGATGACTCGTTCAGAACCTTGACGTGTAATGACGCTTTTAGCTTCTGCATGGGTGCGTTCATCATTGATGATTTGTCCTTCGCCAGAATACATCCCTTCGGTGTTTTCCCGAATGGTCAGAATATCGATATCGCAGTAGCGTGCTTTGGTGCCAGCAAATGTACGAACAGGGCGAACATTGGCATATAGCTCAAAATGTTTGCGTAGGCTAACGTTAATAGAAGTAAAGCCTTTGCCAACGGGCGTTGTTAGCGGGCCTTTTAATGCCACTTTGTTGGCTTCAATCAGATCGAGCGTCTGCTGTGGAATCAGCTCACCTGTTGCATCTAACGCGCTCATCCCGGCGAGAGCATAATCATAGGTAAAATCACATCCGGCGTGGTCAAGAATTTGAATCGCACTTTTAACAATATCGGGGCCGATGCCATCACCTGGGATGATGGTTATTCTGGTTTTTGACATAGCTACTTCCTGAGACATAGGTTGTTTTCTAGTAGAGCCCTTGCTCCACCGTTCTTTTTACATTTATCTTACTCTTTTTACAAAAAAATTACACTTGGTCTGATAGGATCACGTCTAAAGATAGATCATTATATTGCGCGATACATAATGGTTGAACATACTATTTACCAGAGTGATAGCGAAGTTGCTTGAGGTTGAAGCCCAGTGGTAAATCGGTTAGCAATTGCATTAATTTGGCGGTGAGCTTGGCATCATCTTGGTGAGCGAGCACTTTGTCAACGCGCGTATTTTCCCCTTTAGCGCATTGTAGCAATGCGTTTAATGAGCCATATTGTCCAATCAGCTGAGCGGCTGTTTTCGCACCGATCCCAGGGACACCTTTGAGATTGACACTACTACTGCCAGTTAAAGCCCAATAATCAACTAGTTGCCTGCAATTGACTTGATAACGTTGCAAGACGCTATCAGGGGTTATCAATACTTTATTAAAATAATTATAAATGGTGAGCTGCGATTCACCAAGTAATTGCCAAAAACCATGATCAGTGGAAACAATAACGGTTGGTAAGTGGTGCTCTGTTGCTTTACTGGCAATAGTTGCGATCAAATCGTCGGCTTGAATGGCTGGATTTAACAGTGAATCAATTCCTTGAGTTAATAATGAGTCTTGAATTGTTGCCAGTCCATCAGCAAGATAGGTTGGCATAGGTTGACGATTGGCTTTGTAGTCACTGTAGAGTGTGTTACGCCAATCGGGTCCAGCCTGGTCAAATACGGCCACAATATGACTCGGTATAAAGCGCTTTATAAGCTTTTCAATTGCACTGAGGGTGCTGCTCAATGTGGCTTGAAAACGTGCTTCTGGTTGTTGGTGTTGTTTTTGTGATATTGCATCGAAGCGCCGGATCAAATTTAGCGCATCGATGATCAGTAGTTGATTAGCTGTCACTAGGTTGACCACTAATTACACGATAACAAGGTTCATAATGGCTACCCGGCAGTTTCATTCGATGTTGAGCGATAAAGTCTTCAAGCAAAGCATCAAGCAGCTGGGTGATATGGGAATCACCATGAATTAAAAACGGTCCGTGTTCTTCAATCGATTTTATTCCTTCATCTTTAACATTCCCAGCAACAATGGCTGAAAAGGCACGACGTAGATTTGCCGCAAGCAATTGTGGCGGCTGATTGGAATGCAAATTTAACTGGCTAACATTCTCATGCGTGGGTAAAAAAGGTTGTTGGAACAAAGGGTCAATCTGCAAACTCCAGTTAAATGAGTAAGCATCGCCCATAGCTCGGCGATAATCCTTCACTTTCGGCATGGCCTGTTTGATGATGCGAGCAACAGCACTCGCATCATCAATAATAATCTGATAGTGCTTGCGTGCTGTATCCCCGAGTGTTGCGGCGACAAACTGATCAATGGAGCGAAAGTAGTTTTCGCTACTTTTGGGTCCTGTTAGAATAATCGGAATGGGTTGACGCGTATTCACTGGGGTCATCATTACCCCTAGCAAGTAAAGTAGCTCTTCAGCTGTTCCCGCTCCGCCTGGAAAAATTACAATAGCATGCCCTAGACGCACAAATGCTTCGAGACGTTTTTCAATATCAGGCAAAATAACCAGTTCATTGACAATCGAGTTGGGGGGTTCAGCCGCGATAATGCTGGGCTCCGTTAAACCGATGTAACGACGATGATCAAAGCGTTGTTTGGCATGTCCAACTGTTGCGCCCTTCATCGGTCCTTCCATTGAGCCAGGCCCACAACCGGTACAGATGTTGAGCTCACGTAATCCGAGTTCTGAGCCAACTAGGTGGGTGTAATCATATTCTTCTTCACTAATTGAATGTCCGCCCCAACAGACCACTAGATTAGGATCCGCAGCTGAGTTAATTGTGCGAGCATTGCGTAAGATAGAAAAGATTAAATTGGTAATATGTGCTTGGCTGGTTGGATCAAAATAACTTTCTTGTTCTAATTGGCTGGAGACATAGAGAATATCACGTAATACGCTGAACAAATGTTCTTGAATACCGCGAATAATTTCACCATCGACAAAAGCCTCTTCAGGCGGATTGAGCAGTTCGAGTTTGACACCTCGTTCGCGACTTAACAGATTAATATCAAAGGTTTCACATCGATTTAAAATGTCACGACTGGAATCTGTTTGCGCTCCGGAATTGAGTACAGCAAGGCTGCAATTACGATATAACTGATAAAGTTCACTGGATGCAGTTCGAGTCAGTTGGCTGACTTCCAATTGGGAGAGTAAATTCATACTACCAACTGGATTAACATAGGTAATCATAACAACTCCGATTTAGCTCAATGCGTTGTACTGTTCAATCAACAGATTTTTTTCAAAGAATAATATTGGTGAGGTTTGGTTGTTTATTTTTTGCTTCATATAAGGCTTGGTCAGCTCGCTCAAACGCATCAAGTAACCGATCACTATCGCGAAATAATGTGGCTCCGATGGATGCGGTAATACTGACTTGCTGCTGTTTAAATCGAAAAGGTAGACTGCTAACATGATCTCGAATATGATCAAGCGGTAATAGCAGATCGTCCGCATTTATATTAGGCATCAGAATTACAAATTCTTCACCACCAAAACGGGCGAGAAAATCAGTATCGCGCAGTGAACTTTGCAATGCTCGAGCTATAACTTTAAGGGCTTTATCACCAGCAAGATAACCAAATTGTTGATTGATCGTGCGAAAATGATCAAGGTCGATAATGGCGATCCCTAAATCATACCCATAACGCCGCCAGCGTTTATACTCTAATTCCATCCGCTCATCTAATGCACAGCGATTATAGATTTGTGTCAGAGTATCAATAAAAAGTTGATGCTTTTGAGTGCTGACGTATTGCTCTTGCTGTTCAGATTGTTTGCGAACTTGTTCAAGTTGGCTTTCGAGATCATTTAAACGGTTAGTTAAATCTCCAATTTCCGTTTCTAACTGTTCATTATCTTTAAATAGAAGACCTAGCTGTACCATCCGTTGTTGAAGTAGCTTTTTCGCATGGTCAAGATCAGCGACGGTTTTAATCTCAACCCCTAAATTGACCACTTGGCGCTTTAATGACTTATGCTGGGTGGCGTAACGTTGCTGGATTAACTTGGCTGCTTCAACACTTAAATCAAATTGTTTATCCATCTGGCGCAAATCGGCATTGAGTGAAACCAGATACTCTTGAGTGACTTTGCGCTCTTCTCGAAGCCCATCTAGCATTAATTGAATCACCCGTTGACAGATACTGGGGATAAGTTCAGGAGCAATGCCGTCTAATAATTGACTCCTAATCTGGTTAAGTTCTTCGTTTGTTTTGGTTTGAAAGTCTAGCTCACTAATCATTCGCTGCAGTTCATCACAAATACGTTGATGTTGCTGTGTATCAAGAAGGCTGCGTTTAGGCGTGTGCTCAGGGGCGCTATCTTTAATGGTAAAACCGCCAGGTTTGTTGGCGACCGCCTGATGGTAAAACTCTAAAATTTCTGTGAGTCGGTCTAAATTTTCTTGATAACTATAGGGAATGGGTTGTTGTTTAAAATTCTTTAATTGTTGGCGTAGCTTTGGCGGCAATCCATTGACTTGACCTAATTGCTCTCCACTGTATTGGATCACCGATTGTAAGCGCAATAAATTGGTCTCATGACTACGATAATGTTGGTTCACTAGTCTAGATACCTGTTCAATCTGAGGTTGCAGCTGCGTGAGTGCAATCCCTTTGTCAAGTTGTCGACGCAGCTCTGCTAGACGGTTATCAAGCGCACGATCAACACCTCGACACATTAAGCACATATGGTTGATTAACTGATAGACACTCTGATAGTCGGGTACAGCTGAGGTCGATTTCGATCGCCCAGTTGAGGCTGAATCACTTCGACCTAACTGTTGTTGTACTTGCTCTAGTTGTTTGAGGACAGAATTGACATCATTCATAGGGTGTGCCGAGTGCCTCGCTTAATGATTTTTCGAGTATAGGAGCATACCATGAGGTCTAGGAGAGGAAAACAATTCATCTAACTAGAACGCGTGGATATATATGAATGTAGTTCATTGAGCTACATTCATTAATGTTTGGCTGATGTAGGTATGACTGAACTGATGATAGCTTTGTTGTCGGTCGATGAGACAACTTTCACCAAACCTTTATGGACTGCATCTTGAATATCCTGATTGATCTGTTCTGATTGAAAAAATGCAGCGGGCGAGCAAGACAACGCGCGTAACACCACCCATTGATGCAGCTTGCTATTAGCGGTCTGTGCAATCGCCATTTCAAGTGCCATATGTGCAATCTCCACGAGTCCTGAATCGCTGATAGCATCGGGTGATCGATTCAAAAAAGGGCTTAAACAGCAACCGATCGCGACTCGATATGGGAGTTGGCGAGTGTGGATAAACTGACTGACAATATCTAATAGTTGTTCGCATAGTTGCTCGGGTTCTTGCGCATCATAAGGGGTGATAAATAGATAACTCGTGCCACCTAAATGGCAAGCCAGATAGCGTTCCCCTAAGTGGTGATAGATATGATGGGCAAACGATGTTTCTAGCTGCTTGCGCTGTGCAAAGCCACTGTGTTGGTTTTGAAACATTTCACCGCACAGTCGCATCATTACAATCACATGACTAGAACTTGGAGATAAGCCGTTGTTCATTGGATAATGACCGAGTCGTCGCAACTGTTTAAGAGGTCGGTCAGCCGTTTCTAATGATGGCCAACCAGTCCGCGGGTTGTAATAGAGTCGGTCTATTAATTCTCGTCGCTGGGCGTAATTTTGTCGTAAACGCAATTTCGCTGTGAGCCAGAATATAAATAACACTAAGCACAAAACGATTAAAATGATAATAAGAAGACGCCGATCATTACTTTGCTGTTGTAGCCGCTGATTGGCTTGGAGTAGCTGGTTTACCTGTTGTTGTTGCTCAATAAACTGATAGTGATTGGCAAATTGTGTTTGGCTTATATGACGCTGCAACTGCTGATAATTTTGCATCAAATGATGGTAGAGCTTGTAGTGAATGAGTGCTTGCTCATACGCCCCACTTTGCTGATAGGCAATTGCCAATAGGTGTTCGATTTTATCTGCGTTAGTGCTTGAGGGAAGTTGCGTCGTGAGCTGTTCAGCTTTAGTTAATTGTAAAATCGCGAGCGCAGGCTCTTGGTTAGCAATATGAATTTCACTTAATAGAATCAGTGTTTTCACCAACCAGAGCGGCGCTATCGGGTTTTGAAAATAATGACGAGCGATATTTAGATGTTCTAATGCTTGTGTACTATTTTGATTAAGTAAATAGGTTTGCCCTAACCAAAAATCGATTTTGGCAACAAGGCGCCAACTCTGGCTTTGTCGCGCAATATCTTGAGCATTTAAATAATGCACCAGCGCTAAATCATAATTATGCATTTGTTGATAAATAAGAGCTATGTCAGCCACACTCCGAGCGATAAGCGCGGTATTTCCTAATTGCTCAGCAGCACCGATGGCATTTTGCTGGTAATGAATGGCCTTTGACCATTGAGGCTGCTGCTGATAAATCTGACTTAAATAATGATGTAAATGATTACGTAAAAAGCTTGCTGCCGGGCTTTGGGATGAAGCATAGCGAATCGCTTGTGTATAGTGTGTGAGTGCCTGTTCAAGTTGACCACTGTGTTGATAATAAAGCCCTAACCAAGTTTGCGCCCACCCTAATAAAATAGGATGGTGACTTTGCTTTGCTAACGATAATGCTTGATTAAATAAATTCTGAGCAATCACTTGGTGTTGCTGCTGAAGCTGTAAACGGGCGTCAGTTAGGATCATTTCAAAGTGGATTAATAAAGGAAGGGCTGTCAGTTGGCTGATAGCTTGCTGCGCTTTGACAAAAGCGATGCGAGCTTGATCGACTTGTGAATTAACCAATAATAGTTGGGTTTGAATGAGATAAGAACGCGCGCTAAGCTGCGGCGAATTTCCTTTTTGCTGGGTGATCGCCTCATGAATATGGGCCAATGCTCGGATAGGACTCCCGTTTAAGTTAGCGCATAAGGCCATCAGCTGATACATCACTATTGATGAGGAATCGCTCGATTGTTGGGTGACTTGGGATTGGCTTGATAGTGCGCTGAGGCGGTGGTTTAATTGCTGTTCACATTGCCCAGGATTTTGCAGCATTAATTGCTGATAGTTGCTTAAACTATTGGGTAAAGGTAGTACTCCAATGCCATAAGCTTGACAGGGAATGGCAACCAAATACTGAGCTAACAGTAAGAGGCCCCATCCTAACTTAACGTAATTGATGACCTTATTATTCATGCGTTATTGGCGGATGAGTCGGTGATGGCTGGTGTGCAGTTCGAAGTTACTACGAAACGGATTAATATCTAATCCGCCCCGACGGGTATAACGAGCTGAAACCGATAAGGTCTTAGGCTGACAATACTTCATAATATCGACAAAGATACGTTCGACGCATTGCTCATGAAACTCATTATGACGGCGAAATGAGATAATATATCGTAACAGTGCCTCATGATCGATTTGCGGGCCTTGATAGCGAATAGTTACGCTGCCCCAGTCAGGTTGGCTGGTCACCAAGCAATTTGATTTAAGTAAGTTGCTCGAAAGCGTTTCGTTTATCACCGCGCCAGTTGCTGCATTTTTTAGCAGTTCGGGATCAAATTCATAACGTTCAACACAGATATCTAAATCGTCAATTAATTGCCCTTCAGGTTGTTCGATATGAACGCTGTGATTCAGTTCAAAGAGTACAACGCTGACATCGCCTTGCACACACTGAATAAGATCTCGAGTGATGGTTTCTTGAACGCTCGACCAATTGTCGAACTGTGTCTGGTTAAAACTATTGAGATAGAGTTTAAATGACTTTGATTCAACCAAATTGACAGAAGCGACAGCAATTCTGACTTCACCAATGGCGACCACCGGTTTGCCTTTGCGATTAAGCCACGATAATTCATAGAGTGTCCAGCGATCATAACCATCAAAAGGAAGTTGGCCCGTAAGCTCAAGCTGGTCGCGATTGAGTTGTCTAGGTACGCCTTGCAGTAACTTAGCACTATAGTGCTCTATATAACGGCTATGTTGCCCCAATTGTAACTTTGAAAGTTCGGGTGCATTTTGATAATCAGATGATTCGGCCATAGTATTTGTCACTTGTCTACGATAGGCTTAAGTGTAACTGAATCAACGACGAAACTCATCTATGACAGACGTGCTTATTTATCAGCAGACAAGCAGCGCATTTGATCAATTGATTAAGCGTATTATTGAACATTGGCAAGACACTCGTTTTCCTCAGCAACCCTATGATCCACAATGGGTATCTCCCTGCCAAAAAGAGATTGATGAGAATGGCTTAGTCGCTTGGCAACCTGAATTACGAGAACATCCCTTAGATTTATCCGCGACCGAAGATGCGCTCGATCTGTGTTTTCATCCGAGTTTGAGTGTTTTTTATGGGCGCTACTATAGTGAAACGATAGATGTAACATTTACTAATAATCAATCTTTCGCATTTGTTCAGGTATGGAATGATGATGATGGCTTGCGCCTGCAGGAAAATATCATTGCGCATATTTTGATGCAGCGAAAGCTCAAACAAACAGAAACAGTCTTTATTGCCACGACAGAAGATGATTTCAAAGTAGTGAGTATGATTAATCACAGCGGCGAGATTGTGTTAGAAACGCTGGGTAAAGATCAACGCCAACATTTGAGTGATAATTTGGCCGAATTTTTGTCGCAGCTACAACCAGCTTAGTGGATATATCACAGTATTCAAAGCCACATATCCATTAAGCGCCCAGTGATGATGGGGAGTGTGGTGGTTACTTAAAATCCCAAGAGAGGTTTGAGACTAACAAACAGTTGTCGCAGCGAAAATCAAATAGATCATGCAACGGTTCATCTAAGTGCCAAGGGCCGCCACAGACAGGACAAAGACGCTGCTGTTCACTTTCAAGCGAAATACCGCCTACGCGATAGAGATACAGATATGTCGGCTTTTGGGTAAGGTAGTTGATGCGTCTCGCTAAGTCCCATCCGCGTTGAAATAGTCGGGTACCAGGCTCGGCTATTTCCTTAACGGCGGGGGCTTCTAGAATAGAGCCATTCATTTGTAATTGATCGCAGGCTCCCCAGTCCTCTTGCCATTTTATAATTTGGTTCTGATCGCCATTGGCAACAGGAGGAATGTGATACAACGGGACTGGTAAAAATCGCTCCATAGAACGTAAAGGCGAGCAACTATGGATGAAGCTAGTATAGAGAATGTAGGCATTTACTGGCTCACCGTTTTCACTGGTATCGGAAAAAAGTTCACGTCCAAGCTCTTTAATTTTGGGGCGTAAAATATTGGCCTCAGCGAGCTGTTCCATGGCGTGACGAACCTGTGGCGAGTGGAATTGCGAATGCAGTGATTCATTCTCTGGGGTGATGACATGGCTAATAAATGTTCCTTCAGCGAATGAGCAGGGAAATTCACGACCTAGAATTTGACCGTTATAGCGCAAGGCATCAAGCACTGCCATGATTGCTTGTTGAGCCGCGCTAATTGTGGTGTTATCGAAACATTCAAACGTTAATTGTTGTTGATACATGTCGATGCGTCAGATTTGTTGAGTTGATGAAGTTTTGCTTCCAGCTGATTGAGCCGCTGCATTAAGTGTTGCTGCGTGTTCTCTAATTGCTGAATTCGCTCTTGCAGTGAGTTTTCTTTATTGTTATTGCTCACCGGCGTGTCAGTTCCTTTTGGGAATTCAGCATCAGGGACATGCTGATAGCTTTTTAGCGCTTGGATTAACATCGGCAGTGGGTAAGATCGCGCAAGTCTTGCTTTAACGAGCGCAAGCGTTGGTTTCTTACCTTGCTGGTGGAGATGTTGGATGACCTGATAAATGAGTGTTAAATCGCTCATGTTTCCTCGTTAGGTGGCCCAATAACTGGGCGTGAATCAGCGATTGGCGCGTAATTAGTTAAAGATGGATCAGGATAAGGTTGAAGCTCAAAGCGATAGCACCGAGCCCCGATCAACAGTCTACCGCTAAAGCGTCGATTTGGCACATTCGTAAATTCAAACTGATATTGCCCAAACCATCGTGGCTTCTGATGGCGTTGATACCCCCATCCGGCATAATGGATATCTAATACTTGCAGCTCTAGCTGTTGGCAATGGCGATAAATTAATCCTCGCGCTTGTTCAGCTTGTTGGCGATGGCGCCAAAACAACCCCCCAATCAGGCATAATAAGAGTAATCCCCAGGTACTAACCATTGGTCTGTTGAATCAATTGACCAATAGCCGCAGCTAAGGTGTCAGAACGGTCAGGATCGCGCAAACGCATCAATACTTCATCACGCAGAGTAGGAATGGCGACTAAATCGGCGAACAGCTGGTTAAATAAAGATGCGTCAGCCAGCTTTGCCAGTTGTTCAAAAAATAGTTTGTTGAGTGTCGGATTGACTAAATCAAGCCAAAGCCTTGCGGCTATCGCAATAAATTGCTGTGGATCTTGAGCTTGTTGCAGTTGTGCCTGTAACGCTTTTTGGCGCAGTACGCTAAATGGACTGGACGCCATGGCTCGCAAGACAAGATTACTGAGCTGAGGGTGTGTTGCTAGCCATTGCTGATGCAATTCGACAAGCTTATGGGTTAAACGTTGATCCAACGGCTGATGTTCAAGTAGTTGCGCAAGATGAACCCACAGCGTTTCATTAATATGTGCCAATGCTTGGCTAAGTCGCAAGCTGTTTTGTTCTCTATCAAGCCTTGCTACAACGTCTGCTAGCCCTTGTAGTCCCACCGATGCCCAGTTTTCCCAGCCAATCTGGCCGCTGAGATAAGCTTGAGCATGTTCATAATACTTTGATGCGGGTAGTTCCAGATCCACTTTTAGGCGGGCATTAAAATAGGCTTGTTTTTCATCGTTTGGACGAAAAATACAAGGGTGACTTGCGAGCGCTTTGGAATGTGCTTCATCCGGTGTTTGACGAAGATCGTCGCCAAGTGTAGAAATGACCAGACGTAAAAATTGGTCACGGGCTGCAAGTTTTATAAAACCTAATTCATCTACTGGGAACTGCAAAAACCAGATGTACGGTTGTTCAGGCGTTTGCAACGACCAAAAACACAAAGCAAATCGAGCCTGTCCAGCAATTGGTGCAGGGTAGGGACGTGCGGCGGTTTCCATGGCATAAAATGACTGGGTATCAATGACACTGATACGTCGACCCATGTCATAAACTTTAAACTGGCTACCGGCAAGGGTAAGAATTTCACTTAATGTGGCAAGAGCTTTCATGAATAACCGAATGCGTAAGTATGAAAAAATTATGGCTATGCTAGCGTAACTTATCGTTGAGCAGGCACTTTATGCCAATTATAGAGATTAAATCTAACTTTGAATATAGAAAGGCTATGAAATCACCACGCCTTTATCTATCTGAAACTTGAGTCTACAGTAAAGTTCGCTATAGTAGCCATTTTTCAGCCTAGTTGCGGCTAGCAACGGAGACTTGGAATGCCATCACATTCATATTTGCGCCGACAATTGCAACGACTAGAGCAATCGTTGAGAGAGGCAAATCTTTGGCAAGCTTCACCACCTAGCTTGGAAGCTCTGACAAGCCAGCAGCCCTTTGCTGTGGATACTTTGCATCTTGAGCAGTGGTTACAGTTCATTTTTATTCCCCGGATGTCTGCACTGCTTGATGCCAAAGCGGCGTTGCCCCAATCGCTGGCAATTACCCCTTATGCGCAAGAAGCGTTCAAAAACTATCCGGCGACGGTCAATACGGTGCTCTGTTTACTAAAAGAACTTGATGAATATTTTCAATAAGTTGAACCAATTAGCGCTTTTTGAGCCGTTATTGATCTGTACAAGATAATCGCTGGTGGCGGACTATCCGCTACTGGGCTGATGCAAATGGTTCATAACCAGCTCAGGCTATATGTCGATCTTAGTCATTAATGAGATAAACCAACCTCAGCATTCTTTTTATGGCGCCATCATCAGTGGTTGCAGCCTTAATGAGGTACCTGTTTGTTACGGGCAAGTTGAAAAATAGCATGAAGCCATGGTGCGTGGATTCATTTGGAACGGATTAGTTATCCGGCTATCCGTTACTTACTGAGCCAGCGTTAGACATCTAGAAATGTAAAGCGATATGTGATTTGCAAAATTTGTGGGGCTAATTTTTGGCCCTAGATCGATGTTGAATAGCTGTTGCCACGGAGCGTTATCCAAGTTGCCGCTATTACCGGTTAGAATACTCCTAAATAAACAGTAAGCAGCCACTTCATATTATCGGTGATATGACTAGCTGTGAGCATCATCATCAAATTTCTGTCAACGGGGCGGTGTGGATACCAACTAAATGCTTGTGTCTCTGTCACCGGAACAGCAGTGATATTTGAGTGGGACTCATTTTGAGCGCCAACCATGATTAGGTGGCCGACTGTTTAGTGGTTATGGAGTATTACTGCTGGATTTGTCGTCAACCACTATCGTTGGGTCGGTATACTGCGGGCTAAATCATAGCGTTTTAGCCCCGCATAGTCAGAAAATGGCAGAGCAACGAGTTATAGTTTGTCTAAGTCTCGTTCGATCTCAGCAATTTTATTAGTAACGACTTTTTCTAAATGGCGAAGTTCGTTGAGAATCTTCTCTTTCGTATTTTGCTCACCATGATCTTTTTTGGCGAGTTGGTCGAGTTCCTCAACAAGATATCGCAGTTCAGGGCTTATTTCTGATATTTCCTTGTATTCTCCTTTCCCGCCGTTAATCAGAACGGTTTTATGCTGGCGTGGGAATTTAAATTTGACACTTTTCGCAAAAAAGTCGCCTTTCTCTTTGTAATAATAGATTTTTAAGATATCCGCAACGGCTTCCTGACGAAGGGAATAGCGTTCAATGCTCTCAGGGTGATTTACACCAATTGATTTAAGATTCTCATACATAACCCACTCCTTATTATATCTATTCAAAGGGTACAATCATCGTGCTTGGGCTAAGTTACACGAGATAACAAAACAGCGATAGTGTTTTCATTTTAGGGCATGTTGATGTTTTAGGGTTAAATTTTGCATACAAGAAGGAGATGATTGAACGTGAATTGCGATCGACTGCATGAGATTTTAAATCAATGTGTCCATCCATCATTTTTCGTCAAGGTATCAGCGCATATTGGCTCGTATTACCATGACGACCTATTAGATCAGTGAATGGCTAGGATTGTGTCATCACAGACCTTGTGGCCCGTGATGACTGTGTGAAGAAAGACTAGTTGTGTGCGTGCAGTTCACTATTGAGAACCACAGCGCTCTTATTGGTTAAGCATTCAATGGCACCCGATTGGCTATTCCGTCGAAATAACAGATCCGATTGCCCTGCGAGTTCACGAGCTTTGGCTGTGCCTACAGATTGTTTGGCATCATCGAGCAACGTCACTTTGGTACCCGCGGTAATATAAAGTCCTGACTCAATGGTGCAGCGATCGCCCAATGGGATACCCGTACCCGCATTAGCGCCTATCAAGCAGTTTTCACCAATTGAAATAATGACTTTGCCACCACCGCTTAATGTTCCCATTGTTGAGCAGCCGCCACCTAAATCAGAATTATTGCCGACAATGACGCCAGATGAAATGCGTCCTTCAACCATACTAACGCCCAGTGTGCCAGCGTTAAAGTTGCAAAATCCCTCATGCATGACGGTGGTGCCTTCACCTAAGTAAGCGCCTAAACGTACGCGCGATGTGGCTGCTATACGCACGCCTTTAGGGACCACGTAATCAGTCATTTTAGGGAATTTATCAATAGCTCGAATATTGAGCACTTCGCCACTTAAGCGGGCTTTAAGCTGATAATCGGCGACTTCGGCAGGGTCGATGGCCCCTTTATTAGTCCAAGCGACATTCGGGAGAACCGCAAAAATTCCTGTTAAGTTTGTGCTATGTGGCTTGACTAAGCGATGCGACAATAAATGAAGCTTCAAATATGCTTCTGGTGTACTTTGTGGCGCTAAATCGTTTTCAAGTACTGTCAGAACAACGGCTTTATCGGCGGCTTTTCGGTTCGCAAATTGCTGGGCCAGTGGCTTCCAAGTGCTGTCTTGAGGGGCTTGGTCTGCCATCGCATGTAATTGATTGTCGCTAAGTTCTAAGACTTGATTACCACCAGTATAACCTGCTGCGTTCAGTAGTTCTTGAATAGTCGATAATTCGACATTGATCTGCGGTACTGGATAAAAGACTTCTAACCATTGGTTTTGGCTATTTTTACTACCGATACCAAGGCCAAGGCTAAAAAGAGATGTACTCATCAAATACTCCATAGTCATGGTTTAATGGGTTTGCGCATGCACTTCTTGATCTAAGCGCTGCTCAAGCATAATTTTTAATTGTTGTTGTTCATGGTCATCTAACCGAGTACGATCTTCTCTGGATATAATAAAGAAGTCCTCGGCGCGCTCGCCAATGGTGGTGATTTTAGACCCTTGAATGATATAGTTCAGCGATTGCAATACCGCGCCTACGCTAGCTAACAAGCCGGGTCTGTCTAACGTCACAAGTTCCATTAATGTCCGATTACCACGGGTTGGTAAAAAGTCAACTTGGGTGGCCACTTTAAACTGGCGCACTTGGCGTGATAAGGGACGATGTTCTAGCGTTGCGGGGCGGCCAAAATGAAGCATCGTCATCAGGCTATCTTTAATCAATGATTGACGTTCTGGTGAAATAGGCTGTCCGTCAGGGTCGAGTACAATAAAAGTATCCAAAACATAACCATCGCGGCTCGACATGATCTGAGCGTCATGAATGTTGAGATTTTTCTGCTCCATCTCATTGGCTACCGAAGCAAACAGATGGGGGATATCTTTGCTATAGATAAAAATTTCTGTGCCGCCACGACTGGCGCGGCGGCTGATTAAGATCAATGGCTGAGCGTTGCTGTGGCCCCAGAGATACTCACTGTGCCAAGCGATCTGCTCTGGTGTATGGCGTAAAAAGTAATCGACTCGAAAACGTTGCCAGATGGTTTGCACTTGCAGCCCCGAGAAGCCTCGTTCAAGTAATAAATCCAAGGCATTGTGTTGTTTTTCTCGTACTAATCCGCGCAGGTCTACTGGGTTTTCTAAACCAAGACGCAATGCTTTTAAAGTCGATTGATAAAGTTCACGCATGAGTGTGCCTTTCCAGCTATTCCAAACGTCATCATTAGTGGCACAGATATCAGCGACGGTGAGACAAAACAGCATGTCGAGATGACGCTTATCGCGAACTAATTTGGCAAACTCAGTAATCACATCTGGGTCATAGATATCGCGTCGCTGCGCAGTAACCGACATGGATAGATGATGTTCAACTAACCAAGCTACTGTGCGGGCTGATGGTCGGCTAAAATTATGTCGTAGACAAAAATTTTCAGCTTCAATAGCGCCCAACTTAGAATGATCCCCCTTACGACCTTTAGCGATATCATGAAACAATGCGGCAAGCACCAGTAGATCGGGGCGTTCTAAACGCTCGTAGATCTCGCTGGCAAGCGGGTAATGCTGGCGTGATTCGCTTTGTGGGTATTCATTAATATGCTTAATCAGGCGATGCGTATGTTCATCAACCGTATAGGCGTGAAACAGATCAAACTGCATTTGTCCGACAATCTGGCTCCATGCCTGAAAATAGGCGGCAAGTACGCCATAACGATGCATTAATGTGATTGGTAATCCGGTGATCCGAGGGTGCTTAACAAGTTTGCGAAATTTTTGCCGACATAGTGGTGAATCTTCAAGGAACGTGGTTTGGCGACGCCGCGCTTCACGCAACTGGCGCAACGTTGATGAATAAACACCAGTAATTTGCTCATGTTCAGCAATCAGCAAAAACATATCTAAGATCTGTTCAGGCTGGCGAACAAAAAGGTCGCACGAAATAGTGTCAATTAAGGTACCACGAATAATAAAATCCGCGTTAAGCGGGCGTACATCCATGGCTGTATTGCCTAAGATCGCCTCATTGAAAAGCTGTAAGAGCATTTCGTTGAGTTCGCTCACTCGTCGAATTGTCTGGAAAAACTCTTTCATTAATTGTTCGACAGGTTCATTGCGCTGACCTTTATAACCCATGGTTTGCGCGACGGACAACTGCCGATCAAATAATAACCGGTTATCGGCCTTGATTAATTGTAAATGAAGTGCAAAACGTACGCGCCAAAGGAAATCTCGGCAATTTTCTAACTCTCTATATTCGGCGAGGGTTAAAAAACCATGTTCGGCCAAAGCGGCCAGATCACTCGAGCCAAAATGTTTGCCAGCAACCCAGGCAATGGTTTGAATGTCTCGCAATCCGCCAGGGTTGGCCTTGAGATCGGGCTCAAGTGAGTAGGCTGAATCTTTATAATGACGATGGCGATTTTGTTGTTCGGCTTGTTTAGCACGGAAAAAATCAGCAATAGGCCAAAATAACTCACTATTGACCTGTTCATTAAGCCTTTGATACAAAAAATGATTACCGCTAATTAGTCTTGATTCGATCAAGTTTGTCGCGATGGTAATATCTTGTTTACCGAGTTCAAGGCATTCACTGAGCGTTCGAACACTTTGCCCAACATCTAATTTGATATCCCACAAAAATGTAATGAAATCAGATAACTGTTGCTGGATTTCAGCATGCAATGTCGATGGGACTAAAATTAGAATATCAATATCTGATTTCGGATGCAGTTCACCGCGTCCGTATCCACCGACGGCAATCAGGCTGATATCTTGATATTGATGCAACTGAAAATGTTGCCATAGCTGCTGTAGAAGTTGATCGATTTGTTGGGCTTTTTTTTGCACCAACTGGGTTACAGGCACATGCTCATGAAATTGCTGTTGTAACCAGTTATGCTGTGCTTTTAGAAAGGCTTTACAACTACTGACCCCAATCAATTGTGGTAGTTGTGGAGCAACATCGACGGAACTACTTAACATTGGCAACACTCAATGATCTAATACGTAATGACTTAACTATGACTGATTTTACGTGGAAAGTCTTCATCACTGCGTAGCGTTAATACTTCAACACCATCGTCGGTGACTAGTAGCGTATGTTCCCACTGTGCTGAAGGTTGGCCATCGCGAGTTGTTGCTGTCCAACCATCTTTTTTATTGACTTTGCACTTGTACGTACCCGCATTGAGCATCGGTTCAATGGTAAATGTCATACCCGCTTGCAGCTCCATTCCGGTGCCAGGTAGACCATAGTGCAAAATTTGCGGTTCCTCATGAAAGCCCTCGCCAATTCCATGGCCACAAAAATCGCGAACAACCGAAAACCCCTGCGGCTCAGCGATTTGTTGGCAAGCTGCCCCAATATCACCGAGGCGTATTCCTGGGCGAACCAATTTAATGGCAGCATAAAGCGCATCTTGAGCCGCTTGGCATAACTTACGCTTGAGTGGGGTGGTATTACCGACGATAAACATTGCAGAACTATCCCCATGAACACCATCTTTAATGATTGTCACATCAATATTGAGAATATCCCCTTCACGAAGTTTTTTATGCGACGGAATACCATGACAAACCACTTCATTTAAGGAGATACATACAGACTTCGGATAGCCATGATAATTTAAGGGGGCAGGGATCGCTTGTTGCACATCCACCGTATAGTTGTGACAGAGCTGGTTGAGTTCATCAGTCGTTACCCCTTTTTGCACGTAAGGGGCGATCATTTCGAGCTGCTCTGCGGCAAGTCGGCCCGCGACTCGCATTTTCTCGATTTGCTCGGGAGTTTTAATTAAATTTGTCATTCCTTTTTGTACCACATAAACCTGAAATAATTGAATATCAACGCTGTTGATATGATGATTGAGCCAGTTTAACCGATGCGACAATTAAGTTATAGGGTTGTTGTATCGGTTATGCTGAAAGATTCAAAATTAGACGTGATATTATGATGTATTTAATACGATTTATAATCGATGTTGCCATAGAGTGCGTTTTAAATGAGCGCTAGTACTATGTTACCCATTGATTTGGGTTGCATTGGTGGCCCCAGAGCCGTTGACCCCACATAATTGAGATTGACCGAGCAGCGATTATTGGTGGATTTTCACTTTATCAAAGTAACAGAATATGGTATAAAACGCGCCGGGAAAGCATGGCTTGGCTGTCAATTCATGCGAAGACCCGAAACTATGTGTTTTTTAACTGATAACACACACACATCAACACCTGTGCCGGGGTGCTGCTTGGATTAAGCAGTCGGTTTAGCAGGGATGTGTGGAGGCCTAACCCCATAGAGGATAGAAAAATCATGGCAAAAGTATCAATGCGCGATATGTTGCAAGCTGGTGTTCACTTCGGTCACCAGACTCGTTATTGGAATCCAAAAATGAAACCATTCATCTTTGGTGCACGTAATAAAGTACATATCATCAACTTGGAAAAAACCCTGCCGTTATTTAATGATGCAATGGCTGTTTTAAACAACCTAGCGTCTAAAAAAGGCAAAATTCTGTTTGTCGGAACTAAACGTGCTGCGAGTGGTGCTGTGAAAGATGCAGCAGTTCGTTGTGACCAATTCTACGTTAACCATCGTTGGTTAGGTGGGATGTTGACTAACTGGAAAACAGTTCGTCAGTCAATCAAACGTCTTAAAGAGTTAGAAGCTCAAAGCCAAGATGGTACATTCGACAAACTGACCAAGAAAGAGGCGTTAACGCGCACTCGTGAACTGGAAAAACTAGAAAAAAGCTTGGGTGGTATCAAAGATATGGGTGGTTTGCCTGACGCATTATTTGTCGTCGATGCAGAGCACGAAAGTATCGCTATCCGTGAAGCGAATAACCTAGGTATTCCAGTTATTTCAATCGTTGATACAAACTCAGATCCAGATGGTATTACTTATATCATCCCTGGTAACGATGACGCGATTCGTGCTGTGAAATTGTACTTGGAAGCTGCAGCTGATGCAGTTCTGACTGGTCGTCAGGCTGATCTAGTCGTGCAGGCTGAAGAAGATGGTTTCGTCGAAGAAACTGTGGAGTAATAAGGAAGTTTAACCCCTTATTAACCAAACCCAACTTGTTGGTTAACAGGGGCCTAATTGGCCCCTGTGTTTTATCCGAAACGACAGAGGATTTAACAAATGGCAATTACTGCTGCTTTGGTAAAAGAACTGCGCGAACGTACTGCTGCAGGGATGATGGATTGTAAAAAAGCGCTGGTTGAAACTGATGGAGACATCGAACTGGCGATTGAAAATATGCGTAAATCAGGTCAAGCAAAAGCGGCTAAAAAAGCTGGTCGAGTTGCTGCTGAAGGCGCAATTTTTGCAAAAGTTGAAAACGGTGTGGGTACACTGGTTGAATTCAACTGTGAGACCGATTTTGTAGCACGCGATAAAAGCTTCGTTGCTCTTGGCCAAGAAATTGTTGCCGCTGCGCATGAAGCAAAACTTAACGATGTGAATGCATTATTGGAATCTGTGTTAGCGAGTGGTGAAACAGTTGAAACTACGCGTGCTAACTTGGTTGTTAAAATCGGTGAAAACATGACAGTTCGCCGTGTTGTAACAGTTGAAGGCGACAACTTGGGTGCTTATGTCCATGGTGGTCGTATTGGCGTTATCACTGTCCTTAAAGGTGGTGATGAAGAGCTGGCTAAAGATCTGGCAATGCATGTTGCCGCAGCGAGCCCTCAGTTCGTCAAACCTGAACAAGTCCCTGCTGAAGTTGTTGAGAAAGAAAAAGAAATTCAGATTGAAATTGCAATGAACAGCGGTAAACCTGCTGACATCGCTGAAAAAATGGTTGCTGGACGGATGAAGAAATTCACCGGTGAAATCAGCTTGACTGGGCAGCCTTTTGTGAAAGATCCTACTCAAAATGTCAGTGATTTGCTGAAAGCAAAAAGTGCTGATGTTGAAACCTTTATCCGTCTTGAAGTCGGTGAAGGTATTGAGAAAAAAGAAGAAGATTTTGCCGCTGAAGTTGCCGCTCAGATTGCAGCAGCTAAGCAGTAAATTTACTTTGAGTACCGGGTTGTAGCAGCTTTGTTGCTACAACCTTTTTTAAATTCCCCCATGAGAAAAGAGATACATAAGCCATGAGTATCAACCCAAAACCCGTATATCGACGCATTCTATTAAAACTTTCTGGTGAAGCCCTAATGGGTGATGAGGGGTTTGGTATTGATCCTTCCGTACTTGGACGGATGGCTTTAGAAATTAAAGAATTGGTTGAACTAGGTGTTCAGGTTGGTTTAGTGATAGGGGGCGGCAACTTGTTCCGCGGAGAAGGATTAGCTAAAGCGGGGATGAATCGAGTTGTTGGTGATCACATGGGGATGCTGGCAACGGTGATGAATGGCTTAGCAATGCGTGATGCTTTGCATCGAGCATTTGTTAATGCGCGTTTGATGTCAGCGATTGAACTCACTGGTGTATGTGATTCCTATAACTGGGCTGAGGCAATTAGTAACTTAAAAAGTGGTCGGGTTGTGATATTGTCTGCAGGAACAGGGAATCCATTTTTTACCACTGATTCAGCTGCTTGCTTGCGCGGTATTGAGATTGAAGCTGATGTTGTGCTAAAAGGGACTAAAGTTGACGGCGTCTATAATGATGATCCGGTCAAAAATCCTGAAGCGACCTTATATTCAGAACTATCATATACTGAAGTTTTGGATCAAGAACTTAAAGTGATGGATCTTGCAGCATTTACACTGGCGCGAGATCATGGTTTACCGATCCGGGTATTTAATATGAATAAGCCGGGTGCTCTTAAACGTGTTGTCATGGGGCAATCAGAAGGTACTGTCATCCATAAAATGGCCGATTCGCTTGGCGAGGAAAAATAACGTGATTAAAGATATTCAACAAGATGCGGCTCAACGCATGGAAAAAAGTATCGAGGCGCTGCGTAGTCAAATGGCTAAAATCCGCACAGGCCGGGCTCATCCTAGCTTACTCGATAGTATTATGGTGCCCTATTATGGAACCGATACACCGCTGAATCAGGTTGCCAACGTTGGAACTGAAGATTCGCGGACATTAACTGTGACTGTTTATGATCGTTCTGCGATTCAAGCTGTTGAAAAAGCGATTATGACCTCTGATTTAGGTTTGAATCCATCTTCTGCTGGCGCAGTAATCCGTATTCCATTGCCTGCTTTAACCGAAGAACGTCGTAAAGATCTGATCAAGTTAGTTCGAGCTGAAGCAGAGCAGGGCAAAGTGGCGATTCGTAATATTCGTCGTGATGCTAATGCGAGTGTTAAGAATTTACTAAAAGATAAAGCGATTAGCGAAGACGAAGACCGTCAAAGTCAAGATGCTGTACAAAAGTTGACTGATAAGTTCGTGGAAAAAGTTGATGAGTTTTTGGCAAATAAAGAAAAAGAGTTGATGGAAATATAAGCTTTTTTGCTAATGCCGCGTATCACGCGCGGCTTTTTTATTTATGGGGTACGCTTTATGGGCGCATGCGAGTCAGCCAACCACGTATCTGGAGCTCTTCCTCGTCATGTTGCGATTATCATGGATGGTAACGGCCGTTGGGCAAAACAACGGGGTCGAATCCGTGTATTAGGTCATCATGCTGGTGCTAAAGCGGTCCGCAAAGTGGTAAAAAATGCGGCAAAACTTGGTATCGAGCAACTTACATTATTTGCATTTAGTAGTGAAAATTGGCGCCGACCTGCAGAAGAAGTCAGTCAGTTAATGAAATTGTTTATGACTCTTCTTCAGCGAGAGGTCAAAATGTTGAATAAGCATAATATTAAGTTGCGGATCATCGGCAATCGGGGGGGCTTTACCCAATCGTTGCAGCAAAAGATTGCGAATGCTGAAGCGCTGACGGCGAATAATTCAGGATTATCATTGAATATTGCTGCTAACTATGGCGGGCGATGGGATATTACCCAACAGATTCGTTATTTTGCTGATAAAATCAGCCGTCAAGAGTTGACCGTAGAGCAAGTTGATGAAGCGATGATCAATAATGCGTTAAGCGATCATTCTGTCGGTGATGTTGATCTGATGATCCGTACCGGAGGTGAACATCGAATCAGCAATTTTTTGATTTGGCAGTTAGCCTATGCAGAATTGTATTTTACTAACCAGCTATGGCCTGATTTTGATGAGCAAGATTTTAGCGATGCTTTGGCATCATATGTTCAACGAGAACGCCGTTTTGGTTGTACCTCTGAGCAGATTCAGCAGATTATTCAGGCTGAATAACTCACAGGAACGGGGACTGATTTGTTAAGGCAACGGATTATCACGGCGTTATTATTAGCGCCTCTTGCAATTATTAGTATTTTCTTCTTACCGATGAAAGGATTGGCATTCATCTTAACTGCAATTGTCTTCATTGCCTGTTATGAATGGTCAGGATTCATTAGTTCTCACCGAAAAGCTCGCTTGGCGCTGAGCTCATCGCTCGGTTTTTTGTGGCTGCTTAGTTTCTGTGTATTCCCTCTTAATTCATTAGTACATGATGATGTGCTCTACTGGCTTTTTAATAGCGCTGCCTTCTTTTGGGTTGTTGCTTTGTTGTTGGTTTTAAGCTATCCGGTCAGTGCCCTGCTTTGGCGTCGTAGCCGTCTGCTAAAATGGATGGCAGGGGTGCTCGCATTGTTACCTTTTGGGTGGTCTATTTTAACACTACGCGGTGTTAATGAACTCCATCCTTGGGTCGGTGCAGGTTGGGTACTTTATGCCTTGCTGCTCGTTTGGTCAGCAGATAGTGGCGCTTACTTTGCTGGGCGCCGATTTGGTCGCAATAAACTGGCTGTGCGCGTGAGCCCTAAGAAAACAGTCGAAGGACTATTAGGTGGGTTAGTGGCCGCCATGTTGGTTTGCCTATTGCTCTTGGGGTTGATCCCCGCTGTTAGAGGGAATGCTTGGGTGATAGTCGGGGCGTCGTTACTCACAGCTTTAGCCTCTGTACTCGGTGACCTATTTGAGAGTATGCTCAAACGAGAAGCTGGAATTAAAGATAGTGGAGCATTGTTACCCGGTCACGGTGGCATTCTTGATCGCATTGATAGTTTAACTGCAGCACTTCCTGTCTTTACCCTCTGTTATTTATTGTGGATGTTTGTATGACTCCCCGTCAATTAGTGATCCTCGGTGCAACTGGTTCTATTGGTCGTAGTACCCTTAAAGTTGTTGCGCAAAATCCGCAGTTGTTTCAAATCCATGCCTTGACTGGGCATCGTAATGTGGCGCGGATGAGTGATTTAATTACGCGCTTTAAACCGCATTATGTGGTGATGTCGGATGAAATGGCTGCCAATGAACTTCGTGAGCAATGCGCCCATCAATGCGAAGTTTATGCAGGAGCTCAAGCGCTAGTTGATGCGAGCTGTGATTCTCAGGCTGATATGGTTATGGCTGCTATAGTTGGCGGGGCAGGCTTAAGCCCCACCTTAGCGGCTGTACGCGCAGGTAAAACGGTATTGCTAGCCAATAAAGAAGCGCTTGTTATGACAGGACTGTTATTAATGCAAGAAGCGCAAAAAAGTGGCGCGCAGATTTTACCGGTTGATAGTGAACACAATGCCATGTTTCAGTGTTTACCTGAAGTGGTGCAACAGCAACTTGGATTTTGTGATTTAGCCGCATCAGGGGTCAGCAAACTCTTGCTGACGGGCTCAGGAGGCCCCTTTCGAGACTATCCACTGGAGAGCCTGCGTGATGTGACCGTGGCGCAAGCAATCGCTCACCCCAATTGGTCGATGGGGGCTAAAATCTCGGTTGACTCAGCTACAATGATGAATAAAGGCCTTGAGTATATCGAAGCCAAACGACTTTTCCATACCAATCGCGACCAACTTGAGGTTATCATTCATCCTCAGTCGGTGATTCACTCAATGGTTCAATACCGAGATGGATCGGTGTTGGCACAACTGGGAGAACCCGATATGGCGACGCCTATTGCTTGTGCAATGGCTTATCCACAAAGAATTTCTTCAGGCGTGGAACCTCTGGACTTTTTAGCACTCAAAGAACTAACTTTTGCCGCACCTGATTATCAGCGCTACCCTTGTTTGGCGTTGGCAATTGATGCTTGTTATCAAAGCCAATTTGCGACAACTGCTTTAAATGCCGCTAATGAAATAGCTGTTGAGGCATTTTTAAACCAGCAGATCCGTTTTACTGATATTGCTCGTGTGGTTGAGTTTTGTTTGACTGCAATGAACGAGCAGCATCGATCATTGGATCTTGAAGAGTTACTCGCACTTGATGAACAAATCCGTCAAGATGCACACCAGTTTGTCCGGGATAGGTGCTAATGCAAAGTTTTATTTGGAACGCGTTTTTCTTCATTGTTGCTTTGGGACTTCTGGTCGCGATCCATGAATTTGGTCATTTTTGGGTTGCTCGCCGTTGTGGTGTTAGAGTTGAACGCTTTTCCATCGGTTTTGGCAAAAAGCTTTGGTCATGGGTCGGTCATGATGGCACTGAATATGTGTTGGCACTGATCCCTCTGGGGGGGTATGTTAAAATGCTTGATGAACGGGTTGAGCCCGTTCCAGCTGAATTAAAGCATTTAGCTTTTAATACTCAGCCTTTGTGGCAGCGTGCTTTGATCGTGGCGGCTGGTCCAATAGCTAACTTTTTGTTAGCTATTGTCGCATTTTGGCTCATGCTGATGGTTGGCATCCCTGGTGTAAAACCTATTCTTGGGGATATCCCAGCAGGTACTGTTGCTGCTCAATCAGGACTTCGTTCAGGCCAGCAAGTGATTGCGGTAAATGATCGGCCAGTGTCAGATTGGCATGCAGTGATGTTATCCTTGATATCGCAAGTCGGTGATTCAGCTGTCAGCGTCAAGGTAAAAACGTCAAATGGAGACATTCAAACACATACCTTAGATTTGTCGAATTGGCGCATTGGCAAAGAATCAGTCAATAGCAATCCACTTAAAAATATAGGGGTGGTTCAGTATCAGCCGAAGATACACTTACAAGTTGCGCAAACGGTTGCCAATAGCCCCGCCGCTAACAGTGGTCTACAAAAAGGTGATAAATTGATTGCTGTGAACCAAATCAAGCTAACAAGTTGGCAACAATTTACTGCACTTGTTCGTCATCATGCCGGCTCAGCTATTGAATTGACAATTGAGCGTGACGGCCTGCGACATTATATTAAAGTTGTTCCAGAAAAACGCCAGCATAATGGACAGGTGTATGGTTTTATGGGGGTTGCTCCTGAAGTTGAAGCATTTCCAGATGATTATTTGATTACCATGCAGTATGGGCCACTAGAGGCGCTGGTGAAGGGGACGGAGCGTACTTGGCAGATGACGCGAGTGACGCTTGATATGCTAGGCAAACTTGTGTCTGGTAAAGTTTCAGTTGAAAATTTGAGCGGACCAATTTCGATTGCAAAAGGAGCTGGCCAATCTGCTCACTATGGATTTATTTATTTTCTTGGCTTTTTAGCATTAGTCAGTGTTAACTTAGGCATCTTAAATTTAGTACCATTACCTATTTTAGATGGCGGGCATCTATTATTTTTTGCAATTGAAGCGGTTACTGGGCGGCCTGTCTCAGAACGTATCTTGGATGTTGGGATGCGAATTGGGGCATCGGTACTAGTGATTGTGATGATGTTTGCTCTGTTTAATGATTTAATGCGCTTATAATTAGGACCTCTTTCTTCTCTATGTATAAAAAGAAGTTTCTTGCAGCAGCATTGGCCGCATGTTGGTCAGGGATGAGTTTAGCTGCCCAGTCAGGTGATTTTAAAGTCAGTGATATTCATGTTGAAGGTTTACAACGTGTTTCGTTGGGTGCGGCATTGCTGCAACTACCGATTCGAGTTGGCGATGACGTGGATAGAGATGATATTAGCCAAAGTCTCAAAAGGCTATATCACAGTGGTGACTTTCAAAATGTGTCAGTTTATCGCGATCATAATGCGCTGATCTATAAAGTGAGAGAGCGCCCGATCATCAGTAGTTTAGAGTTTTCTGGTAACCATGATGTAAAAAAAGACAAACTTAAAGAAAGTTTGTCTGCACAAGGCATCAAAGTGGGAGAGCCATTAGACCGAACTAATTTAACTAATATCGAAAAGGGTCTAGAAGACTTTTATTACTCGGTGGGTAAATACAATGCGAGAGTGAAAGCGATTGTGACAACCCTGCCACGTAATCGAGTGGATTTGAAATTTTCCTTCCAAGAGGGAATTTCAGCCAAGATTAAACAGATCAATATTATTGGTAACTACCATTTTTCGAACCAAAAACTCATCGAACAACTGCAGTTGACCGATCATGTTCCTTGGTGGAACTTTATGGCAAGCCAAAAATATCAGAAACAGAAGTTAGCAGGTGACTTGGAAACGCTTCGCAGCTTTTATTTTGACCGTGGTTATGCCCGTTTTAAAATTACCTCAACACAAATCGAATTAACGCCAGATAAGCATCAAGTGTATATCACGATGAATATCCATGAAGGCGATATTTATACCATCAATAAAGTTGTCTTAGATGGTAATCTGTTAGGTAAGAAAGATCAGATGGAAAAGTTGATTCCAATTAAACCTGGATCAACTTATAACGGTTCTGACATTTCACAGATGCAAGACATTTTGGAGAAATTTTTAGGACGTGATGGCTATGCGTACCCGCAGATCCGAGTTTATCCAAAAATTGATGATAAAAGTAAAACTGTCACATTAAACGTTTCAGTTGATCCGGGCCAACGGATCTATGTGCGTCATATCAATGTGAGTGGAAACCTTGTGACTAATGAAGTGGTGGTCCGCCGTGAACTGCGTCAGATGGAAGGGACTTGGCTTTCTGGTCAAAATCTAGAACAGTCGAAAAAACGCTTGAATCGACTTGGCTTCTTCAAAAAAGTGGATAGTCAAACTCAGCGAGTTCCTGGTTCAAGCGACCAAGTTGATGTGGATATTGCAGTCCAAGAGCAGCCCACAGGTTCGGTAACCGCAGGGATTGGTTATGGGACAACCTCAAAAATTAGTTTAAACGCAGGTGTGACACAAAAGAACTTTCTAGGTACTGGGGACTCGGTGTCGATTAATGGAACTCGTAATACCTATTCTAAATCGCTCACGTTCTCCCATAATAACCCTTATTTTACTAAAGATGCGGTTAGCTTAGGTGAAGACCTATATTACAAAGATTTTAACGCTTCTAAAGCAAATCTTGTCAGTTATACCAATAGGACGATTGGTCTTAAAGGAACACTGGGCTTCCCTGTGAATGAAAATAATCGTTTATCAATTGGTCTAGGGGGTGAAATTAATAAAATTTCACAAGCAGATCCATATGAGCAAATTCGTCAGTTCTGGGATATATATAGCGGCTATAAAGATGCTAAAAATAACACCCTTAAATTCAAAAATGTCACAGTGACTTTAGGCTGGACTCGAAATACACTTGACTATGGCAAGTTTCCAACAGCAGGGTCAAACCAACAGTTTAATTTTGAATTCTCAGTCCCGGGATCTGATACGCAGTATTTTAAAACCAGTATTGACACGCGTAACTACTTCCCGCTGAGTAGTAGTCACAAATGGGTTTTGATGGCTCATGGCAAAGTTGGGTATGGTAATGGCTATGGTAAGGTCAATGGTAATGATCAGGTCCTGCCATTTTTTGATAATTTTTACGCGGGTGGCTGGGGAAGTATTCGTGGTTTCTCCTCCAACACTGTAGGGCCGCGGGCACTTTATCAAAATTACTCTGGTGGTAAAAATGAATATGTACCGGGTGGGGCAACCGGGGGTAATGGCTTAGCAGTGGGGAGTTTGGAATTAATTTTCCCAACCCCGTTCGTTAGTGAGGCATACGCTGGTTCGCTGCGCACCACGGCATTTGTTGATTTTGGCTCGGTGTGGGATACAGAATATGATACATCGGCTGCATTGGCTCAGTGTGTTCGTAACTGCGACCAAATTGGTGATTATAGTCATTTTGGTCGAGTCAGAGCAGCTGCTGGTATATCCTTGCAGTGGTGGTCACCAATTGGACCGGTTGTTTTTGCACTTGCAAAACCTATCAAAAAATATCCAGGTGATAATACCGAGTTCTTCTCATTTAATTTAGGCCAGACTTTTTAAGTAAACGATAGGAGTTTCCTGTGAGCAAATTGATTCAACGAGCATTGTTAACCGTAGCTTTAATGACTCCGGTTGGCGCAACATTTGCTGCGACTAAGATCGCAACGATTGATATGCGCGAGGTGTTTCAGCAATTACCACAACGTGAAGTGGTGATGAAAAAACTGCAACAAGATTTTGCGGGTCGGGTAAAAGAGCTAGAAGGGTTGCAAAGCAATATAAAAGCGCTTTATCAAAAACGCCAGAAGAATAAAGGGTTGATGAGTGATGCTGAACAAACGCAACTCAATCGTAAACTCGAAGAATTGCAAACTGAATTTCAACTCAAACGTAAAAATTATGAAGATGATCGCCGTCAGGAAAGTCAGCAAGAACAGCAAAAACTGATTGATAAAATTCAAAAGGCTGTTGCAACAATTGCTAAACAGAAAAACTTAGATCTTGTACTGCCAACTGATGCAACGGCTTATGCTAAACCAGGTATGGATATTTCTAAACAAGTGATCGATGCAGTCAGTAAAGAAAAATAAGTTGTAAAGTAAAAAGAGTAGAAACAATGACCGTTACATTAGAGCAAATTGCGCAGTGGGTTGGTGGGGAACTGCATGGGTCACATCAGGCTTCAATTGAAAAAATAGCCCCACTGCCCAAAGCAGGGCCCACAGATGCGACATTTTTAACTGATAGCCGCTATCGGGAACAGTTAGCAAGTTGTCAGGCTGGCGTCATCTTAATTTCTGCAGCCGATGCCAGATTTGCCAAAGGTGCGGTGATTGTGGTCAAAGATCCCTATCTAGCCTACGCTAAATTGGCTTATCACTTAGATACGACACCAGCCAGTGCGACATCTATCCACCCCTCAGCTGTAATAGCTGAGGATGTGGTTATGGGGAAAAATGTTTACGTGGGGGCCAATGCTGTTGTTGAATCGGGTGTCCAACTGGGCGATGAATGCCAGATTGGGGCAGGTTGCTTTGTCGGACAGCGAGCCCAAATTGGTCAACGCACTAAATTGTGGGCCAATGTTAGTATCTATCACGAGGTTCAAATTGGATATGATTGTTTAATCCAAGCGGGTGCCGTTATTGGTTCAGATGGGTTTGGTTATGCGAATGATCGCGGTCAGTGGATTAAAATTCCACAAACTGGCAGGGTGATTATTGGTAATCATGTCGAAATCGGTGCGGCGACATGTATTGATCGCGGTGCCTTAGAAGACACTATCATCCATGATGGCGTCATCATCGACAATTTGTGCCAGATTGCTCATAATGTCGAGATCGGTGAGAATACTGCAATTGCAGGTTGCACCACGATGGCTGGCAGCCTTAAAGTCGGTAAATATTGTGTCATTGGCGGTGCCAGTGTGTTCAATGGCCACATGGAAATATGTGACCAGGTCCACATTTCTGGTATGTCGATGGTGATGCGTCCAATTGATCAACCCGGGGTGTATTCCTCTGGTATCCCAGCGCAAAGTAATAAAGAATGGCGTAAAACAGCAGCTCGTGTGATGAAAATTGATGACATGAATAAGCGGTTACGTGAGTTGGAACACCAACTTAGTAAACTTAACGCTGATAATAACAAGTAATAACAGGAAATAAAATTTTGACTCAGGAACTTAATCGTCTAGAAATTCAAGATATTCTAGAGTTACTCCCGCACCGTTACCCTTTTTTATTGGTTGACCGAGTATTGGATTTTGAAGTAGGAAAATCAATTCACGCCATAAAAAATGTGAGCTTTAACGAACCGTTTTTTACTGGGCATTTTCCTGAACGTCCTGTCTTTCCAGGTGTGATGTTACTCGAAGCGATGGCGCAGGCAACTGGTATTTTGGCATTTAAATCAGCTGGAAAACCGCGTGAAAATGAGCTTTATTATTTCGCTGGGATCGATAAAGCACGCTTTAAACGTCCAGTCGGTCCTGGAGATGTTATTCATCTTGAAATTGACTATTTGCGTGATATGCGGGGCGTTGGCAAATTTAGTGGTGTCGCCAAAGTTGATGGTGAACTAGTCTGTTCTGCTACTATTATGTGTGCCCGAAGAGAATATAAATGATCGATTCAACTGCAATGATTCATCCAACCGCGCTTATCGGTGACAATGTCACTGTAAAAGCGGGTGTTCAGATTGGGGCCTACAGTGTACTGGAAGGCGATGTAACCATTGGAGAAAATAGCTGGATTGGTTCGCATGTTGTTATTAAAGGTCGCACGAGCATTGGTCAAAATAATCGTATTTTTCAATTTGCCTCAATTGGCGAAAATTGCCAAGATCTCAAGTATCTCGGCGAAGATACTGCACTGGTAATTGGTGATAACAACACGATTCGTGAAAGTGTCACCATGCATCGAGGAACCATTCAGGACCGTGGTATTACTCAAGTTGGGCACAATAATTTGTTCATGGTAAATGCCCATGTTGCCCATGATTGTATAATCGGTGATCATTGTATTTTTGCTAACAATGCCACCTTAGCTGGCCATGTGAGCATTGGTGATTATGTCATTTTTGGTGGGTTAGCTGCGATTCATCAATTTGGTAAGGTTGGGGCGCATGCCTTTATTGGTGGTTGTGCTGCTCTGAATAAAGATGTGCCTCCTTATGTTATGGCGGTGGGTAACTATGCTCGTCCTGTCACAATTAACAGTGAAGGATTGCTGCGTCGTGGTTTTAGTAAAGATGCTATCAAGGCACTGCGCCGTGCTTATAAAATCCTCTATAGAGAGGGAAATACCATTGAGCAAGCGATAGAGCTAATGAGCGAATTGAGCAAGCAATTTGTGGAAGTGAAGGCTTTTGTTGATTTCTTAAGTGATCATGGCCGAGGGATTATTCGGTGAATGTAGCTAAGCCGCATATGTCGCTATTACCGATTAAAATTGCCCTTGTCGCCGGAGAAGTCTCCGGCGATATTTTAGGTGCTGGTTTGATAGAGCAACTCAAGTTGCTCTATCCTCACGCCCAATTTTATGGAATTGCAGGCCCGCTCATGCAAGCGCAGGGCTGTGAAGCCTATTTCGAAATGGATGAGCTCGCTGTTATGGGAATTGTTGAGGTGCTGGAGAAATTACCACGTATCTTAAGCGTTCGCAGACAACTGCTAAAGCGCTTAATAGCGCAAAAGCCTGATGTATTTATTGGTATCGATGCTCCTGATTTTAACTTAGGTGTCGAGCAAAAACTTCATAATGCGGGAATAAAAACGGTCCACTATGTGAGTCCTTCAGTTTGGGCTTGGAAGCAAAAACGCGTGTTTAAAATCAAACGCGCTTGTGATCTATTGTTAGCATTTTTGCCCTTTGAAAAAGCATTTTATGATAGTTTTAATGTACCTTGTGAGTTTGTTGGACACACTATGGCTGATGCTATCGCCTTGAATGTTGCTAAAGAACCGGCTCGCCAGGTATTGCAACTGGCTCCTCAAGGCCCGCTATTGGCACTATTACCGGGGAGTCGAAAGGCAGAAGTTGAACTGTTGAGCCGACCTTTTATTGATACGGTTAATCGAATAGCTCAGGAGTTACCCGCTTTAGAAGTCGTAGTGCCGCTCGTTAACGATAATCGCCGAGCGCAATTTGAAGCAATTTTAGCTGAGCATCCATGCCATGTGCGGATGCATCTAGTCGATGGGCAGGCTCGGCAAGTAATGGCCGCTAGTGATGCGATCTTACTGGCATCGGGAACGGCTGCTCTTGAAGCTATGCTGGTTAATCGCCCCATGGTGGTTGGCTATAAGCTTAAACCGTTGACCTACTGGATTGCCCAGCGATTGGTTAAAACGCCTTATGTATCGCTGCCCAACTTACTCGCCGATGAATTACTTGTGCCCGAGTGTATTCAAGAACAATGTGAGCCAGCGGTTCTTGCGGATGCCTTATTACCGTTGCTGCGCGATGAGCAGCAAGCGCTTCACACTCGGTTTAGTTATTTACACCAACAGATCCGTTGCCAGGCTGATGTAAAAGCGGCAGCGGCGATTAAACGGGTGATCGAATCATGACTTTTAATTATCCCCAAGGTTTTCGTTATATTGCTGGCGTTGATGAAGTCGGGCGAGGCCCTTTGGTCGGTGATGTAGTAACAGCTGCGGTGATTCTCGACCCGTCTAAGCCAATTATCGGATTGAATGATTCAAAGAAATTATCTGAGAAAAAACGTCAGGCGCTATATGAGCAAATTACGGCGGATGCACTGTGTTGGGCGATTGGCTACGCATCTCCCCAAGAGATTGATTCCCTAAATATTCTTCACGCGACCATGTTAGCTATGAGCCGTGCTGTTGAGGGGTTAAGCATCGTCCCTGATTTTGTCCTTGTTGACGGTAATAGAACACCGAAATTTCACTGCCCCAGTGACGCGATTATTAAAGGTGATGGTTTAGTCGCTGAAATTAGTGCCGCCTCAATTTTGGCGAAAGTCACTCGCGATCAACAGATGTATGAACTTGATAAATTATATCCCCACTATCAATTTGCCCAACACAAAGGTTACCCGACGAAACTGCATCTTGAACGATTGACTCAATATGGCCTTATCGATGGTTATCGACGTAGTTTTAAGCCTGTCCAACGTTTAGTTGAGTTAATGGAGGCAAAGTATGAGTGCTGAACCTCGGTTTGTGCATCTGCGCATTCATAGCGACTACTCTATGGTCGATGGCCTAAAAAAGGTTAAACCGATTGTAGCCGCGGTTGCCAGTCAGCAGATGCCGGCGATGGCTTTAACTGACCAGACAAATTTTTGTGGAGTGGTAAAATTTTATGGTGAAGCCCACAATAAAGGGGTTAAGCCAATCATCGGTGCTGATTTTTGGATGCAAAGTGATGTACTTGGTGATGAGCAAACCCGGTTAGTAATTTTAGCGAAAGACAATGTTGGCTATCAAAATATTACTCAGTTGATTTCTAAAGCCTATCTACGTGGTCATATCAAAGGCCGCCCCGTTATTGATCGCGATTGGTTAGTGGAGCATCGCCAAGGAATTATTATTCTCTCGGGAGGGCGTGAGGGGGATATCGGACGGGCTCTACTCAAAGGTAATCGCGCCATGCTCGAAGAGATGGTCGCCTTTTATCAGCACTATTTTAGTGGTCATTATTTTCTTGAGTTGATTCGCACTCAGCGCCCTGATGAAGAAACCTATTTGCATCTGGCCATTAGTTTAGCCGATGAGTTTCAGTTACCCGTGGTGGCGACTAATGAGGTCGTGTTTCTTAATGAGGATGAATTTGAAGCTCATGAAATTCGTGTTGCTATTCACGATGGTTATACGCTAGCTGATCGTAATCGCCCTAAACTCTATAGCCGTGAACAGTATCTGCGCAGCGAACAACAGATGTGTGAGCTATTTGAGGACATTCCTGAAGCGCTGGCTAATTCTGTCGAAATTGCGAAGCGATGTAATGTGACTATTCGTCTAGGTGAATATTTTTTACCTGAATTTCCAACGGGCGGGCAAGAGATTAATGCCTTCTTTTGTGAAAAAGCGCATCACGGCTTAGAAGATCGGCTGAAATTTTTGTTCCCTGACCCGCAAGTTCGCACAGAGCGCCGAGGGGAATATGATGCGCGCTTGAAACGTGAACTCGATGTCATTACACAAATGGGCTTTCCTGGCTACTTTCTGATTGTAATGGAGTTTATCCAGTGGAGTAAAGATAATCAGATACCGGTTGGGCCTGGACGTGGTTCTGGAGCGGGTTCGGTCGTGGCTTATGCATTAAAGATTACCGATCTAGATCCGCTCGCTTTTGATCTGCTATTCGAACGATTTTTAAACCCCGAACGGGTTTCCATGCCTGATTTTGACGTCGATTTTTGTATGGATCGGCGCGATGAGGTGATTGAACATGTTGGTGATCTGTATGGTCATGATGCAGTCTCGCAGATCATTACCTTTGGAACTATGGCCGCCAAAGCGGTGATCCGAGATGTGGGTCGGGTACTAGGACATCCTTACGGATTTGTTGATCGTATTTCAAAAATGATCCCACCTGATCCGGGAATGACACTCGCTAAAGCGTTTGAGGTTGAACCCCGCTTAGGCGAGCTCTATGAACAAGATGATGAAGTACGCGAACTTATCGATATGGCGCGTATTCTTGAAGGAGTGGTTCGTAATGCCGGCAAACATGCCGGTGGTGTGGTTATCTCGCCGACGACCATTACCGATTTTGCACCGCTTTATTGCGATGACCAAGGCCATCATCCAGTTACACAGTTTGATAAAAGTGATGTTGAATATGCGGGCTTGGTGAAGTTTGACTTCCTTGGCCTTCGTACATTAACCATCATTCAGTGGGCTGTGGATATGGCCAACGAGAAGTTACTCAAACAAGACAAAGATCCCATTGATATTGCGGCTATTCCACTTGATGATCAGCCTTCCTTTGAGATATTAAAAGCCTATAAAACCACTGCTGTGTTTCAGTTAGAATCCCGTGGTATGAA
This sequence comes from Celerinatantimonas yamalensis, assembly GCF_046054155.1. Lineage (NCBI taxonomy): Bacteria > Pseudomonadati > Pseudomonadota > Gammaproteobacteria > Celerinatantimonadaceae > Celerinatantimonas > Celerinatantimonas yamalensis. The sequence goes on from NZ_JBEQCT010000005.1 coordinate 286,071, forward strand.
GGATCTAATAAAGCGTCTGCAGCCAGACTGCTTTGAGGATATGATCGCGTTAGTGGCTTTATTTCGCCCTGGACCGCTGCAATCAGGGATGGTTGATAACTTTATCGAACGTAAGCATGGTCGTGAAGAAGTTTCTTATCCTGATGTAACCTGGCAGCATGAAAGTCTCAAACCAATCCTAGAGCCAACCTATGGTATTATTCTTTACCAAGAACAAGTGATGCAAATTGCTCAGGTGCTTGCGGGGTACACTCTGGGTGGCGCTGACTTGTTGCGTCGCGCTATGGGGAAAAAGAAACTCGAAGAGATGGCTAAGCAGCGCGCCGTCTTTAAAAAAGGCGCCATAGAGAATGGTGTCGATGGCGAGCTGGCGATGAAAATTTTTGACTTAGTCGAAAAATTCGCTGGCTATGGGTTTAACAAATCTCATTCTGCAGCGTATGCTTTGGTCTCTTATCAGACCTTATGGATGAAGACCCACTACGCGTCATTTTTCATGGCAGCGGTGATGTCTGCGGATATGGACAACACCGATAAGATCGTGACCTTAGTGGACGAATGTGCCAATTTAGGACTGAAGATTATTCCACCAGATGTTAACAGTGGGGTATATCGCTTCTCGGTTAATGATGCCAATGAGATTGTTTACGGGATTGGAGCTATCAAAGGCGTTGGTGAAGGTCCGATTGAAACGATCCTAGAAGCTCGTCAGCAAGACGGTGAATTTCGAGATTTGTTTGATTTTTGCTGCCGAGTTGATTTGAAAAAAATTAATAAACGCGTGATCGAAAAGTTGATTCTTTCCGGTGCGATGGATAAGCTCGGTCCTCATCGAGCCGCATTAATGGCAACCCTTGAGCTGGCAATTAAAGCCGCTAGTCAACAAGCCAATGCCCGAGCTTTTGGGCAAAAGGATCTATTCGGTGAGTTGATGCTTGAGGCCGATGTGAGTCGCCCACAATTTGTTGATGTGGCTCGTTGGAGCGATAAAGTTTGGTTGGAAGGGGAAAAAGAAACGCTAGGGTTGTATTTAACTGGCCACCCAATTAACCATTACTTAAGCGAATTCAAACAATTTGTTTCTGGACGTTTGGCTGAATTGCGTCCAACTGATAGAGACACAACGACCACCGCAGCAGGATTAGTGCTTTCAGCTCGTGTGATGATCACTAAACGAGGTTCCAAAATGGGGATCTTACAGCTGGATGATCGCAGTGGCCGTTTAGATGTAATGCTTTTCTCTGAAGCATTTGAAAAATATCAGGATTTAATAGAAAAAGATCGGATTTTGGTCGTGCAGGGGCATGTTGGTTTTGACGATTTCTCAGGTGGAATTAAAATGACCGCTCGGGATGTCATGGATATCAGTCAAGCCCGTGAGCGTTGGGCAAGCCGCCTGCAGTTGGTGGTTCAAAAGAAACAAGCTGACGAGTCGTTCTGGCAACAATTTGTTTCTAAGCTTGACCCCTATCGTAATGGCACATGTCCGGTTACAATTCACTATATCGGTGAACATGAACAAGGCACCTACCAGCTAGGGACAGATTGGCGGGTTACTCCCGATGATGAATTACTAGAAGGTCTTAGCGGACTTCTAGGTCATCAACAAGTTTCACTGGAATATAACTGACAGTAAAGAGATTATGAGTTTAAACTTTTTAGATTTTGAACAGCCAGTAGCTGAACTACAGGCTCAAATAGAAGAGCTACGATTGGTCAATAGCGAATCGGGCATGAATGTTGACCTGGCCGAAGAGATTGCTCAGTTAGAGAAAAAACAGTTGGATCTGACTCGAAAAATTTTTGGTGATCTGAATTCTTGGCAGATTTCTCAACTTGCTCGTCACCCTCTGCGTCCCTATACATTAGATTATATCGAACGGGTGTTTAGTGAATTTGATGAGTTGTGCGGGGATCGGGCATATGCTGATGATCAGGCGATTGTTGGTGGTATTGCGCGATTAAATGAGCAACCGGTGATGGTGATAGGCCATCAAAAAGGGCGTGAAACCAAAGAAAAAATTAAGCGTAATTTTGGGATGCCACGTCCTGAAGGGTATCGTAAAGCACTGCGTTTGATGCAAATGGCCGAACGCTTCAAGATGCCTATTATTACCTTCATTGATACTCCAGGGGCTTACCCGGGTGTTGGTGCTGAAGAACGAGGTCAAAGTGAAGCGATTGCGCGTAACTTGTTGGTGATGTCTGAACTTAAAGTTCCTACTATCTGTACGGTGATCGGTGAAGGCGGTTCGGGCGGTGCGTTAGCTATCGGTGTTGGTGATCGAGTTAATATGTTGCAATACAGTACCTATTCGGTGATCTCTCCTGAAGGATGTGCGTCGATTCTCTGGAAAAGCGCTGATAAGGCATCGGTTGCCGCTGAAGCGATGGGAATTACGGCTCAGCGTCTTAAAGAGTTAGATTTGATCGATAGTATTATTGAAGAACCCTTAGGCGGCGCTCATCGAGATGTTGAAAAGATGGCTGGGCGCCTCAAAGAAAAATTAGTCACAGATCTTTCGGTGTTACAGCAGCAATCAATTGAACAGCTGCTTGAAGCACGTTATAAACGTTTGATGGGTTTCGGTTATTGTTAACCGATAAGCCCTGCTCTTGAGTAGGGCTTTATTAACGATGGACATACTGCATTTAAAGTCATTCTTATCCCAATTATCTCGTTATCATGCTGCTGATCAACCATTAGTGGTTGCCTTAAGCGGCGGTATTGATTCGGTAGTACTGACGCATCTTCTTTGGCGTTATCGACAAATCTCACCGACATTTAAATTGGCAGCGGTGCATGTCCATCACGGGTTAAGCGCGAATGCGGATGATTGGTTATTTTTTTGCCAACAGCTTTGTGATCAATGGCAAATCCCTCTGTTTGATCGACATGTTCAAGTGACTCAAGGTCATCGACTTAGTCTTGAAGAGCAAGCCCGTCATGTTCGCTATCAGGTGTTTGAGCAAATGACTGGGCAAGGCTATGCAGTGGTTTGTGCGCACCATCAAGACGACCAAGCGGAAACTTTTTTACTCAACCTTAAACGTGGGAGTGGGTGCGCAGGTTTAGCTGGCATGCCACATTGTCGTGCGCTAGGCAAGAGTACATTGCTTCGACCTCTGTTGTCGTTTTCACGCGCACAGATTGAAGCTTACGCAGAACGTCACAAGCTCTGCCATATTGTGGATGAAAGTAATGATGATGAGCGCTTTGATCGCAATTATATTCGCCATCAAATTCTTCCTCGATTGAATCAGCGTTGGCCGCAGTTTACCCAACAAATTAGTCAAAGTTGCCAGTGGCTTGCACAGAGCCAGCAACTCCAGGGCGAGTTAGCTGAAATTGACTTGCGCCAATATATGGATGCCAAAGGGCGTTTGTCTGAGAAAATGAGTGAATTATCATCGGCCCGGCAAGTAAATTTATTACGTTTTTGGTTACGTCAGCAAACGGGTTTTTACCCAAGTCAATATCAGCTTCAGCAAATCTGTCAGCAGATGCAATGTGCGCCAGATCGTGCGCCTAAGATTGATATCAACGAGGGGTCACTGCGACGTTTTCAGCATTTTTGGCAATGGGTTAAACCGCTGCCTAGTGCAACTGCATTGATTTGGTCGTATCCTTTTGCACCCATCAATTTACCTCGCATGACGCTATCAATGGAAGCGGGTGGCCAGCTACGTTCTCCACATATTAATGAAATAGTTAAGATATGTTTTCGCCCTGATGTCGGCACTATCTCGATGCGTCCCGTGGGTCGGGGGGGAAGTCGGACATTGAAAAAGTTATTGCAAGAGCTACAGATACCACCTTGGCAGCGCGACCATGTGCCGTTACTATTTTATGGTGAGCACTGGGTTGCTTTAGCTGATCAACTTATTGATGAACGTTTTATTGCCCCCGAAACAGATGGGCGGCAACTCAACTGGCAATTTTATGCCGATACATTGCCAAGTCAGCATGATGAATAAGATCAGCCCCTTTCATGGTTGGATGCCATGTTGCGTAACCACAGCTCAACGAAAGTGGAATATCTGGTAGCAGTGGATTATCTATCAGCCAATGCTTGATCCGTTCGATCACTTTGAGCGAAGAGGTCGGGCTGGCTGGGGATAAAATGACTGCAAACTCATCTCCCCCGATGCGTGAGAGATGATCGCCTTGGCGACAGGCATGGGTGAGTCCATAAGCAATATGTCGAAGCGCTTTGTCACCTTTGAGATGGCCGTATAGATCATTAATTTGCTTAAATCGGTCAATATCACATACCAGCAATTGTAGTCCTGTATGTATCCGTTCATTTTGTGCGATAACCTGAGCCAAATGGGTGTCAAATTCCTGACGGCTGTAAACTTCAGTGAGGTGGTCGTGGCTGAGCTGGTATTGAAGACGGGCAATTTGTTGAACTTTTGGCAGTGCAATCTCCAGTAATCTTACAAATCGATGGATATAAGAGAGCAATTTTGCTGACCACTGAGTACGGTTGGTAATGATCAACTGCCCTGTTACTTGCGAGTTATTTAAGTGAACTGAGTAAGAGTAGTCATCCGCATTTATTTCTTGAGTTTGAAAGCAATGTGTTTCAAAGCGAAATACAACGGATGTAAAAGGGACATATTCAGACAAATGATCGATAAATTGATAAAACAGTTCATCAAGCATTTGAGTGTTTTGGAGGTGTTCGATAATCGTCAGTTGCTGATCAGCAGTTAATGCCTTATGACATTGATATTGTTCGGGCTGTTGATATTTCCACCTTTGATAGCTTTCTTTATTTTGTATCCAATCCATCTCAATACCTTCTCTTCAATCATCAAATAATTGACGACATACACTTGCTTGCTGATTCCTAGCAATAAGTGTTCCAAATATCCTAATTTATTAGAGAGGGGAGCGCGATGCTTGGCTGACTGGGCCAGAATGCAAGCTTCAACTACCTGAAAGTGATAAAAAAGCCGCACCTGTTGGTACGGCCTGATTCGAACAAATAACAATATTTAGAGTGATTGAATATGAGCAATGGCTTGCTCGATAGCAAGCTCGATTTTTTCGCCTTGACGTCGTGATTTATATTCGACTATACCATTATCTAAACTGCGTTCACCGATGATGAGTGTATGGGGAATCCCCACTAATTCGGCATCAGCAAACATGACCCCAGGGCGCTCTTTGCGGTCATCAAATAACACCTCGATCCCTGCTTCTTGAGCTTGTTGGTACAGTTGCTCGGCAACTTTTTGGACGCGATGTGATTTGTGCATATTCATTGGGATAATAATGAGCTGAAAAGGCGCAAGTGCCTCTGGCCAAATGATGCCTTTGTCATCGTGGTTTTGCTCAATGGCTGCAGCTACAATACGTGAAACACCAATGCCATAGCAGCCCATGCTCAATACTTGACTTTTACCTTGCTCGTTGAGCACTGTCGCATTCATGGCTTTTGAATAAACATCGCCTAATTGGAATATATGACCTACTTCGATTCCACGTTTAATCTGCAACGTGCCGTGACCACAAGGGCTTGGATCGCCTGCAACAACATTGCGAAGGTCAGCGACCTCCGGCAGAACTAAGTCACGTTCCCAGTTAATGCCAAAGTAGTGTTTATCATCGATATTAGCACCAGCGCCAAAATCACTCATTTGTGCCACAGTGCGGTCAATGACCATAGGAATTGGTAAATTTACTGGGCCAAGTGAACCTGGACCTGCGCCAATGATAGCTCGGATCTGCTCATCGGAAGCAAATTGCAATGGCGCGCTAACCAATGGATGATGTTCAGCTTTCACTTCATTTAAAGTGTGATCGCCGCGGACGATCAGAGCCACTAATTCGCAATCAGCCTCTTTTGAGGCAACAACGACTAAAGTTTTAATCGTTTGTTCGATGGCTAAATCAAATTGCTCAACCAATTGCTCAATGGTTTTGGCATTGGGTGTATCAACTAGGATCATTGGTTGGGTTGGTGTTTGGCGGGGTTCACTAGGCGCTAGCGCTTCTGCTTTTTCAATATTAGCAGCATATTCGCTACTATCAGAAAAAACGATATCATCTTCACCTGACTGAGCTAATACTTGAAATTCGTGTGAAGCATTACCACCAATACTACCATTATCTGCCAATACAGGACGATACTCTAAGCCAAGGCGTTCAAAAATTCGACAGTACGCATTGAACATCGTTTGGTAGGTTTGATCTAATGACTCTGGGCTTAAGTGGAATGAATATGCATCTTTCATGATGAATTCGCGCGAGCGCATGACACCAAAGCGTGGACGAACTTCGTCACGAAACTTGGTTTGGATTTGATAAAGATTCAATGGCAATTGTTTATAACTACTAATCTCTTTTCGAACCAGTTCGGTGACCACTTCTTCATGCGTTGGACCAAGAACGAAATCTCGGTCGTGGCGATCTTTTATGCGTAGCAATTCTGGGCCATATTTTTCCCAGCGCCCAGATTCTTGCCACAGATCACCGGGTTGGACAACTGGCATATTGATCTCAATTGCGCCAGCACGGTTCATTTCTTCACGCACGATCTGTTGGACTTTTTGTAAGACCCTTACCCCTGTTGGTAACCAAGTATAAAGCCCTGAGGCCAATTTGCGGATCATGCCTGCACGAAGCATGAGCTGATGTGAGACGACTTCGGCACTGCTCGGTGTCTCTTTTAAAGTGGAAAGCAAATAGTTGCTAGAACGCATGGTTGTCCTTTCACAATGTCTATAACCCAAGATGGTTTGATTTTATCAGGCAGCCGTGAAGCTGTCAGGATTTGTCGCGTCGATCGCCAATAATTTTTGCGGGATTCCCAGCAACAATTGCCCAATCCGGAATATCGTGGGTCACGACAGTATGCATACCGACAATGGCATGGTTACCAATCGTCACGCCATCGACAATTCCGGCGCTGGCGCCGATCCATACATCACAACCGATTTTAACCCCTTGTGATCGCGTTGGTTGCTGATAGATGGGCTGTTGCGAGTGCATTCCATGGTTGAATGCAAAAATTTGGACCGAGTTAGCGATGCGTGTTTGATCACCAATCACAATACCTGCACGCCCCCCATCCAAACTGCAGCGATGGTTAATCGCAACTTCTTGACCTAATGTGATAGGGCCATGTAAAAAGCTTTGCGCTGCGATAAAGGTCCGTGAGCCTATCTCAATTGCTCTTCCTGGTTCGGCAAATAGCTTTGCTTGTGGGGCGATAAAACAATTGTCACCAATGCAGATGGTTTCAACCTGACTGAGATAGCGTTGTATTTCTTGTTGCCATGGCTGCGCCCAAACGAGATGGCGAGCCTTAAGCTGATAATAGAGCCAAGGCATCCAACTTAAGCGCTCTTTATGTTGGGCTATATAATCTATAGGGGAGTGATTTGGTGAATGTGGCATTGTCGATCTTTAACCGAAAAACAAATATTAAAGTGAATGAGTTTGACCCCGTATTCGTGCTCGTCGGCTTTTGCGCGGCGATAACTGGGGCGAGGATCTTGAGCGAGCACTTGCTCGATTAACATCGCATCTTCATCACTGACCTGTTGGCGTACTGATTGAGACCAAAGTACAGCAAGTTGTTCACCTGGGGCAGCCGATGCATAGCCAGATTGCGCATCAGTGATTGCATCAGCATAGCTAATATAAGGTTTGATATCGTACACGGGTGTCCCATCGACGAGATCGCCACCATTAAAGTGCAGTATCGGCATGCCACTATTATAGTCAATACGTTGCAGCTCTAAGACGGACAAGCCCAGTCCATTAGGGCGAAATGTTGAGCGACTGGCAAATACACCCACCTTATGATTACCACCTAAGCGAGGCGGACGAACTTTATTTTGCCAACCTGCCGCTATATTTTGGTGAAAGCCAAAGATCAGCCAAACATGACTGAATGATTCTAACCCGTCTACAATTTCGCGTGCATCATAGGGGCTTACGAGCATGAGCTGAAGACGTGCAGCCTTAACCAATCCAGGCTGACGGGGCACTGCAAACTTCTCTTTATAGGGGGATTTAATATACCCAATCGGCTCTATGGTGTGGCTCATTGTGTTTGGTCCAGTAATTTCACAGCTTTGCCATAACAGCTCACTGAACTTAAACAGACATTATCTGCGGGGTGACTCAAACAGGTTGAATAAACCAAACCATTGGCGCCCATATCGGCCGCACGCCTTAGCACATCTACCCGGGCCTGGCTTTGAGTGGCATGGGGTTGATTGGCCTTGGCTTGACAGGCACTTCCTTCAACCGTACCTAACACCTTATATAGATGGGTGTTTAATTGTGCGTTGCTGAGTACGTCAACCCCGGATGTCTTGAAATAGTTCTTAACATTTTGCGGATCAACATTAGTTTTGATCGAATAGTCAGAGCTGCAGCCGATAAGACTCATTATAACGGCGGAGGTAATCCCAATATATAGAAGACATTTCATTATAAACTCACAAGCAGCGGTGAAAACCGCTGCAATCGCGACAAAGTTAAGGGCAAGGGTAAGTGAATTGATGATGGATGATTTCAATTTGCTCAAGTAATTCATCTGATAGTGTCAATTCAAAGCTATCAATATTTGAGGTCAATTGTTCCATCGTTGTCGCACCAATGATATTAGATGCAACAAAAGGGCGTGATGTTACATAAGCAAGGGCCATTTGTGCTGGATCAAGTTGATGTGCTCGGGCCAGATCAACATAAGCTTTTGTAGCGGCTTTACCTTGGTCTGAAAGATAACGAGAAAAGCGTGAGAACAGTGTTAGGCGAGCATCTTTGGGCCACGTATCATCCATGTATTTACCTGACAGCATACCAAAGGCTAGTGGTGAGTAAGCTAATAGCCCCACACCTTCACGATGAGCAAACTCAGCTAACCCTGTTTCAAAGCTGCGATTGAGTAAGTTATATGGGTTTTGAATAGTCACGATACGTGGTAAATCATGCTTTTCTGCAAGACGTAGATATTGGCTGACTCCCCATGCTGTTTCATTTGAAACACCGACATAGCGAATTTTTCCTTCCTTTACCAATTCGTTCAATGCTTCTAATGTCTCAATGATTGGCGTATAAAATTCATCAGGATTAGCTTGATAACCCAACTTCCCGAAAAAGTTGGCATTACGATCTGGCCAGTGTAGCTGATAAAGATCGAGATAATCGGTTTGCAGTCGAGAAAGTGAGGCATGAATGGCTTCACGAATATTACGTCGATCTAAACGCATGTTCTCGCGGATATGATTAGTGCGATTTGGCCCAGAGACTTTAGAAGCTAAAACTATTTTTTCACGAATCCCCGTCTTAGCCAGCCAACTCCCTATATATTGTTCGGTTAAACCTTGTGTTTCAGGCTCTGGTGGAACTGGATACATCTCTGCGGTATCGATAAAGTTAATTCCGCGCGACAATGCATAATCAAGTTGTTGATGGGCTTCATCCTCACTATTTTGTTTGCCCCAAGTCATAGTGCCTAGACAAAGTTTACTAACCTCAAGCTGACTGTGTGCAATGCTATGGTATTGCATGGTGATAACTCCAAGTTCCCGCTTACTACGGACATTTGATCTAATAGTTGACTTATACTCTACCAAAGTCTGCTTGAATCAAGCAGGTTACGCAACATTTAAAGAGCTTTAGTCCTGCAATCTCTACTACCAATCAACAGCTAATCAGTTAAACTGAGCACCTATATAACAATGCAACAAAAGAGATAAATCTATGGCAAAACAACCGGCAATATTTCTTGATCGCGATGGTGTGATCAATGAAGACGGGAACTATGTCGGATGCGTCGATGATTTCCATTTTATAGAAGGAAGTATCGAAGCGATGCAAGCGTTTAAAAAAGCAGGTTGGTTAGTTGTTGTGGTGACTAATCAATCAGGTATCGCGCGTGGCGTATTTAGTGAAGCTGATTTTTTAGCGTTAACTGAATGGATGGACTGGTCGTTAGTGGATCGCGGTGTGACATTAGATGGCATCTATTATTGCCCGCATCACCCTGACTATGGTGGCGAGGATTATCAGCAAGTTTGTGATTGTCGCAAACCAAACCCAGGGATGTTCATGCAAGCAGCCGAGGAACTTGATATTGATCTCGAACAGTCTTGGATGGTTGGTGATAAAGAGAGTGATTTGCTAGCTGCAAAGCGTGCGGGCGTTCAACATCGGTTATTGGTTCGAAGTGGGGAAGCAATCTCATCCTCAACTGAAGAACTTGCTGAGCAAGTCATTGCCAATTTAGCTGCTGCAAGCGAAATTATTTTAGCTAAATGATAGTGGTTTGTGGATAACCCTGTGGTTATCTTGTTGCTTTGCTGTGACTTTAAAATAAATTTAAATTTGCTGTAAAAACCACTTGCGCTGCGCTGCAAGATCCCTATAATGCACCACCACTGAGACGGCGCAACAGCTTCTAAAGCAATTGCAAATTCCAGTTAAATCAGTTAGTTAATTTAATGATTGGCAATTGATTAAAACCTGAGGGTCTAAATTAAAATTAAGAATTTTAGTTGACTTTTACCAGGGTGATGCGTAAGATTTGTATCCGCTTCAATGAGTTATAACGCTCAATGAGGCAACGTTCTTTAACAATTTATCAAGCAATCTGTGTGGGCACTCGCAGAAGATGATTCGCAAAGTATTAAGAAAAATCATCATTTTGTAAGTGACTAACACTGTCAATTAACAGAATTCGATGAGTATATGATTTTAAATTGAAGAGTTTGATCATGGCTCAGATTGAACGCTGGCGGCAGGCCTAACACATGCAAGTCGAACGGTAACAGGAGAAAGCTTGCTTTCTTGCTGACGAGTGGCGGACGGGTGAGTAATGCTTGGGGAGCTGCCTAGTAGCGGGGGACAACCACTGGAAACGGTGGCTAATACCGCATAATGTCTACGGACCAAAGCAGGGGACCTTTCGGGGCCTTGCACTACTAGATGCACCCAAGTGAGATTAGCTAGTTGGTAAGGTAATGGCTTACCAAGGCGACGATCTCTAGCTGGTTTGAGAGGATGATCAGCCACACTGGGACTGAGACACGGCCCAGACTCCTACGGGAGGCAGCAGTGGGGAATATTGCACAATGGGGGAAACCCTGATGCAGCCATGCCGCGTGTGTGAAGAAGGCCTTCGGGTTGTAAAGCACTTTCAGTTGTGAGGAAAGGGT
>NZ_JBEQCT010000006.1:0-245944 GCF_046054155.1 Celerinatantimonas yamalensis
TCGAATTCTGTTAATTGACAGTGTTAGTCACTTACAAAATGATGATTTTTCTTAATACTTTGCGAATCATCTTCTGCGAGTGCCCACACAGATTGCTTGATAAATTGTTAAAGAACGTTGCTTCATTGAGCGTTATAACTCGTTGAAGCGGATGCGAATCTTACGCACCAGAGGAAACGATGTCAACGATTATTTATCGTTTTTTTGTTTCCCGTTCATCCGGTTAAACCGTCTGAACCCTGAGTGGCTGTCGCTGTGAAGCGGTGTGCCGTCTCAGTGGTTGCGCATTATAGGGATAGCTCGGTTTTACGCAACCCTTTTTTATGTTTTTTTGCGTTTTTTTCTAAAAAAAACAGTTTTGCGTTAAAAACAATCGATTTGATTGAAAAATAACAATAAAAAAACAACTATCTTGCACAATCTGATGCAATAAGCCTTCACTTCGTCTTAATCATATCAGGATTTTTACTTTCCCAATGCCATCTGATAGCCAGATAGCGACGCTTGTCACAGTATCGGGGAAAATCATGGCTTCTGTGCTGCAATGAGGAACGAGGTAGTGTTACTTGAATGAAGGTGGGTATTTCGCTTCTATAAGAGTTGTCCATCTAAGGGCAGGGCCTTGCTGCTGAATGATGCTCATGTAGAGTTGCGGATAAATTACCAATAACCAACTACATCGCCCATTCAAATTAAGTTCAGCTGACGTAAATTCCACTGCGGCCCTATATCTAAATCCATGTCCTTATTTATATTAAGACGACCTTAAATAGATAAATATATCGCACCTTTGTGTAGGCTGGGCAAAAAACACAGATGTGCTCACTTGATAGCCCTATGACAACGTTATAAACCGCTATTTTAGCCAACAAAGGCACTCAAGATGACATTGACCGCGCATTAGACTTGATGCTATTTCGTCCATGCGGGGTTCATGTTCAGGAATACAGTATGCTGTGGGGTATTTTTTTAACGCCCCACAATTGGCATCCGCACTGACACCAGACATGGCTTTTCAACAAATCAAATAGCCAACCCATTTGCCCTGTCGTTGTTGATTGTCTTTTTAATAAGAGGGGTTGGTACTACGATCAGCAACAGCAGCTATCTATAGCTGGTTAAAACGCACTGCAAATTGCGCTACTTTTTGCCAATCAGTAAATTCAATGTCTTGGCTGCGATCAGTACTACCACCGGTCATTTTCATAATCATCTGAATCAGCTTCACTTGCCACCAGTTGTAAACAGAGTAACGCAGCGCACCTGCAAACATCGCCCTTAAATTAGGCTGCCATGAGTGTGCTTTGGCAAATTTTTGCATATAGACGCTATTTTCTGGCTCATCTTTGTTTGGTTTGCGAGCAGTTAAGCAAACGCCGAAAAAGGCGCTAGGACGGCTGGCTAAAGCGCTTTGATAATGATCCACATAACGATGCACAACTGGGCGGAATTTCCCATAACGAATCGAGGCACCAATCAAAATCTTGTCAAATTGGGCAGGATCGGGCCATTGCTCTTGGGCACTGAGATCAGCCATAACAATATCGGTTTCACGCTGATCGGCTGCTATCGTTTCGGCTATCTTACGGGCTTGGCCTTCACAGCTGGAATAGCAGATTAAAAGGGTCATGAATATCCTTAGCTTGTCTTAATTGTGTTCATAATGGCTCGGTTATTGGATAAATTCAATCTGGCCACTACAGGCATTGGTGAGATGTTCAGAAAATGACGCCTGTTCGCTGCGCGCAACTTGCAGTTGCAAGGTCACCTGATCACTATAGGTGACATCAATCTGCTCAGCTTGATACTGGTTAATGAGTTGATTGACGATTCCCAGACTGTCAAAATCAAACCGCACAGTGATCTGTGTTTGGGCGATATAAGGCGTGCTCACCACTTGCGTTAAAGCTTGCGCCACACTGCTGCCATAAGCGCGAGCGAGCCCTCCCGTACCCAACTTGATCCCGCCAAAATAACGCACCACCACAGCACAAACATACCCCAATCCACTGCCTTGTAGCTGCGCTAATATGGGTCGACCAGCCGTGCCGCTAGGTTCTCCATCATCACTAAAGCCCAACACTTGGGTATCCTCTGGGGAACCAGCAATAAAGGCCCAACAGTGGTGGCGAGCATCTGGGTAGCGCTGTCTGAGCTGCTCAATTTGTGCCATGGCGTCAGCGCGGTTACTGACGGGCAATAGATAGGTGATAAAACGACTCTTTTTGATCGTTTGCTGGCACTCTACGGCGGCCTGCGGAACCGAAAACAGATGACTCATTGATACGGATTGAATGTTCCTTAAATTAATTTGCCAGATGCATCTCAACTCAATGCCCAAGAAAAATGACTAAATCAGGTTTTCACATACCAATTGGCGCTTTGTCGTACTGACCTTTTCTATCAACACAACAGGGGCTTGTTAGCCACAGCCTATCATAAACAAACGCGAATCTTGAGCTTATTCAGTCCACTTGCAATCGACTGCCTTATAGCTGAAGCGACCAACAAACCATCGGTAAGATATTCGGCCAATGGTTTGTTGATAAGCACTTCAGATAAAGGAGAAAAAAATAGGAAAACTTTAGAGCACTTGGATCATCAACGCAAGGAGTGGCTCGCTCAGCTAGATCACAATGGCGAATCGGCGGTAATGCGCTCTACACCGTCGGCATTCACGATTAACGTATCGCTCAGAGCAATCCCGCCAAAACGCTGCAACATCTCAATCTGTGGCCAATTGAGTAGCTCAGCATAAACCGAGTGCTTGAGTTGCCCCAATCGATAGGGGTTAAAAAAGACAGCCATATTGAGCACCAATGCTTGCTTTGGTTCCAGCGCACGGGCGGATTTATCGCTGCCATCAAAGCTCAGTTCACCGCCGGTTGGGTCCACCAACTGCGCCCCAGGATCAGGAAGACTTAAGCCCACTAGTTCATAGAGCGGGAGCGGTGACAGCTTATCAATGAGGCCACTTTGCACACACTCATTGATGTTTGTTTGTACTAACTCCCAATCCACCAGCCAGCGTGCTAGTATATTTTGATAACGACGTCGAATATCGGTCAACGGCCGCCCGAGACGCAACTGGGCAATTAATTCGACCAGTAGGCCGTCAAACGATTGCACCATATCACTGTAATGCCCACGGCGAAAACCAAAGCATCGCCCTATCTGCACTTGATAACCGCGATATTGAGCCCCTGCATTAAACCATAAAGAATGACGGTTGCTCTCCGCCAACGGCCGATCGCCAATTGGCAACGGTTGACGACGCCCAATTTGTTGATTAAACGCCAGTTGTGCAGGTTCGTTTAAGTAGGGCCGCCCCAAAGCTTTTAAATAACTTAAATAGATGTCTAAGCCACTTGCGCCTTGAAAAAAGCGATCATGCACCTGTTGCATTCCACGTTTGGCCAACAAAGCGGCTTGCGACAAACAAAATAATTCATAATCGGTTTTATTGGCGCGGTGGTAGTGAAAATAGTGGATGGCTAACTCAGGATTGATCCACTCAAATCCAAGCGCTTGAGCAATATCCGGATGTGGGCCGAGATAGATGGCGCTATTTATTGGGTGCGGCAAGTATTGTTCAATATCGTGCGCGGAGCGCATCAGTTGAACGCTAAAACAGGGCCACCAATCGGCTTGCTCCCAACACGGCTGAAAATGCTCTTGCAATAGAAATAACTGAGGAGTCATTTGACCATCAGTCACAATCCAAGCATGCTCGCAGTCAATACCCGCTAGCCATTGACGAAACATAGCGCTGGGGACAAAAGGTAAGGGTTGCTCAGCAAAGATTTGGTGCAGCGAGTGGCCAGCATGGATCACCAACAGTGAGCCGGACATTGCCTGTAACAACTTCGCACAACGCTGTTGCAGTTGCTCGATATGGGATCGATATAATAAGCCATCATGCTCTTCCATCACCAACTCCAATCACTCAAACAATGAATCAGGTTGTAAGGTTACGCGCTTTGACAATGGAGCACGTCCATCCAACCACGGCAGTCGTCAATCAAACAGCTTACACGTCATTTGCCAACCATAGTGGATCAACGTCAATAATTCATCTTTTATCTGATGAATTTCCCACCAAAAGCGACTGCGTCAATAAATCATCAGAACGATGCCACAATGATAGACGCATGTTACAATTACTTCGTTTTGACAACGGTAGGGCTCAAGGATTATGACGCTACAAAAACAAATATTAGTTGTTGATGATGACCACGAGATCCTCAGTTTGCTACAGCAGTATCTGCATAAATCAGGTTTTGCAGTGATTACTGCTGGGGAAGGACAGCAAATGTTGGCTCATTTAGCATGTCAACAACCTGATCTGATTATTTTAGATATTATGTTGCCTGGTGATGACGGGTTCACCCTCTGTCGCAAGGTTCGCCAACATTCCAATGTTCCCATCATCATGCTCACCGCCAACTCCGATGAGATGGATCGCATTGTCGGGCTCGAACTTGGCGCTGATGATTATATCGCTAAACCTTTTAGCCCTCGGGAATTGTTAGCTCGCATCAAAGCCTTACTGCGCCGCGCCGAAGTGACGGCCCAAGCGATGCTCCCGAGCCGCTACATTCGCTTTAATCAATGGCGTTTAGATACCCAAACTCAAAGCTTGCTACACGATAGTGGTGATCAATTCGAACTCTCCGGCAGTGACTACCGACTCTTACAATTGTTTTTGCAGCATCCCAATGAGATCCTCAATCGCGATATGATAAGTGATGCCACGCGAGGGCGGGAGATCTTACCGATGGAGCGCGGAATTGATGTGCAAATCAGCCGCTTACGCCAACGTCTAGCCGATAGCGATAAGCATAAGCGTATTATTAAAACCATCCGAGGCAGTGGCTATACATTAGTGGCACAAGTTAGCTATGAACGTTAAACGCATTATCGATCGCCTTAAACCTACCTCACTGCTCTCTAGGATGCTGATTTTACTACTACTAGGGATCGCGCTAGCACAAGGGATCAGTAGCTTATTTTGGTCTTACCGATTTGAACAAACCGAAAACGAAGGACTAAAAGCCACGTCCCGCAATCTTGCCTTGAGCTTGGCATCCACGGTGCGTTTTTTTGAATCATTACCCTTGCAATATCGCCATATCGTGCTCAATCAACTCCGCAATATGGGCGGGACTCGCTTTTTTGTATCGTTGAACCGTGAGAAAATCGATATCAACTCGATCCCTGCCAGCCAGCGTAAAGCGATCGTAATCAATGAAGTCAATAGCATATTGCATCAGCAACTTGGCCATATCGATCACATTTACACCGATTTTTCCGCAGCACAAACCTTAAAAGTGCTCAACAACCAAACCTTGATGACCGATTTACCCCGATCGTGGGCTCACTATACGCTGACTATGGAGCCGCTCAATCCGCCCATATTGGTGACCCAGATCGAGCTCAAAGCGCATGAGTGGATCTACTTAGCAGCTCTTCTGCCTGCGCCTTACATGACACTTGATGAGCCAAAATTTCCACCTCGGCAAATTCTTAATCTGATTTTGACCACCCTATTTTTGTGCCTTTTTACCTATCTATTAGTTCGCCGTCAAACGCGTCCACTTAATCGCTTGGCTGATGCGGCTTCGCAATTAGCACTACATCTATATCAACCACCGCTCACCGTTGAAGGCAGTAGCGAACTGGTACGAGCGACTCGCGCCTTTAATACCATGCAAGAGAAACTTAAACGCTACATTGAAGATCGCGAGCTATTGTTTCGTTCCATTTCTCATGATCTAAAAACCCCGATCACGCGTTTACGCCTGCGTGCAGAGCTGCTCGATGATGAACAATTAATTGAAACCTTCACCCGTGATTTAGATGAGCTTGAGATCATGGCTAAAGGTGCCCTACAAACCGTCAAGGACACCGATATCCATGAAAACTTGCAAGATATTGACATACAGGCCCTACTCAAACTGATTTGTGAAAGTTACCTCAATGAGGCCACTATCGAGGGTCAGCCCATACAACGTTATCATGGCAAGCCACTGGCCATGAAACGCTGTATTGGTAATATTGTCGACAATGGCATTAAGTATGGCAAACACCTAAACATCCTTATCGAGGACAGTGAGACATTATTAACACTCCATTTTATTGACTGCGGGCCGGGGATCCCTGAAGCGTTGCACAAAGATATCTTCTCACCCTATGTTCGTTTAGATAAAACCACTAGCGGTAACGGCTTAGGGCTTGGCATCGCCCGCAATATTGCCCATGCCCATGGCGGAGAAATCACCCTCGCTAATATGCCGCAAGGCGGTTTGAAAGTGACTCTAGATCTGCCACATATTCGTTAAGTTACATGAGGATATTCAAATGGCGAAGTTGTTCGTATTGGCGCGTATTATTATCAGTTGTATAGCACTGACAGGATGTCTTACGCCCAACGCTTTTGCGGCCAAAGAGGTCGAAGTTTTACATTGGTGGACCTCCGGCAGTGAAGCCAAAGCCGTGAACATTCTCAAAATGATGATGCGCCAACAAGGAATACAGTGGAAAGATTTTGCCGTTCCAGGCGGCGCTGGGGAGAGCGCAATGACGGTTCTTAAATCTCGGGCTATTTCGGGCAATCCGCCAGCCGCAGCACAGATTAAAGGTCCCGCTTTACAAGAATGGGCTTCATTGGGATTTTTATCCAATCTTGACGATGTCGCTCAGGCGCAGCACTGGGATCAGCTCATTCCAAAACCGATTGCGCGGATAATGAAGTATCATGGTCATTATATTGCTGTGCCGGTTAATATTCACCGCACCAATTGGCTGTGGATCAATCGCAAAATATTTGCCGCTGTCCACGCCCAAGCCCCCACCACCTGGCCAGAGTTTTTTCAGGTTGCAAAAAAATTAAAAGCAGCTGGTTATGTCGTATTAGCGCAAGGCAATCAAGATTGGCAAAATACCACGTTATTTGAATCGATTGCGTTAACAACACTTGGCAAACAAGGTTATCGCCAAGCCTTCATCGCACTAGACCCGAAAACCTTAGATAGTCCAAAGATGGTACAAGCCTTTGAGCTTTTCCAAAAACTCCGGCCATACCTTCAATCACCTGACGCAGGACAAGCTTGGAATCAAGCCACCGCCGAAGTTATCAACAACAAAGCCGCAATGCAGATCACCGGTGACTGGGCAAATGGCGAATTCTTAGCAGCAGGCCCCAAAGTGACAAATAATATTGACTGTGTGCCAGTCCCTGGCACACAAGGTGATTTTATATACTCGGTCGATAGCTTTGCCATGTTCCAGCTGAGTGAACCTGCTGATATTGGCGCCCAGCGTGCATTAGCCCGCACCATCATGAGCAAAACATTCCAGCGGCGTTTCAATCAGATTAAAGGTTCCATCCCAATTCGTCCCCATTTAAGCATGCAAGGGTTTGACGACTGCTCCCGTAAAGCTCACCGCGCCTTTGCCAAAAGCCTCGCCGATAAGAGCTTATTACCCAGTGTTGCACATGGCATGGCCACCACCAGTTATGTGCAAAGTGCAATTCTCGATGTAGTCAATCATTTTATTAACGATCCTAGTGCAAAACCACAGCAAGCCGCCGCCAGATTGATGCGAGTGGTACTAGCAGCCAGTTAATACAAATGCGCTTCGATCAGTTAATTTTACTGATCGAAGCGCCAAAATAAGTACACTATTAAAAAGATGGTAAGTGAGTAACAAAGTGATGACTTTAATAACCGATGATGCGACCCAAATATTAGATGCTCAAGGACTGCGATGCCCAGAGCCAGTCATGCTGGTTCGTAAATCCATTCGAGCCTTGCAGCAAGGTGAGACCTTGTTGGTGCTCGCTGATGATCCGTCCACCACACGGGATATTCCCAGCTTTTGTCGATTCATGGATCACACACTTGAGCGCACCGAGGCAAGCCAACCTCCCTACCAATATCTGATTCGCAAAGGCCGCGCCAGTTGATCACGGATCACCCAAACAAGAGTGAATACCCACGGCAAATGATCTATCTATAGGTAGTGAGCCACTGATTATTGGTAATAAAGTCACCATTTTTTGTTGGTCAGCGGTATCGACAACGCCCACCAAAAGGTATACTTGGCTCAAACCTGTTAGCAGGCTCGCTCAGCGCACGGTGAAAGCTCTACACACTGTTATGCTAGCGGTAATAGATGTGCTCAGCTTAGGGCATGTTGGGCTTAATGGTAGCCGAAACAAATTATCGTAAGTCGCTCTTAAAGTGCGTACTTTTTGATTGGACTCAAACGCTCAACGACATCTGATTCAACATCTGAGTCATTTGATGCCAATCGCCCCCTAAGCTCAACGCATTGAGCGACCGCCAAGGATGCGGCCGCAGACATCCGACTCATAGGTCGACAGATGCTGGTTTTAAAACAGCTTGAATTTCTAACATCGAGCGATTAATCGACATGCAAAAATACGATATAAAAACATTTCAGGGGTTTATTCTGGCGCTCCAAGATTACTGGGCTCGTCAAGGCTGCATTGTGATCCAGCCACTGGATATGGAAGTAGGTGCGGGAACATTTCACCCACAAACATTTCTGCGCTCGATCGGTCCTGAACCGATGAGTAGTGCCTATATTCAGCCGTGTCGGCGTCCAACTGATGGCCGCTATGGCGAAAACCCCAACCGACTGCAACAGTATTATCAGTTCCAGGTAGCGCTTAAGCCTTCGCCAGACAATATCCAAGAGTTGTATTTGGGTTCATTAATTGAGCTTGGGATCAATCCTGAAGTTCATGATATTCGTTTTGTTGAAGACAACTGGGAATCCCCAACGCTTGGTGCATGGGGGCTCGGCTGGGAAGTTTGGCTCAACGGGATGGAGATCACTCAATTTACCTACTTCCAACAAGTGGGTGGATTAGAGTGTGCACCAGTCACTGGTGAAATCACCTACGGTTTAGAACGCCTGGCGATGTATGTGCAAGAAGTCGACAGCGTTTACGATCTAGTTTGGACCGATGGTCCAATGGGCAAAGTCACCTATGGCGATGTATTTCATCAAAACGAAGTTGAACAATCGACCTATAACTTTGAATATGCTGATGTTGATGCGTTGTTTGGTCAATTTGATCAATGTGAAAAAGATAGCCAGAAGCTGATTGAAGCAAATTTACCTCTGCCCGCTTATGAGCAAGTGATGAAAGCATCCCACGCTTTTAACCTATTGGATGCGCGGCATGCCATTTCAGTCACAGAGCGTCAGCGTTATATTCTGCGGATCCGAACGCTGGCCAAAGCAGTGGCTGAAAATTATTACGCGGCACGTGAAACACTTGGATTTCCGCTGTGCAAAGAACAAGGTTAGAGGTAGGCATGGTTACAGATAATTTACTAATTGAAATTGGCACCGAAGAACTGCCACCAAAAGCATTGCGACAACTCGCACAAGCCTTTGCCGACAATATCAGCAAAGGGTTAGATCAAGCCGATTTAGCGTATGAAGATTTATGCTGGTACGCCGCCCCTCGGCGCTTAGCACTAAGAGTCCAAGGACTCGCTGAACAAGCAGCAGATAAAGTCGTGGAAAAACGTGGGCCAGCAATCCAAGCCGCATTTGATGCCGACGGTCAACCGACCAAAGCGGCGCTTGGCTGGGCGCGATCTAATGGCATCGAGGTGAGCGAAGCGCAGCGACTCAAAACCGACAAAGGCGAATGGTTGCTGCATAGCGCGAACATTCAAGGGGCTCATGTAGCCACATTGATCCCAGAACTAACCAATGAAGCCTTAGCTAAGTTACCGATCCCCAAACCGATGCGCTGGGGCAGCCGCAGCATCCAATTCATCCGCCCAGTACACACCATTACCATGCTCTATGGTGATAAACTCATCCAAGGTGAAGTACTCGGGATAGAGTCAGCCCGCACTATTCGTGGTCATCGCTTTATGGGTGAAGCCGAGTTCCAACTCAGCCATGCCGATGATTATGTCAATATGCTGGATCTACGCGGTAAAGTGATTGTTGATTACCAGCGTCGTAAAGCGATTATTCGTGAACAAATTGAAGCGGAAGCGGCCCGTGAAAATGGTGTTGCAGACATTGATGAAGCACTTTTGGAAGAAGTCACCTCGTTAGTTGAATGGCCGGTTGCCATGGTTGGTAGTTTTGAAGAAAAATTCTTAAACGTGCCTGCCGAAGCGTTGATCTATACCATGAAGGACAACCAGAAGTACTTCCCGATATTGGATCAACAAGGCCAGCTGCTACCGCGTTTTATCTTCATTGCTAACATTGTTAGTAAAGATCCTAAACAAGTGATTCAAGGCAATGAAAAAGTGGTGCGCCCACGTTTGGCTGATGCTGAATTTTTCTTTAAAACGGATCGCAAAAGCACACTAGCGTCGCGCTTAGAATCACTCGGAAATGTTGTCTTCCAGCAAAAATTAGGTTCACTACTGGATAAATCAAAACGCATCGCCAAACTTGCTGCCCTCATCGCCCCACAAATCAACGCCAATGCTAGCCATGCTGAGCGCGCTGCGTTACTGTGCAAAACTGATTTAATGAGCGAAATGGTGATGGAGTTTACTGATATTCAAGGCACCATGGGAATGTACTATGCTCGTCATGACGGTGAGCCAGAAGCTGTCGCACAAGCCATTGGTGAACAATATCTACCGCGTTTCTCCGGCGATAAACTACCGCATAGCCGAGAAGGAGCCGCTGTTGCTATCGCCGATAAATTAGATACATTGGCGGGTATATTTAGCATCAACATGCCGCCCAAAGGTGATAAAGATCCTTTTGCATTACGTCGCGCCGCTTTAGGTGTCATCCGGATCATCACCGAGCAAGGCCTACAGCTCGATTTGGCGCCTCTGTTTAACGCCGCAATTGCCGCTCAGCCCGTTAGCCTCAATGAGCAACAACAGGCAGCAATTCAACTGCAGCTTTTGGAATTTATCTACGCTCGGATGCGTTCGTTCTATCAAGAGCAGGGAATTGACCAAAGTGTGATTCAAGCTGTTCTAGCTCGAGCACCGAGTGCCCCGACAGACATCGAAAAACGCTTAAAAGCGGTTGACCATTTCCGCACCCTTGAATCAGCGAGTGCCTTGGCGGCAGCCAACAAACGGGTGGCTAATATTTTAGCGAAAAATCAGCAGCAGATTGCCTCTGAGCTGAATGAATCACTGTTTGTTGAAGCTGAAGAGAAACAGTTAGCTGCGCAATTAGAGCACTTAAGTGAGCAGCTTAGCGCAGTCTTTGCGGCGGGTGAATATACCCAAGCGCTCAACGAACTGGCGACATTACGTGAGTCAGTCGATGCGTTCTTTGAGAAAGTGATGGTGATGGCTGAAGATCCCAAACTTGCAGCAAACCGTTTAGCATTGTTAGCTAAACTTCGTGAGCTATTTTTGAAAGTTGCAGATATTTCACTCATTCAAAGCTAAATAAATGCGTATTTATCGGCAAAAGGGGCTATCTAGCCCCTTTTTTTGTTCACTAGTCTGAGAACTCTATCCCAAATCTAAATTGATAACCCACATAATATGCTATAATAAAGATCTCCTAAGGAAGTTTATCGGGGAATGTCACTATTGCAGAATACAGCTATTTAGAGGATAAATAGTGACGCAATAGGTTACATATCCGTGAGTTAAGTCATCACTTGAGATAGTTTGATTGCTTTTTGTTTGGCACTCATCATCATGACTCACAACCAAAACTTCATTGACATGTATAACGAGACAGGCGCGTGCGCCAACAGACAGATGGGCCATTGAAATGTGTCAGCAACGCCTCTCTAGTCATCCTTACCGATGCTGATGAATTACTGATGGAGGATACATTAATGAGTTATTCAGTATGGCATCATCGAACGCAAGCTGGGGAACAAAGCTTACAACAGGACCAACCAGGTGTTGCTTTAGTCCACTATCTAGCAGCGATGGAACAAGCCCACTACTGGCTCGGACAACAAACAGAACAAACCCCGCTCACACAACGCACCGAGGCCCTAGACATTTGGCTTCGATCGTGCCTGAATTTGGTTCGTTTTTGGTATATTCAATCAACCCCTAGTGAACAGCTCCGTTATCTGCGCCAAGCTTTAGGTTATCGCTCACTCGGTGCATTTGTTGATCGCCCCAGCGAAACGGCCATATTACCCTCGCTGCAAACACTTCAGCAAAGCTTAACGCATTTTATCAAAGAGCATGCCGAGATGATCCAAGGTGATGAACTCCATCAAGAGTTACACCGACTCAATCAAATTCTGCAACAAGAAGCCGAAGGAGATAAACGACGAGCAAAGGCCATCTCTCCAGAATGAGGAAATGCCAAAAGACCGAAATGGGCGATAATAAAGCCCGATAGCGTCAACCATTAGTGCCAAACGGTTCGGACAGGCATTGATTCCTCGAACGATTCAGGAATTAACTTCTGACAATACTTCGCAAATTGCAGATAGGGAGTCGTGCCTTGATAGCCACACGCCTGATTGAGGATCACACCCCAACGAAACTCCTCTGATTCATTATTTGGTAAATGTCCATAACGAGTCGCCAATAGTTTGACCCCTTGCACCGCCTTCGCTAAATGCGGATGTTCATCTAAATGCTGAGCATCACTGAGCAATAGCGCATCGCTGTGCTCTAGCACCGCTATTTGCAGCGAACTGCTTTGTAGCGGGTCAAGTTCTGCGACAGTCAACATTTCAGCTAATAAACGCCGTTGCCAGACCTGTTGAAAAGCAGCGTAGTCACTAGCACTCAGCCCGACAAACAACATGACATATAGGCTTTGGTGCTCTAACAAGAGTAAACAGTCTCGTCCGGCGATCGAAAATTGGTGACCACTCCACCCCCAACCACGCGCGGGGTTGATACTGGTTAACGCTCGGGGAAGCGCTTGAGTCACTTGGGTTGTCAATTGAAGTTCAATCATCCGTCAAATACCTGTCAGTATAATGGTAATTTGACTATTGCAAGAGCAATGCCAGTTACTTTAAGGCTAACAAATATTGGAATGAGTGTGTTTTTAGGAGGTCTGATTGAGCTGCCGAGCCGCTCTTTGGCCAGACACTGGACGATTGATCGCGATCTTTTTGCCTTTTTTCATCCCCGATTCAAAATCAGGAGTCAGCTGCTTCATCGCTTGATTCAAATGCGCCTTAAATGTTTCCCGGTCGAGATTTTTAAATTGTTGATCAAGATAATCATCCAGTGAATCACTGTGCTCTTTATTCAAGTTCGGTAATTTATCCAGCGCACCTTCAATCCAACCTGCACTAAACGATGCCACGCGGCGAGTCTGTTCCTGCGCTGAGCTACCACTACCCACCAAACTAGTCCGAAAAGAACCGATCTCTTGCTGCATCGATCGATATAAAATATCAAAAGCAAAAGCGGCAAAAATAGCGCGCTCAGCATCACCGACAAACTCCAGTCGTTTTAACCCTTTATGATCAAGTAACACAGCCTCAACTCCAAAGCGTGAATTAATTCCACGAATAATACGCAGAATGTTAGCTCCAGGCTGTGCCGGTAATAATTGTTTTGCTCGCGTCGTTCCCATCCGGATAAAATCAATATCCGACTGCTCCAACCCATGCTTTCGCATCAACCGTTCGGCCATGCGGATTGCTTGAGCCGCTTCGTGAATATTGGCGGATTGTCCAAGCTCTAAACATTTTGCAATTTTTTGTAAGGCCTTTTGCCGTATTTCTGACATCAATCCTCCTCTGGTTGAACTTTCTAAACATAGCAGTTCTGACCCGCGACTATGCACTCACTGCTTCACTGACCAATCGAAATAAATAAAATGAGTCATGTGTCAAATCTTCACTGGCACCCTCGATTTTAGAACGACCTGACTCACAACACCACCACTATACTCATTCGTGCAACGCATCCCAGTGTCCTTTTATAGCGATCTTAAATGAGAATGTCTTACCCAATAAAAAAAGCCGGTCAATGACCGGCCTTTTTAGATCATCTATCTACTAGATATCGCTTTCTTCATCTTTGCGATACTTGGTGAAATAGCGGATAACCACCACAAAGAACAGTGGCACGAAGAAGATGGCCAGTACCGTCGCCGTAATCATCCCCCCGATCACTCCAGTACCGATATCTTGGCGACTAGCAGCCCCGGCACCAGTACTGATGGCTAGAGGCAATACCCCGAGAATAAAGGCAAGAGAAGTCATTAAAATCGGTCGTAAACGCATTTTCGACGCTTCCAATACCGACTCGAACAAACCATTACCCTTGTCATACAGTTCTCTGGCAAATTCGACAATCAAGATGGCATTTTTAGCAGACAGACCAATGGTAGTTAACAGCCCAACTTGGAAATACACATCATTGTCCAGACCTCTCATTGTCGCTGCAACAATGGCACCAAAGACTCCAAGAGGAACCACTAACATCACCGAGAATGGAATGCTCCAGCTCTCATACAGAGCAGCCAAGCACAAGAATACCACTAACAGTGAGATGGCATAAAGTACAGGGGCCTGCGAGCCAGATTGGCGTTCTTGATAAGACAGCCCCGTCCAAGCCACATTAAACCCTGCTGGCAATCGTTTCGCCAATTTTTCTATCTCAGTCATCGCCTGGCCAGAACTATATCCACGTGCTGCCTGACCCTGGATCTCGACGGAACTAATCCCGTTATAACGCTGCAAGCTTTGTGCACCATAACCCCACGACCCGGTGGCAAAAGTTGATAGCGGCACCATCTGACCTTTATCATTGCTCACATACCAATGATTTAAATCTTCAGGGGTCATCCGTTGTGATGCTTCACCCTGCACATAGACCTTTTTCACCCGCCCTTCATAAATGAAGTCATCCACATAAGACGAGCCCCACGAGGTTGAGAGCATATTATTGATACTGCTCACCGAGACGCCTTGAGCCATCGCTTTAGCATAGTCGATATGCAGATCATACTGCGGGGTATCATTGAGCCCATTAGGACGCACTTGCGAGAGTGTTGGATCTTGCGCTGCCATACCCAGTAACTGGTTACGAGCTTGAATTAAAGCAGCATGACCTCGGTTACCGTTATCTTGCAGATAGAAATCAAACCCTGTTGCTGTGCCTAATGCAGGGATCGACGGCAAATTGAACACATAGATTCTCGCATTTTTAATGGTACTGAAATACCCCATTGAGCGGCCAATGATAGCGTTAATATTGCCCTGAGCATTTTGTCGTTTATCCCAGTTTTTTAACTTAATAAACGCCATCCCGACATTTTGTCCACGACCAGCAAAACTAAAACCGGACACGGTAAAAATGGACGATACTGTATCTTTTTCTTTGGTATTAAAATAATCAGTAATTTGATGTAACACTTTATCAGTACGTTGCTTAGACGCTGACTGTGGTAACTGGACCATTGACATCAAAACACCTTGGTCTTCATCTGGCAAGAAAGAGGTCGGTAAGCGGATAAACAGAAATATCAATCCTGCAACAATCACAACATAGATAAACAGATACCGAAAACGCTGATGAATAACGCGACGAACACCGTTTTCATACCGTTTAGAGCCAGCATCAAACATGCGATTAAACCAGCCAGCAAAGCCTTTTTTATTGCCGTGTTCACCCTTTTGCGGTTTTAAAATAGTCGCGCACAAGGCGGGTGTTAAGATCATTGCCACCGTGACAGACAAGATCATCGCCGACACAATCGTTAGTGAAAACTGCCGATAGATAGCGCCGGTCGAGCCACCAAAGAAGGCCATCGGCACGAACACCGCAGAGAGCACCAAAGCAATCCCTACCAATGCTCCGGTAATCTGCCCCATGGATTTTTTGGTAGCTTCATAAGGGCTTAAGCCCTCTTCGGACATAATCCTCTCGACGTTTTCCACCACCACAATGGCATCATCAACCAGCAAACCAATTGCCAAAACCAAACCAAACATGGTCAGGGTATTGATAGAAAAACCGGCCGCGGCAATCACCCCAAATGTCCCAAGCAGTACCACAGGAACCGCAATAGTTGGGATCAGAGTTGCTCGAATATTCTGTAAAAACAGCAGCATAACAAAGAACACTAAGACAATTGCTTCAGCCAGCGTTTTCACTACTTCTTCAATCGAAATTTTAACAAAAGGCGTGGTATCAAATGGATAAACGACTTTCATTCCATCAGGGAAAAACTTCGATAATTGGTTAATTTTGTTTTTAACCTCTTTCGAGGTTTGCAATGCATTTGCACCAGTACCGAGTTTAATCGCAATCCCTGTTGAAGCTTGATTATTGTAAAACGAGCTAAATTGATAACTCTCACTGCCTAGCTCAACTTTAGCAACATCTTTAAGATAAACTCGCGAGCCATCTTGATTTACTTTAAGTAGAATATTCTCAAACTGTTTAACAGTTTTCAGTCGACCACGGCCATCAATGCTCACGCTAAACTGTTGACCATCAACAGCGGGAGTTCCACCAATACTGCCCAAGGCAACCTGTGCATTTTGCGTAGTAATCGCTGATTTAATCTCTTCAGTGGTCACCCCAAAACGCTCTAATTTAGACGGATCAAGCCAGATACGCATCGCGTAAGGCGAACCAAACACTTGGATATCACCCACTCCATCTAAACGGCTGATTGGATCTTTAATATGGGTATCAATGTAATCGGATAAGTCGATCTGGCTCATTTGGCCATTTGTCGAAATAAAACCAACAATCATCAAGAAGCTGCTGGTGGTTTTTTTCACCGTAATCCCATTTTGCTGAACAATTGTCGGCAAATTGGATTTAACCTGTTCAAGCTTATTTTGCACTTGAACCTGCGCAATATCAGGGTCGGTTCCAGGTTCAAAGGTAATAGTAATACTCAAATTACCTGATGAATCACTACTGGAAGACATGTACATGAAATGGTCTAAACCCGTCATGTTCTGCTCAATGACTTGCGTCACCGAATTTTCCACAGTTTGCGCAGAAGCCCCCGGATAGTTTGCACTAATTTGCACAGCCGGTGGCGCAATTTGTGGGTATTGCGATATTGGAAGTTTGAGAATAGAAAGCGCCCCGGCAAGCATAATTACTAAGGCGATAACCCATGCAAAAATAGGTCTATCAATAAAAAATCTAGCCATGAATTTGCTGCTCCGTCTTACTGATTCTGAGTTTGGTCAGCGGCGTTATCGGCTGAACTATTTTTAAAGTTAGCCGTTACATCATTCGCTTGAACTTTACTACCTTGGCGAATATTTTGCAGTCCAGATACCACCACTTTATCACCCACTTTCAAGCCCGAATCAACCAACCAATCCTGCCCGATGATACGACCCAATTGGACCTGTTGTTGCTGAATTTGGCTATCTGCATTGACCAACATCACGGTTGCTTGTCCACGCGGTGTACGAGTAACAGCTTTTTGTGGAAGAAGAATCGCATTATTACGCTTGCCTTCATCGAGAGACGCTTGAATATACATGCCAGGTAACAGCAATCTCTGCGGATTACGCGTGATAATTCGCTGATTAACCATCCCAGTTGTCTGATCAACGGTCACATCAGAAAACTGTAACCGACCAGGGAATTGATAGGTCGAACCATCATCCAAGATAAAGTGTACTATAACGCTATTATCAGCATTTACACTCAGTGAACCTTCAGCCATTTCGCGGCGTTGACGCAATAACGCATTCGTGGACTGTTGAACATCAACATAAACGGGATCAAGCTGCTGAATCGTCGCCATCACACTAGTCTGGTTGGCCGTAACCAACGCCCCTTCACTCACTTCTGAGACACCAATTCGGCCCGAAATAGGTGCTTTAATCCGAGTATGATTTAAGTTAATTTGAGCCGTTTGCAGTTGTGCTTCCGCCGCTTGGATAGCAGCTTGTTGCTGTTTCCATGTTGCCTGTGCATTATCATAATCTTGCGCACTAATCGCATTAGTTTTAATCAAACTTTGGTAGCGTTTGGCCTTAAGATAAGAGCTCCTCTCATTCGCTTTTGCTTCGGCCAAGTTAGCCTGCGCATTCGCAACAGAAGCTTGATAACTGGATGGATCAATTTGATATAGTAATTCGCCCGCTTTGACATCACTACCCTCTTTAAAATAGCGTTTGAGGATAATGCCATTCACTTGTGGCCGAACTTCAGCAATTCGATAGGGTTTGACTCGCCCAGAGAGTTGAGTATGCAACTGAACAGGTTGAGCATGAATAGTAACAGTATCTACAGGAACAACTCGAGCACCGCCTTGAGGCATTCCTTTCTGTTTGTTATCCCCACATCCTGTTAAAATTAGGCTAGCCACAATGGCCACCCCTAAAGAACGTTTCAGCATATTTTTGTATCGCATGAATGTCTGAGCCCCTGTCATTTATCCAATCACCACGTTGTGATCAATTATATTGGCGTATACGTCAATGTTGTAGTAATTTACATACATTCATAAATGTATGTAAATCATTTTTTCATTTTTTTAGTAATAAGAGAGCCCGCTATGGCGAGAAAAACAAAAGAAGAAGCCAGCAAAACTCGTCAAATCATCCTCGACACTGCCCTCAAGCTATTTTGTGAACAAGGTATGACAGAAACAAGTTTGACCGATATCGCCACCACAGCTGGTGTCACTCGGGGTGCCATTTACTGGCACTTTAAAAACAAAAATGATCTATTTATAACCATCTGGGAAGAATTCTGCGAACCACTGAGCAATCTAATTGACTCGAGTATCCGTGAAGATGAACCCGATCCTTTAGGCAAACTGCGCTTTTTTTTGATGGCTCTGTTAGATAGAATGAGTCGCGACCCCACCCAGCGACAAATTTTTATTATTCTTTTTAGTTTAGATAAATCCCACCAAGATATCGTCGAGATCCACCAGCATACTCACGTCAAATATCAGCAATTTTTGCAAGATTTAGAACAATCGCTAACCAATGCGATCAAGCGTGGTCAACTATCGCCAACATTCAATTCCCGTATTGGTGCCCACCTTATCAGCGCTACCATCAATGGTTATATTTTGAAATGCATTCAAGACAACGACTCGAAATTCCACTTAAATCAAGCCGAGCCATTGATTGACATGCTAATTGGAATGTTTGAGGACTATCATCACCATACACCCAACTAGTTGCCAGCAATTCATCATTACAGGCGCAGATCATGCGATTCTCTAGTTGCTATATTACACACTCCCTCGAGGGATTTACACCACTATTGAGTTAGATTAGATAGCCACCTAGAGCCATTCTTGCAGCTCAACATTTTCAAAATATGATGCAAAATAAACACATATTTTAGTGCCTCGCATCATCCGATTCAAAGCATCTAAAGGACGATGTAAAGCGTTCTATTTATTGTTTGTATCGGGCTGCTATGTTTCGCCCTTTTAGCAACACTCGATCGGTGTAACTACACGCCGCTTCCATCGCTTAAACACAATCATGTAACTACGACACAGAAAATAGATCGAAAAATAATCAATCGGTTAGTTTACACCCTTCCATTGAAAACTTGTGATATATATCACATTTATTCTTACTATCTAATTTGTTTTTAATCTATTTTGTGATGAATATCACTATATCTCTCATGATTGATCATATCAATAATGAGATATAGATCACTTATTTTGATATTGACTTATATTTTTTTATTAAATTTAGTGTTTTTAATCACACTTATATGTGAAGTAGATCACGCCAAATATCAACTTTTTGTTCAAATAAATGATCACAATCACAACATTTTCATAACCCCCAACACCATTGCACTTCCAATGCTAATTTTGCGTTATCGACAAGATAACTGCAGCCGGGTCGCTCCGCGCTGTCACAACTGCACATTGCAACGGAGTCAATATGCTATCACCAGAGGCAAAGGTCAGGATCCAACACTTTGGACGCTTCCTGTCTAACATGGTTATGCCCAATATCGGGGCATTTATTGCGTGGGGCTTTATCACCGCCCTATTTATCCCAACTGGATGGATCCCAAATAAACACTTGGCCGCTTTAGTCGGCCCAATGATCACCTACATGCTGCCACTGCTACTCGGTTATACCGGGGGTAAACTCGTTGGTGGTGAACGAGGCGCAGTTGTTGGCGCGGTCACCACCATGGGTGTGGTGATAGGAACCAGTATCCCGATGTTTATGGGAGCGATGATTGTCGGACCGCTAGGTGGCTGGGCGATCAAATCTTTTGACCGAGCCATTGAAGGTAAAGTCAAAGCTGGGTTTGAGATGTTAGTCAGCAACTTCTCAGCTGGGATCATTGCCATGGTGTTGGCCATCGTGGGTTATCTGGTCGTAGGCCCAATGGTTCAAGGGTTATCCGCTGCCTTAGCCGCTGGCGTTGACTTCTTGGTGCGGCATGATCTGTTACCGCTGACCTCGCTGTTTGTTGAACCGGCAAAAGTACTGTTCTTAAACAATGCAATCGGTAACGGCATTTTAGTGCCACTGGGGATCCAACAATCTCATGCAGTCGGACAATCCGCTTTCTTTCTTATCGAAGCGAATCCAGGTCCAGGTCTTGGAATGTTGCTAGCTTACTCGCTATTCGGTCGCGGGATGGCTAAACAATCTGCACCTGGGGCATGTATCATCCACTTCCTCGGAGGGATCCATGAAATTTACTTCCCTTACGTGTTGATGAACCCACGCCTTATCATCGCAATGATTGCAGGTGGTATGACAGGAGTCTTTACCTTAGTCACTTTCCACGCTGGACTCGTCGCACCCGCATCACCTGGTTCTATTTTTGCCGTTCTGCTGATGACGCCCCATGGTGCATTTGTCGGTGTGATTCTCTCAGTAGTGCTCTCTTGCGCCGTCTCATTCGCACTATCTGCCTTGCTACTTAAAACTCAGCGCCAAGATGATACTCAAGATATCGACAAAGCAACCGACCAGATGAAATCGATGAAAGCGCAGGCTAAAGGAGAATCAACCGCCATTAGCCACACCGATTATGCCAACGTTCGTCAAATCATTGTCGCTTGTGATGCTGGGATGGGTTCAAGTGCCATGGGTGCAGGCCTTCTGCGCAAAAAGATAAAACAAGCAGGGTTGGATATCACGGTCATCAATAAAGCCATCAACGACCTGCCAGCCGATGTGGATATTGTCATCACTCATCGCGATCTCACCAATCGAGCCCGGAGCTGCGCACCCAATGCAGAGCATCTGTCGTTAACCAACTTCCTAGATGGCGCGATCTATGATTCATTGATTGAAAAACTCCAGCAAGCTCAATCTGGTCATCAGCCAAAATCAGAGGGATCTCAAGCCGCTGATTCAGCGCCAATTAGCGCACCATTTAAACTTACCGAAACAGATATAACACTGGGCTTAACAGCAGAAACCAAAGAACAAGCCATCCAATTTGCTGGCGAACAGTTAGCCAAAGCGGGTTATATCAAACCTGAATATATCGAGGCGATGTTTGATCGCGAAAAACTGGTCTCAACCTATCTAGGCGAATCTATCGCAGTGCCACATGGAACCGTTGAGGCGAAATCGCAAGTTCTCAAAACTGGGATTACCTTTTGCCAATATCCAGCTGGTGTGCAATGGGGTGAAAACAAGGACGACAGAGCTCGTTTGGTCATCGCCATCGCCGCGCAAAACAATGAGCATCTGCAAGTGGTTTCAGCCATCACCAATGCGCTGGACAAACCTGGGGCTATCGAAACACTGGCTACTACCCAAGATGTTCAGGAAATTCTGACCATTCTAAATACCTAAAACTACCAACGCTCAATGTCAGCAGGTCTCGATCTGCCTGCTGGCCCTCACGCTGAATTCTTAAAATTGAGGTAATACTATGAAATCACTGCATTTTGGAGCCGGAAATATCGGCCGTGGATTCATCGGCAAGCTACTTAGCGACTCGGGATTAGAGGTTATTTTTGCAGATGTAAATCAGCCACTACTTGATGCAATCAATGCGCGTGGGCACTACCCCGTCAAAATCGTTGGCACCGAAAGTTCAACGGTCACTGTCGGCCCCGTTTCAGCGATCAACTCGACCACAGATGATGTACTAGAGATGATTGAGTCAGTCGATCTCATCACCACCGCAGTAGGTCCGGCGGTTTTGGACATCATCGCTCAATCGATTGCCAAAGGTTTGATGCGTCGTCTTACAAACAATGATGCGCCGCTAAATATCATTGCCTGTGAAAACATGGTGCAAGCCACAACGCACCTTAAACACGAAGTTTTTAAGCATCTTCCGAAAAGCTATCATGAGCAAGTGGAGGCCTGTGTTGGATTTGTTGACTCAGCCGTTGATCGTATTGTGCCACCGACGCAAGCCGATGATCCGCTGGAAGTCACCGTTGAAACATTCTCTGAATGGATTGTCGATCAAACACAATTTAAAGGGGCAATCCCAGATATCGTTGGTATGGAACTGACCGATAACTTGCTTGCTTTTATTGAGCGTAAACTGTTTACTTTAAATACAGGGCATGCAGCGACCGCTTACTTAGGTGCCTATTATGGTCATAAGACCATTTTACAAGCAATTGGCGATGCTACTATTTATCAACAAGTTAAAGCGACAATGCAAGAAAGTGGTGAAGTGTTAATCCGCCGCTATCGCTTTGATAGGGCGGTGCATGAGGCCTATATTGAAAAAATTCTCCGCCGTTTTGCCAACCCTTACCTCACTGATGAGGTCGACCGTGTCGCGCGCCAACCCATTCGTAAACTCAGTGCAAGCGATCGCCTAATCAAGCCATTACTGGGGACCATCGAGTATGCAACGGCCAATGACAATCTAATCAACGTCATTGCAGCTACACTTTTATATAAAAATGAGAGCGATCCGCAAGCAGTCGAATTACAAACGCTATTGAATCAACAAGGCGTTAAAGCTACTCTGACCCACTATACGGGTCTAGATATCAACACAGCGGAAGTCGAGCGCATCGTCGCCGCCTATCAGCAACTGCAAGCAAATACACCATCTGCAGGCTGAGCAATTGATACGTTGTTAGCTTTGGAAAATATAATGAGTACGTGGGTCGACGAGTCAGACATTTTAGAGCAATTGAATCAATGCAATTCAATACGTGGCTTTTTGCTTCAGACCCATCAGTTATTAGAGCGAGCGGTCGCTCATTTAATTCAACGTGTCCTTAGAAAGGATGATTATGCGGTAAAGTACGCTGTCGGTCCTTTATTGAGCAGTGAAGGACCTTTAGGCGAAATGAGTGTGCGTTTAAAACTTATTTACGGACTAGGGATCATCTCACAAGCGGTTTATCAGGATATCGAACGATTGATCTCACTACGAAATTTTTTAAACAATGAGGCTCAAGAATATCAATTCACTGATGGGGTGATTATCAAACATATCCAACAGTTGCACGCGCTAAGTGACATCTCCCGTTCTCAATTGGAGATGATAACGCATGGACATATCCAACTTGATCCCACTAGTCTTGCCATTTCGCAAGAACGCCAAGGTCGAGTGGTTCGTTCGATTATGACACTAGCGATCGCTGAGTTATGTGATTTACTCAATCAAGATAACAGCTTATTACAACCTGATAATTGAACGTTCAAGCACAGAATGTCACGCCAACCATAAAAAACCAGCAATTGCTGGTTTTTTATGGTCAATAACGAGCATATCAAATTTGATACATACCTATTAATGGCGGGCCGACATGGGTATCTACAGCCATCGCCACACTGAGCGCAGTAATAATTAAAATCGAAGCAAAAAAAACGCGTCGAGCCCACGCCGTATCATCACTATTAGGACGATACCCAAGCAGCGCCATGCGTAGCCACCAAATACTGGTCACAACCGCTACCGCTAGATAACCAAAACCAACATAACCGGAGACTGACAGCATCACGGCAGCCAAAGCAAACGCGATGATATAAGCGACAATATGGCTTTTGGCATGATGCACGCCATGCACAACTGGCAGTACTGGAATATTCGCCGCTTTATAATCATCATAACGGAAAATAGCAATCGCGTAGGAGTGCGGCATCTGCCAAAGGCTAAACATCACCAATAATATAGCCGCACCTGTATCAAATTGACCGGCGACAGCACAATAGCCAACCACGGGTGGGACAGCCCCAGAGAAACTGCCCACCAATGTGCCATAAACTGAATGGCGCTTCATGTAGAGGCTATACACCCCTACATAAATGACAAAACCAAATGCGGCAAAGCCAACCGCAACCCAATTAGTCCAAATGGCTAATGTGACAAACCCTATCAACCCCAACAAAGCAGCATGAGAAAGAGTTTGGGCCACAGAAATAACTCCCGTGACCGTCACTCGGTTTTTGGTACGCTCCATACGGCCATCGATATCACGATCAATATAGTTATTGAACGCACAACCTGAGGCCACAATTAACGACAAACCAACCACCGTTGCAACAAACAAAGGCAAATCAAAATGCCCTTTAGCCGCAAGAAAATAGCCACCAATCGTCGCCACCAAGTTACCGAAAATAATTCCCGGTTTAATGACTAGTAGATACCGCTTAAATTTCAACACGATAACCTGCTAAAACATCATCAGATTATTGGCACTGTAGATAATCCACAATGAGAGCCCAACAACCAGAGAAATAATGAGTACGCTGAATAAAAATGAATAAGTATTCAAGCGACCACTTTCGGTAGTAAAGTTAAGGTGTAAGAAATATTTCACATGCACCCAAATCTGAACCACTGCAAATGCGAAAATGGTATACAACGTCGCAATTTTTGACATGCTCAGATGCATCACCAAATAAAAGGGGATCACTGTTAAGATCACAGCCCAGACAAATCCAGTCATATAGGATTTCACGCTACCGTGATCAGCCGAATGATTTTCGTGACTCATTACAACACCCCCATTAGATAAACAACGGTAAAGACACAGATCCAGATAATATCTAAGAAATGCCAGAACAAGCTTAAGCAGCTCAAGCGTGTGATGGTGCGACGGCCTAACCCACAACGGGCCACTTCAACCATATTCGCAATCATCCAAAATAGGCCAACCGTCACATGTAAACCATGCATCCCAACCAACGCAAAAAAGCCTGACAGGAAGGCGCTTCTGGACGGCCCGTTGCCTTCAATAATTAGATGATGAAACTCATTGAGTTCCAAACCGATGAAGGTTGCGCCAAGCAAAAAGGTCACAAATAACCAGAGCAACACCCCAGCGCGGTTACTCTTATGGGCACAAACCATGGCAAACCCATAAGTAATACTACTGACCAATAGAGCAAAGGTTTCAGCCAGTACATATTTAAGATCAAACAGGTCTTTACCTGAGGGTCCACCATTCACATTCGGATAGAGAACCGCATAGGTTGCAAAAACAGAAGCAAACAAAAGGCAGTCGGTCATCAAATAGATCCAAAAACCAAACTGCGTCATACTGCTTGTATCGTGATGCTCATGGACATCATGCCCATGAGTATTAATTGATTGTGATGTCATCTATTTCACCTACTTCACAATGAACTTATGCATTGGTCTTAACTAGACCTGCTCGGCGAACACTCTCAAGATGAGCCGATTCACAGGCTTCAATCTCATTTGGTTGTACATAGTAGTCTTTGTCATCATCATAAGCTCGGTACAGAAATGAACCGATCATGCCAAGCAGACCAACAATCGCTAACCACCAGATATGCCAGATCATCGCAAACCCTAAGATGAATGAACCAATCCCGATGAAAACCCCAGCAGAAGTATTTTTCGGCATATGAATCGGCTCAAATTTAGCAGGTTGTTGATATGCTTTACCGTGTTCTTTTTGCCATTCAAACTCATCCAGATCGTGAATTTCTGGTGTTTGTGCAAAGTTATAATGCGGCGGTGGTGACGACAGCGCCCACTCCAAAGTACGGCCACCCCATGGATCACCCGTTTCATCGCGGTTTTGCGCACGATCGCGGAAACTGACATAGAACATGGCAATTTGATGCAAAATCCCAATCAAAATGAGTACCGCACCAAAGCAGGCAATAATCAACCAAGGCGTCCATTCGGGGTTGTTAGTATGGTTCAAACGACGTGTCATTCCCAAAAAGCCCAACACATAAAGCGGCATAAAGGCAAAATAGAAACCCGTTAACCAGAACCAGAAGGCACGACGTCCCAACTTCTCATTGAGCTTAAAGCCAAAAGCTTTCGGGAACCAAAAAGATATACCGGCCAAATAACCAAACACCGCCCCACCAATAATGGTGTTATGGAAGTGGGCAATCAGGAACAAACTATTGTGCAGCAAAAAGTCAGCACCAGGAACAGCTAGCAAGACCCCAGTCATTCCGCCAATAGTAAAGGTAACCATGAACCCTAGCGTCCAGTACATGGGGGTTTCAAATCGGATCCGGCCGCGGAACATGGTAAATAGCCAGTTGAACAGCTTGACCCCCGTCGGCACCGCAATCACCATCGTCATCATGCCAAAGAAGGCATTTACGTTAGCTCCTGAGCCCATAGTAAAGAAGTGGTGTAACCACACGATAAAACCAAGCAATGCGATAGAGCCGGTCGCCCAAACCATCGAGGTATAACCAAACAGTTTTTTACTACTAAAGGCGGGTACAATTTCAGAGAAGATCCCAAACGCCGGTAAAACCAGAATATAGACCTCAGGATGACCCCAAGCCCAGAACAGATTGATATACATCATCGCGTTCCCACCACCGGTATTGGTGAAAAAGTGGAATCCGAGATAACGATCGAGTGTTAACAGCCCCAGCGCAGCGGTCAAAATAGGGAATGACGCAACGATTAACACGTTGGTCCAAGTACAAGCCCAAGTAAAAATAGGCATTTGCATTAACTTCATCGAAGGCGCGCGCATCTTCAAAACGGTGACCAAGAAGTTCACGCCCGTCAAGGTCGTCCCGATTCCCGAGATCTGCAGAGCCCAGATATAATAATCAACCCCCACCCCCGGACTGTACGCAAGTTCTGACAATGGTGGATACGCCGTCCACCCCGTTTTAGCAAACTCACCAACTCCTAAGGAAAGGTTAACCAACAACACCCCGGCAAGGAACAGATAGAAACTCAGCGAATTTAAAAATGGGAAGGCTACATCGCGGGCCCCAATTTGCAAAGGCAACACAATATTCATCAAACCGATCATCATTGGCATCGCCATAAAAATGATCATAATCACGCCGTGCGCGGTAAAGATTTGATCATAGTGATGCGGCGGTAGATACCCCGTGTGCCCATTGGTGGCAATAGCCAGTTGGGTACGCATCATAATGGCATCGGCAAATCCTCGCACCAACATCACCAATGCAACCACAATATACATTACCCCAATGCGCTTATGATCAACACTGGTTAACCAGTTCGTCCAAAGCACACCCCATTTTTTATGATAGGTGATCAAAGCGACCAGTATGATCCCTAATAGGGCGACGACACTCAATGTTCCCATGACAATCGGAACATGCCATGGCACCGAGTCTAGCGTCAATTTTCCAAACATCGTGATTACTCCTTACCTGCTGATTCGGTGATGACCGGTGCCGACGTTGAGTCATGCAGCTGTCCAGACATTTTTTTCATTTTCATATACTGATGCATAATCTGCTGGAACATATGCGGTTTCACCGATGAAAAATAGACAACTGGATCATTTTCAGAAGGCTTAACTAATTGCTTATAGCTGGCATCGTTAAGTACTTTGCTCGATTGACGAACCTTCGCAACCCATTGATCAAAATCTGCTTGTGATGGCGTAGCAATCGCTTTGAAGTTCATCCCAGTAAAACCAGCACCGCTATAACTTGATGAAATACCGTCAAAAGTACCTGCTTCATTGGCTATCAAATGAAGCTTCGTTTCCATCATCGCCATGGTGTAGATCTGACTTCCCAATTGAGGAATAAAAAATGAGTTCATCACCGATTGTGATGTCAAATGGAAGCGCACTTGCGTATTTTTAGGGAAGACCAACTGATTCACAGTCGCAATCCCCAATTTAGGATAAATAAATAACCATTTCCAATCCATTGATACCACTTCAACTTGAATCGACGGTGTTCCTGGCTTCACGTCTAACGGACGATAAGGATCAAGTCGATGAGTCGACACCCAAGTAATACACATGAGAATGATGACAATGATGATAGGAACGCCCCAACATACTGCCTCAATCTTATTAGAATGTGACCATTTAGGTTCATACCGAGCACTTGTGTTAGAAGCACGATATTTCCAAGCGAAAAACAGTGTTAAAAAAATGACTGGTATGACAACCAGAAGCATTAATCCAACAGCGGTAAAAATCAGATGTTTTTCCTCAACTCCAACTTGCCCTTTTGGATCGAGTAATCCGCCCTGACACCCAGTCAGTAATGCGATGAACCCAACAAAAAGCAACCGGTAGAGCTTGAGAAATATTCCTTGTCTCATATTACAACCCTTGCTAGAAATGGAAGCTGCGCGGTAATTCAAGGAGCACGAAGTTCCGGTCAATTGCGCATCGAGTGTTCTACATCATCAATCAACGACTGATGCTCTCACAATAACCTTACGGAAAATGTGAATTTATACCCATCCCGCCGACACATTATTCACAAACTTTATACAAAGAGTGTGTATTTGGTAACGCGAAGATAAAATAGTGATCTATATTATAACATTTTATTGATCTTGATCTATCGTCACATCCTGAAAGTATGGCAATAAATTGTGATTCAACAAGCAGCTGAATAAATTTTCCTTGCCATCGAACCAAAAAGACCGTGCAATGTAGCGCTTCAAACCAGCTATTGCGAGATAACCCTTCAAACCAACCATTTGGAGCCGATGGAAGAACCAGAGCACTCATTGAATGAACAACCAAGTGAATGGCAAAGACATACTTGCTTGCCTGCCATTCAGAAGTCGTTAAATGAAGTTGAAAAGTTGCTCACGGCTAAGACGAGATTTAGGTAATTTGGCATTAAAATCACTATCGCTGCGGTATCCCAAAGCGACTACAACTGTACTGGTTAAATGTTGTTCATTAAGTCCCAACTCTTTGTCGAGCGCAGCAAAGTTAATCCCTTCCATTGGCGTTGCATCAATTCCAAGCATGGCGGCATGGCTTAACAAACAACCCAGTGCAATATAAGTCTGTTTTTCCATCCACTGCTGCAAATCTTTGCTTTGAAACAGATGCTGATGAATATATCCCGCACGAATTTTCCCACCTTGTAGCCGGGCTTGCTCATCGGCATATCGACCATCTTCCTGCTCTTTTTCTAAAATTGCATTCAGATACGACGCATCCAGTTGCGTACGAGTACACAATACAATCACATGCGACGCATCCATAATTTTGGGGGCATTATAAGAAGCAGCCCCTGATGCGCCACTGGCAATTCGACGTTTACCCGCTTCATCACTGGCAACCACAAATGACCAAGGTTGTGAATTGACCGATGAAGGGGTAAGACGCAAACTTTCGACCAACTGGGAAAATTGCTCTGGCGAGATCTTACGCGCGGGATCAAATACTTTAGTCGTATAACGCGCATTTGCAAATGACACAGGATTCATCTTTTACTCCTCAGGTTGACGCACAAACTTACAACTCGATTGGGGAAAATTGCTCAACTTGCAAAGACTCAGCTAACAGCGGCTCAATGGTTTTGAGCAGTTGTTGGAAATAAGCAGTCTGAGCATGACGAGTCAGTGCATCGGCATCTTGCCAAATTTCAACCATCACGAAACGGTGATCATTGCCATGATCCACATGCAGCTGATAACCCAAACATCCATCTTCTTGTCGCACCCGCTCAACTATCTCCAAAAAAGCGTGTTTTAATGATTCACTCTCACCAGCTTTCGCCGTTGCACGAGCGATAACTCGAATGCTACTTGTAGGCGCATTTAACATCATCTGTTTCCTCTTTGATCAAGCAACGCATACCCAAAATACTTGAGATGGTCACTCTCAATAATGTGTTTAATGTATTATACATTAAAATAAACACTGGAATTAACCAACCGATTTTTTCACTTAATGCCTAGTCAGTTTTCGCCAGTTTAAAGGCCCAGCGGACGGTTTTGATGCCAGCCATTAAAGCTGGTGCTTTAGCTTCCCTCGACTCCCCCAAGGATACAAATGATTTATTTCACACAATAGAGCGCCTATCCAGCCCAGCTATCCTCATCCCTAGGTCGTCATGCTAAACTAGCGGCAATCAGAATAGCATCAACCGATACCCCACATCGCTGGATGCACAAAGCAAAATAATGAGGACAACAAATGAGTACTGGACGTGATTATGCCCGTTATGTGGATCATACCTTATTGGCTATGGATGCAACCGAGAAGGCCATTGCAACGCTATGTCAACAAGCTCTCGACAACCACTTCTATGCTGTTTGTGTGAACAGCGGTTATGTCCCATATGCCGCTCAAAAACTTGCGAAAAGCGATGTAAAAGTCTGCTCAGTCATAGGTTTCCCTTTAGGTGCGTGCTTAACCCAAGTGAAATGCTTTGAAGCCAATGCCGCGATTCAAGCTGGCGCTCAAGAGATCGACATGGTCATCAATGTTGGCTGGCTTAAAAGTGGCCGTTGGCACGATGTCCAAACAGATATCGCCGCTGTGCGCCAAAGCTGCGCTAACACGCCACTCAAAGTCATTTTAGAAACCTGCCTACTCAGTGATGATGAAATCATCAAAATTTGCAAAATCTGTGTCGAGCTCGATGTCGCCTTTGTAAAAACTTCCACCGGATTTAGTCAAGGTGGTGCCACCGTTGAAGCGGTGAGATTAATGCGACAAACCGTCGGTCCGGTGATGGGCGTTAAAGCCTCTGGAGGCGTGCGCAGTCGTGAGAGTGCTGATACGATGATCGACGCTGGCGCAACGCGAATTGGTACCAGCTCTGGTGTTGCAATTCTAAATGGTGAGCAAAGCTCAAGTAGTTACTAAACTAATCACGATTGATGGGCTCGATTTAGTCATCATAAGTCGCCGTTTATGGTACGCGGCCTTGGTTTTGAGAAGCGGCTAGCTTTGGGGTCAGTTGCGCAGCAGAGATAAAACCACTGATGCGCGCATTTGGGCGCCATTTCCCGGCGGCTGAAAAAAAGTCGAGCGTGGGCAGCCCCAGCACCTGATAGTGGCTCAATAGCGCCTGCTGCGCGTCGCTATAGGTGCTCAAATCTACACGGATCACCTGAAAATTCGCCAATAAATCTCTCACCTGAGGGTCAGATAACGTCTGCTGCGAGAGCTCGCGGCAGGCGACACACCAATCGGCATAATAATCCACTAATACAGGACGCTGAGCTTGTTTAGCCTTGGCCAACTGCTCTTTGAGCGCGGTTAAACTGGTGACCGAAGTCATCGACAGCGCCTTCGCAACAGAAGGACCTCCCAGCCATGGCCGCCATAGTATCACCGCCATCACTACGCACAATAAAGGCGCAATGATAAAACGTAAGAATTTAAAACGCGGCCAACATCGTGACAAGATCTGAGTGCTTAACCACCACAGCACCCAACCGGCCCAAATCAGCCATATGCCAGTACTCCAAGGCTCTGGGATAATCCGCTCTAACAACAATAGCGCGGTGGCCAGCAACAAAAAGCCCCCCACAACCCGCACCTGAATCATCCATGCCCCAACCTTAGGCAAAACCTGCCGCCCGAGTAACGTAATCGCAATCAAGGGCAGCCCCATCCCTAATGCGAATAGATAAAGCGCCCCACCACCAAGCCAAAGGTTACCCGTCTGAGCTATATACAATAAAACCCCAGCGGTTGGCGCGGTCACACATGGTGAACAGATCACCCCCGAGATAGCCCCCATCAGCAAAACTCGCCCATAGGAACGGGTATCCAGATGACGCTGCCAGTGCATCAATTTGACCTGCAAAAAGGAGGGCAGTTGCAGTTCAAACCAACCAAACATTGATACGGCCAATATCACTAACAAGCCGCTTATCACTGAAAGTAACCATGGACTTTGCAACCATACTTGCAATTGCAGACCAAGCCAGGCGACTAGTATTCCCAACAGCGTATACGTTAACGCCATGCCTTGGACATAGCTCACACTAAGTAGCAACGTTTGACGCCAGCTGCGCTGGCCAGAGCCTAA
Organism: Celerinatantimonas yamalensis; assembly: GCF_046054155.1. Lineage (NCBI taxonomy): Bacteria > Pseudomonadati > Pseudomonadota > Gammaproteobacteria > Celerinatantimonadaceae > Celerinatantimonas > Celerinatantimonas yamalensis. The sequence goes on from NZ_JBEQCT010000006.1 coordinate 32,105, forward strand.
AATCAGCCCAGTGATAAGCGGAAGCATGGGCAAAACACAAGGTGTAAAAGCGAGCAAAAGACCAAAGCCAAAACTCATGGCTAAGGTCAACCAAGTGGACTGCTCTAACCAATCGGGCAAATCGGTGCGGGCCGGTGTGGCGGGAGGCAACATTTTCAAAGGCGAGGATGAAACCGAATTATCTGGGACAAAAATAGAATTACTGCCCGTTGTTAACTTAACGCCGTGCTCAGAGAGCTCTATGCGTTGTAGCATAGGAGGATAACAAATACCGGACTTCGCACAGCCTTGATAACTTACTCGTAATTGCAACGGCAGATGGCTGGAAGGAATATCAACCATGACATTCACCGAACCCGCATAAACACGGGTATCGCCAAAGATAGGATCGTGGTGCGCTTGTCCCGGTGGTTTATAGATAGGTAACGGCGTGGATGAATCAGTTTGTAACTGAATTTTATCGCGATACAAATAGACGCCTGGGGCCATCTGCCAATGCAAGTTTAACTGACCATTTTGATAGTTTGCCGAGAGCGAAATCGCTTGATTCTCGGGCAAAACCGCCCCATAGGCGATGCTGCATGCCACGATAAGCCCAAACAACGCAAACCGCCAAGTAACCCTTAGCTTCAATACCCAACTCATCATGGCCTTTATTTTCTGTTTAGACATGTATGTCCCGTCAACTGATCCCCTCAATCTAGCGGATTTATCACACAGCGGATAGTCTAATCACCAAGAATCGTGAGCTTTAGTGATAACTCGAATATTTTTGAATAAGCCACAAAAGAACACCACTATAGCCAGCTACGCTGGCCAACACGTTGATGTATCAACATCTTGATCCATAAAAATGATGCTCAGCGCTTAGTGCCCTTAGCCCAGCAACATCGATAACCTCAGCCGATCACCTGTATCGGCCAACCATATTATAGTCTTCTATCATTAGCTAATATGCCACATATTTAGATGATTATGCTGAACACGATCGGCACCTCCCATTTTTTTTAAAAAAATGGCTGCTAAAGGGTCCAACTCATGTTAACAATGGATTAACACAACATACGATGTCAGCCGGATAGCTGTGCACCTATTATAATTAAATTAATATGGAGTTTGTTTTGTGAATATATCTAGCCCTATCTATATCACATTTGGTATTTACCTTGTTTGTGTTCTGCTCATTGGTTTTGTGGCCTACTTTGCAACACGTAACTTTGGTGATTATATTCTAGGCGGCCGACAATTAGGCAGTTTTGTAACCGCAATGTCCGCAGGTGCCTCCGATATGTCGGGATGGCTATTGCTCGGCTTACCCGGCGCTATTTATCTATCTGGATTAAGTTCGACGTGGATAGCCATCGGCTTAGTGATTGGCGCTTACCTAAACTGGTTATTTGTCGCAGGTCGCCTACGTGCCCATACTGAAGTCAATAACGATGCATTGACCCTACCTGAATACTTCCATCATCGCTTTGGTGCAAAAAATAAAACGATTCGGGTCATTTCAGCGCTTATCATTCTATTTTTCTTCACCATTTATTGTGCATCAGGCATTGTTGCTGGCAGTGAATTATTTCAAAGCCTATTCCCCGACATTAACTATGAAACAGCGTTAATGCTGGGAGCTGGCGCAACCATCATCTATACCTTCATCGGTGGTTTCTTAGCAGTGAGCTGGACCGATACCATGCAAGCTTCACTGATGTTCTTTGCATTATTGTTAGTCCCCGTCATGGTTTATCTCAATTTAGGAGGCATGAATGAACTACACAGTGCCATTGCCACAGCCTCAACGACACATAGTAAACATTATGGCAGCTTGCTATTTGGTACCTCATTCATTGGTATTATCAGCGCCGCATCGTGGGGGTTAGGTTACTTTGGTCAACCCCATATTCTGGCTCGTTTTATGGCTGTCGATTCGGTTAAATCCATGGCCAAAGCCCGCCGCATCGGGATGAGCTGGATGGTACTTTGCTTGTTCGGCTCATGTGCGGTCGGTTACTTTGGCATTGCCTTTTTTGGGGACCATCCTCATTTAACCCAAGCGATGGCAGTCACCGTGAACGGTCAAACGAGTATCAATAGTGAACGGATCTTCATTGCTTTGAGCACCTTATTGTTCAACCCATGGGTTGCAGGCGTTGTGCTTTCGGCGATTTTGGCAGCAATCATGTCCACCTTGAGCTGCCAATTGCTGGTTTGCTCCAGTGCTATCACCGAAGACTTCTATAAAGGTTTAATTCGCCCCAATGCCTCACAAAAAGAGTTAGTTTGGCTAGGCCGTATTATGGTATTGGTAGTTGCACTGGTTGCTATCGGAATTGCCCAAAACCCCAATAATAGCGTACTCGGATTAGTTTCGTATGCATGGGCTGGGTTTGGCGCTGCCTTTGGCCCCGTTGTGATTTTTTCACTGTTTTGGAAAAACATGACTTCGGCGGGTGCTCTAGCAGGGATGGTCGGTGGCGCAGTCGTTGTCGTGGTTTGGAAGTCGATGAATACCGGATTATATGAAATTATCCCTGGGTTTATCGCCTGTTCGCTGCTTATCTGGTTAGTATCAAAAATGACACCCGCATCAGCAAATGCACTGCACCAGCGCTTTGATAAAGGCTACAATGCCTACCACGATAACTTCTAACTGTCTGCATGAACTCTTAAAAAGGCCAAGTCATTGACTTGGCCTGTCAACAATTCAATTGTTCAGCTTATCTATTGGCTGGCTTTTTCAATCGCTTGCTGCAAAGTTTGCTCATCGACAGCTCCTCCAATAACGGTCGTGTTTTTAACACTCGCACCGCTTGCAGGCATAATAATAAAGGCTGGTGTACCTTGGAAACCAATTTGCCGTGATAATTGATCATTACCAAGAATGGTTTTCTTATAAGGTGTATCTGACACTTTTTTCAGTGGCGCGTTCAGCGCACTTTTCGCTACTTTTTGAATATCTGCAGCTGTCAATTTACCTTCATCATGACCGGTTGCAAAAATACCATTATGGTAGCGCATATAAGCTTTAGCTCCTTTTTGCTGCCAAACTTCAAGACCTGCAAAGGCAGCCGTCGCTGAATTTTCCCAGCGCGAGGCAAAGATTGGCCAATCTCGGAAGATAAACTTCACTTTAGGATTGGCTTTCATCAGCTGTTCAATTTCAGGAGCCATTTTATGGCAGTAGTAACACTGATAATCGAAAAATTCAGTCACCGTAATCTTGGCATTTTTGGGTCCGACGTGGGGAATTCCGTCTAACTGCATCAGCGCAGAGTGCGCGGTGACGGCTGATTCAGTGAGAGAAGCTTGTGTCTCTTGTTGCTGCTTTTGCTGCAACTCTTGGCTCACTTGGACCAGAATTTCGGGGTGCTTTAACAAATAATCAGCAGCAATCTTGCCAATCTGTTCTTGCTGATCTGGCGAAAAGCTGGTGCTTTCTTTGGCGTAAGCGGTTGTCACTGTTGCCATCATCATCGCTGCGGATAATACAGCGAATGTTCGTTTTTTTATGACCATCATCAATAGGACTCACGTGAATAGAAAACCTGTTTGCTACCATATCGGCGTCGTCGTAGCAAAGCAATGGCTAATCACCCAGATTTGGTCACACAATGGATACTTCAACACATTAACGGGTACAGCTTGTTGAATCACAAAAACACAGTGAGGCGTATAATTCCAAATCACTAACACATCGCCATTTTACCTTTGCTATTTATATAACTTTTTGATTTTAAAAAATTAATTATAAATAAGCACTTCAAGTTAAACGCTATATGCAAGGCTCAACTATAGACGCCTATAATGATGGGGAGATGACTATCACCACTTGCTACGGGCAAAAACCCCACAACATGGTTATCAGCGGTTGTGGGGGAAGCTACTTTTACGTAGGCAACTATCAGCACCATATAGAATGATGTGTTTAGGCCATTAGCCATTGCTCAACATTGCTGCGAGAGGGGATGCCTCCAGAATGCACGACCTTATCATCCACCACCACACCCGGCGTGGAAAGAATACCAAAGCGCATAATTTCACGCATCTCTTCGACCTTTTCCAATTCAATGGCAATGCCTTTTTCTGTCGCCACTGTGGTGATGAGTTTAGCGACGGCTTTGCAATTAGCGCATCCGCTACCGAGAACTTTAATATGTTTCATAAATAGACCTCTTGTTTAACTGGCAGCTATAGCGCTGCATTGAATATGTACCCAACTAACAAAATGCCGCAGGCAACCACGCCGACAAACGTGGCGATCAGCCTGATTTTGAGCACCTTGCGCAATATCACCATTTCAGGAAAAGACAGAGCAATGACACTCATCATAAAAGCCAGTACCGTGCCCAGTGCCGCCCCTTTGGCAAGCAATGCTTGTACAATAGGGATCACTCCAGCGGCGTTGGTATACATGGGAATACCAATAACCACCGCAAGTGGCACCGCCCACCAAGTATCTTTCCCCATCACTGCGGCCATGAAATCTTCGGGCACATAACCGTGAATGGCGCCACCAATAGCGATACCGACTAAAATGTAGGGCCAGACTTTACCCACGATTTCACGCACGCTTTGAAAGCCCGCATCAAGACGTTCTGTGAGACTCATATTTTTACTGACAAATTGCGCGTTGAGCTTGGGCATATCGCGCACCCAATCTTGCAGATGCGCTTCCATTTTCAGCCTTCCGATGATCCAACCGGCGACAATCGCCACAGATAACCCTAAGCCAAGATAGAGCAGAGCGACCTTCCAACCAAACATTCCGAAAAGCAGTGTTAAAGCCACCTCGTTCACCATCGGTGCAGCAATCAAAAATGAAAAAGTCACGCCTAACGGAACCCCAGCCTGAACAAAGCCAATAAACAACGGCACCGCAGAGCAAGAACAGAACGGGGTTACAATCCCCAAGCTAGCGGCCATCACATTAGCCACACCTTCAGAGCGACCCGCAAGCAATGCTCGCGTGCGCTCAGGGGTGAAATAGCTATTGATCATCCCCATGACGAAGACAATGCCCGTCAAAAGTAGCAGCACTTTAGGGGTATCGTAGAAGAAAAACTGCAATGCGCCGCCCAAATGACTATCACGCGATACGGGTAAAACAGCCACCAGCGCTTCAGAGAGAGGGATCAGCGCTAGGTAAACGCCTATCCACAAGAGTGCAGTCAACCCCAAAAATATTTTGGGGCGATGCAAAAGCCCGCGTAATACACCCATAATTGTTTTATTTCCCCATTAAAAATAATAACTTAGTCTATATTCCAAGCCTTACCCTTAAACCTAATACAGCACCGGGCTCGATCGACTCGGTGCTTTGGTCTTACTGATCCAACATACGCAATCGGACAGTACTTGTTTTAAGTGGCTCATAGAGAAGACGAATCAATAGAGAAAAGGATTCTTAACATTTCAACGATTCAGTGAGATCTTGCGAGACCAATCCATCCAAGCTTGTAAGCAACATGCTGATGTGATTGAAAATAAGGAGTAGAAATATTGAAAGGTCAAAAGTAAATAAGCGTCATTGACTTTTTAAAAATACAGTAAAACAACACCTAGTTGCTAACCACCTATTTGTAAGAAGGTTAAAGATGGACTAAGAATTCAGGAAAAAAGCACTATTCAAGCTCATGGTTTGTGGTACGCGGTACATGGCAGCAAACCTTACCACTCTCATCAAAATGGACCTGACAATTTTGGATGAGATGATCACGTAGCCGCTTGCGAGCACGAAGCAGGCGCGATTTTGCAGCGGCCAGACTGAGCTGATGAGCCTTAGCATAGGCGTAAACGGTTTGCCCTTGAAGATCGCACGCGGCAATAATGTGGCGATCGTCGGCCGCCATCGCCTGTAGATTATGCACAACGCAACTATCCAGTTCATCGACAGGTGGGCGCTCAAAGGTAGCAGATGCCACTGATTCTTCTGATAGTTCGACGTGAGGTTTGTTCAATCGGGCTGTATCTATCAGTGCATTGCGAGCAACTTGAAACAGCCATGCACGAGGGTTTTTAAGTGTGCAAAACCCTTGGCCTTGACGTATCGACTTGAGAAATACAGTTTGCAACAGATCGTCGGCCAAATGGCTATCCCGCGTATGGCTTATCAAAAAAGCGAGCAGCTCTTTTTCATGGGCCTCCCACGCGCGTAAAACACAGGTAAAATCCGTATGCTTCGTCACCTATCTAGCCTCTTATTTGCCTTAATCTTAGCGATCTAGCGACTCAATTATATTCAACATTTGCACCGCTACACATGACTTAAAAAACTAATTTACCTGTTTTATTGGTCATCAACCAGTTTTTTATTAATCTTCCTTTATGATATTCACCGGTCAATTTCACGATTTTACCTATTAAATTTGAATCTAAAAAAACAAAAAATCATAACCAAATTGTGATTAATGATAACTTTTAACTATATTAAAAAATTTTATTATTCAATTGAAATGACTATTACATCACATAAGTGAAATATCATAACGCCAAAATCATTTTAAGTAACTTGACCTGGATAAATAATTCATAAAGATTACATAAAGATTAAAAGTAGATTACAACCAAATAAATTATATATCTGGATAAAAAATGAAAAATAACAGAGCGAATAACGAATAGAACAATCACTTAGGGATTAATTGATACCGTCTGTAATTTTACATAGCAGACCACCCTATTAATCCTTGCTTACTTTTATACTGGCTAAGTTAATAGGGAAGGTCACCATAGGGTAACTATTAAGCTAGTATTTCACTTATTTATTTTAAGGAATCTCATAAAATGAGTGACTCAATACAACTGCAGCGAGAAATCAAGAAAGATGAGTATCACAAGCTTGGTCTCTGGGAGCGAACAGCTTATGGTTTGGGCGACTTTGCCAATAATTTGACCTTCGGGACAGTTGGCGGTTTTCTAGCTCTTTATATGACAACCGTCAATTCAATTGGTACGTTAGAAGCAGGCTTCATCTTCCTGATTGTTCGTATTGTCAATGTATTCTGGGATCCGATGGTCGGGACTTACGTCGATAAACATACATCTAAAGCAGGAAAGTATCGGCCATGGATCCTACGTGCCGGTACCCCTCTCATGATTTTTTCCCTCTTGATGTTTGCACCCCTGCCTTTTGCAAAAGCTAATATTCCTTTTGCATTTATCACTTACTTTTTAATGGATTTGATCTACTCCGTCGTCAATATTCCCTATGCATCGCTCAACGCTTCACTCACCCGCGATCCTGAGTCTGTGGATAAAATTACGACAACACGCATGATGCTGGCAAACATTGCAAATCTCTTGGTTTATACCTTATTTCCTATGTTTGTTCAGATGGCTTCACCAAAAAATAACTACCTACAAGATACAGGTTTCTTTGGTTTGAAGCTTCATCTAGGAACATATACAGATCCTTCTGCTCAGTACGCTTGGTTTTCAGTCTATCTCATCTATGCAATTCTTGGTGGCATTGCATTCTTTTTTTGCTACAACTTTACCAAGGAGCGTGTCGTCGCAACCAAAGAACAATCAGCCAAAGTAAAAGCCATGGATATATTTAGTGAGCTTAAAAACAACCGACCTCTGGTTATTCTAGGCCTCTTCTTCATGCTAGCTTTTACCTTCATGTTCTTTATGAATACCGTCAACGGCTACTTCAATCAATATGTTGTTAATAAATCAAACTGGATGGGTGCAGTAGGCCTAATATCGTCTATTCCTGGCATTATCTTCCCAATCTTTTGGCCACGCCTTAAGAAAATATTGGGCAAGAAAGGGTTCTTCCATTTCTTTCTTGCGATGTTTGTCGTCGGTGAAATACTCACATGGGTATGGTCTTTAAATGGGATGCACGATGCCCTTTGGCTTGCTTATATTGCAACCTTCCTAAAGCAATGGGGACTTACATCTGCGACTGGTTTCATGTGGGCACTTGTACCCGAAGTTGTTTCTTATGGAGAGCTACACTCAGGCAAACGGAATGCCGCTATTATTAATGCTATTATGGGTATCTTTTATAAAATTGGTTTTACGCTTGGTGGCGCAATTCCACTCTGGTTCCTTGCAGCAAATGGCTTTAATGAACATTCTGCCACACAACATGCAACTGCTATCTCAGGCATTAATCTAACTGCCATTTGGATCCCCATTATTCTTGCCATAGTTTCAATGATTATCATACAACTTTACCCCATATCAGATGCAGATATAGAAACAATTAATGAACAACTTGATACCAAACGTGCGCAAGTAAAAGCAACACAAGCATAGTGTTACATATTTTCACTTAATTTACCGTTGGTAAGGCCATCACAAAATGTCAAAAATTCAGAATCCTATTCTTCCCGGTTTTAATGCTGACCCTAGTATTATTCGCGTTAAGGATACTTACTACATTGCAAACTCAACTTTCGAGTGGTTTCCAGGCGTTCGATTGCATGAATCCAAAAACTTAGCGCAGTGGAATTTATTACCTAGTCCACTTTCAACAACGAAATTGCTTGATATGAAGGGTAATCCTTCCTCTGGTGGTATTTGGGCACCCGACCTGTCTTATGCAGACGGCAAGTTTTGGCTCGTTTATACGGATGTAAAAGTGACCGAAGGTGCATTCAAAGATATGACGAACTATTTGACGACAGCCACAGACATCAATGGTCCATGGACAGACCCGATCAAATTGAACGGTGTTGGATTTGACGCGTCACTCTTGCATGACGAAGACGGTCGCAAATACCTGGCACAACAAACTTGGGATCATCGTGAGTATCATCATCCCTTCGATGGCATTACTTTGACCGAGTTTGATACAACAACGATGAAACTGCGTCCTGAAACAGCACGTACAATTTACAACGGCACAAATGTAAAATTGCCAGAAGGGCCACACATCTATAAGATCGATAACTATTACTACCTCTTTATCGCCCAAGGCGGCACTGTCTTTGCCCACCAAGAGGTTGTGGCTCGTTCTAAAACACTGGATACATTGTCATTTGAAACAGCACCCGGTGATCCATTCATAACCAACTTTGATACCCCTAACCACTATCTGCAAAAACAAGGTCACGGTAGCTTAGTATCGACGCCTGCTGGCGAATGGTACTACGCTTCACTCGCTGCTCGTCCTTGGAATCATGCCCATGAATCTAGCTCAGACCCACGTGGTTGGTGTCCATTGGGCCGAGAAACATCTATCCAAAAGGTATACTGGGATGAGGCGGGTTGGCCACGCATTGAAGGCGGTCATGGAGGGAAGACTTTTGTCGACGGACCAAAAGATGCTCGGATAACAAAAGTACCAGCCGATCATAGTCTCCATGACAACTTCACCCATCCAACACTTGATATGAATTGGAATACCTTACGTGTGCCCTTTTCAGAGGCAATGGGAACAACAGGGAATGGTCAATTGACCCTCATAGGTCGAGGTTCACTAACCAACACGCATGACCTTTCACTCATTGCACGCCGCTGGCAAGCCTTCTACTTTGACGCAACTGTCAAAGTCAAATTTAACCCGTTTAATTATCAACAAATGGCTGGTTTAACTAACTACTACAATGATCGCCATTGGAGTTTTGCCTTTATTACTTGGAATGAAATCAATGGTCATGTCATCGAAGTCAGCGAGAATAATCGTGGTAACTACACATCTTATTTGAAATATGATGCGATTAAAGTTCCGGCTGGAACAGAATATGTGTGGTTGCGCACGAAAGTTCGTAAAGAAAGTTATACTTATGAATACAGCTTTGATAGTAAAAACTTTACAGAAATCCCGGTTACACTCGATGCAGCCATTCTTTCAGATGATTATGTTCTACAAAGCTATGGCGGCTTTTTCACCGGCGCTTTCGTTGGACTTGCAGCGGTTGACTACTCAGGCTATGAACTCAAAGCTGAATTTAGCGATTTTAGCTACAAAGAACTCGGCGACAAATTGCTTGCGGATGGTTCATATAGGTGGGATGCAAGTGAATCACGGTTTGACTAATGTTGAACCTTAAACTTGAAGCGATGATTGGTCATTCAAGCTCGAACATGGTGTTTTGAGCAACGATTAGAGTGACCGAAAAATCTGTATATTGCTCTCGGTTGATAGATCGAGACGCCATACCCAAGTCGAATCATAGAGTCATCTATTACATAGAATGTGCACCCAGTAGGGATATTAACTGAAAAATAAGTGGCCATATTAGCCACTTATCCAGCTTACTATAATTCATTCAGTTTTGGGTTGCCGACCAGAAAGATGCAACACCTCAGTAGGCATTTTATTTTCATCTCTCAGCCTTTACTGGCGGATCCCTTCATATTTTTTAATCCTGCGCGATGTTGTTATTATCATTTTATTGATGATACGTTACTCTTACTGTGCGATGTATCCATTGACTTATGGTAGTGAGCGCTCCAGACGCGTAGCCGTGACGACCCATTATAACAAAGACGACTTTTTTCCAAAAAGGCCACTCATTGGGTAGTTGGTAATTAAACCAATTCGCATTCAACAAGCCATGGGTAGCATTTTTTATAACAAGCGTTTGTTGATCTTTCATTTTATCTAGGTATTGCTTGTATATTTTGGGGTTGTATATTGGATCGACATTTTTATCGTATTCGCCCCAAAGAGCCAAAACAGGGCCCTGCATAGTCGCTAGGTAAGGTATCGAATCCCTGTTGTAATTGCGTACTACGAAGTTAAAACGAGCTTTTGCCATTGTTGGTCGTTGACTTGGATTTGCCGTATCAGGGTTACCAAATAGGGTATTGTTCTCTTTAAGATTTGCTGCCACAGCCTGACGGACTTTATCAGGACCGAAGCCTTCGGACTCTAATTGGCGCTTTGTATAATTGCGGGTGGACGCAGTGTACTGAAATGAAAACAGAATTATGCCCGTGTCTATGAATCACACAATTTAATCAGGCAGTAGGTGAATAATGTTGGGTAAAAATCGATATAGCTCTCTTCACTTTTTCTTTTTGCACATCAAGTTCAGGAGGTGACTCAATATTCCAAAGGCACTTCTCTGCCACCCCGGAACTGCATAATGCCTGAAAATCAAGGACACAATCAGTAATATAACAGTGGCATAGCAAACCTTCATCCATCAATTCTTGTATCACTTGCGACATGATCACCAATATTTTCTTAGGGCCATTTTCATAGAATACATGAGCTAACTCAGGAGAGCGTCCCGCCTCTCCGATAACTAAACGCTCTAACGAAACAACGTCAGGACTAGTCACAAAAGCCAGATAGGCAATTCCAAGATGATATAAAACAGCCCTGACATCCGGTTTAAACTCAAGGGAACTCAGTAAACTCATATCGCTCCCAACACCGACTTCAACGATATACGCTTTGAAAATGTCATCTTTAGAAGAAAAGTAGTTATACAATGTCATCTTGGAGGCATTCGCTTTGAGAGCAATAGCCTCCATTGTTACACCAAAAAAACCACGTTCAAGAAACAAATCCCCCGCAGCATGAATGAATGTCTGCCTCTTGGCTAAAGTTTTCTTACGCATCCTTTTCCTATACTAGGGTCTGTTGATCTTTGCTGTGCAACGATTAATCAGCAATACATCGGTAGCCGCATTAATATAAATGCCAGTGATACCATACTGACATAGTATTCTCTAATTTTGTCATATTTTGTTGAAATTGAAAGATAATTATTGATTCGATCAGAGGCACTTTCAACTAAATGGCGAGACTGACATAGTCACCACTCCATACTGCTTTTATCTATATATGGCTCATAATTTCGCTTAGCAATGACGGTCTCTCGGCCTTTAAAGCTTTACATATTTACTGAACAGCATACTGCCATAACCTTTGTCGAATGACCTCCACAGGTTTTTCATAGACGGGATCAGTGCTTTTCGCTATTTGAAGGGACAGTGTCCATCATTGTCGGTTAACATTATTCAGGCATGGTGTAGTTGTTTTTGGCGAAATAATTATAACTCTTCACCATGCCTTTCAAAAAATGCCCACCCAAAATAGACAGACACTAGTTCAATGCTTGCCAAGTTAGAGAGTTTAATCTATCCATCAACGGTTCGATATGATGGCTAGTGCTCCCCTCTCGATACAACTCCAATCAAAGCTTATTCGATCATGCCTACTCACACTTAATGAATCATCGAGGACATCACCCAATAGTTGGTTAACTGTTTCTCCCAAACAAACTTATACATTGGTAATAGTTGTGTTGGGTTAGTCGGACGCATCCCCGTTAGCAACTCTACATTGTTACTATTCACATCCATTAATCCATCCGATATTGCTCTTTCATTGGTTACCATATCATTGCTGCACCATGGCACTGGAGATTTCGAATAATCCCCATCAGTGGCGTGAGGAATATGCAGTGAATCGAGGTAATGATAAAACGCCTCATTATCCATTGGTATATATTGATAAGGGATGCCCGAATAGTCCGAAATCAATTCACAAATACTACGCTCACTAATGGAAACTCCTGTAATATCGTAAGATTGATTAACCTCGCCTTTACCCAGCAGCAGCGCCGCGCCAACTCTAGCGCTATCATCTTTAGCGATGAATGTCGCTTTTCCCTCACCTGCTGTTGTACACCAACGATAATCAGACAAATGGGCCATAAGCAGGGAGTTCGTGAAGTAGTTTTCCAGATAAAGATTATTACGCATGACATTAAACGAGACACCGAGTTGGTGCAGGTACATTTCGGTCCAAGTATGATCAGGGAGTACATATTGAGTATAGTTTTCTTTATCTGCTCCGATAAAAGACGTGTAAGTAATATGCTGTATCCCGGCTCTTTTTGCACAATCAAGCACTCTCTTATGTTGCTTGATACGCTCGGGCCCATTCAGTACACTCGAGACCATCCACAACCTCTCCCCTCCTTCGAAGGCACTGAGCAGCTGTAGTTCGTTATCATAATTGGCTTCTATTATACTAATGCCAAGGTTTTGCCACCTTTCCATGTTAGGTCGAAGCACTCTATCCATGCGGCTACATGTGAATAACAAGTCTTGTGCATCCGCTTGTTGCGCCATATTCTCTGCGACCCTTGACCCCAACTGTCCATCCACCCCAGTTACAATATACTTTTTCACTATCATATCCTCTTTATTTGTCATTCAGCCTGACCTAGACGGTCTTTCTATCAATTCCACTAATGCTTGTATGAATTGTTGATCAATAATAACTGTACGATATCGTATAGTTAATAATCTTACATTTCCTAGTTATGTATATTGATTTAAATCAAGCTGGAACAGTCAAATATGAGAAAAGCGCCAGACAGTAAATTCAAAGATCCTGGAGCTCCCTCCTTGCAACACAGGGCCCTTTATGCACTGATATTTACTTGCTAGCTTTGCCAGAAATGGCCAATCAGTTGCAAAGTCCTACAATAGTTATCCAGCTGAGTTTGGCCGTAACATTATTGAGTCTGGGGATTGGTCAACTGCTTCTTGGTCCTATCAGTGATCAAGCTCAAGAATAACGCTGGATAGCGCGGTAGAAAATATCGCTTTGTTTAGGCGGTTCGTGATGAACATGCTCAAGCAGAGCGACTGTGGTGCACCAAGCCAGAAGAGTAAACTCAAAAAAGCGGGTTGGAGCGATGACTATCGGGCACGGGTATTATTTGGGTTATAAATTGAACAAAGTATGCTCGCGCCCTGAAGTTTTCCTGCTATCTGAGGATGCTTTATACCCAATCGCTCACAAATACTTAAGCTATCAACGATAGGTAAAGGGTACTGCTCTTTAATATCAGTCGTTGGTTGGTATCGGTCAAAAACAAGAAAAGCGGAGAGTTCAAGACGGGAAAGCAAATGATGAAGGCGAGTTGAGTTTCTTCCTAAAATACGAAAACTCTCACCTTTACTGCTTATTTCGTGAACTTTGATGAAAGGCTCATACGAACGACTAGAGCCTAAACCTCTGGTTTTAAGTCGTTTTTCATCACTTTGATCTAGCGGTCTTTCTGAATCACGCATAAATAAGCCTCCTGTCTAAATGGACATTAGCAGGAGGCATAAAAACATCAAACTATTATATAATCACACACTTGTAGAAGCGGATCATTGCGGTTATTCCACTGTCACTGATTTGGCTAGGTTTCTGGGCTGATCAACGTCGGTGCCTTTGATAAGCGCGACATGATAAGCCAGTAGCTGAGTGGGTACGGTGTAGATAATTGGGGCGATGATCTCATCCACATGAGGCAAATTAATCACCTTCATCGTAGCATCGCTTTGGAAATTAGCATCTTTGTCGGCAAACACATAGAGTAAACCGCCGCGCGCGCGCACTTCTTCCACATTGGATTTGAGTTTCTCAAGCAATTCATTATTCGGCGCCACGACGATGATTGGCATTTCAGAGTCAATCAATGCAAGTGGGCCGTGTTTGAGCTCACCGGCGGCGTATGCTTCGGCGTGAATGTAGGAGATCTCTTTCATCTTCAGCGCGCCTTCTAGAGCAATCGGATACTGACTGCCACGACCTAAAAACAGGCTATGCTGCTTATCGGCAAATTCTTCAGCGAGCTTCTCAATTTCGCTATCTAGCGTTAGAGTTTGTTCAATTTTTGCGGGTAGGCTTTGCAAGCTACTGACAATCTGTTGCTCTTGCTCAGTCGACATCCCTTTGTGACGACCAATACTCACCACCAGCATCAGCAACGCGGCCAGTTGTACGGTAAATGCTTTGGTCGATGCAACACCAATTTCAACGCCAGCACGCATCATATAGGCGAGATCTGACTCGCGTACTAATGAGGAACCATCCACATTACAGATCGTGAGAGAGGCTTTATACCCCATCTCTTTAGCAAGACGCATCGCCGCCAATGTATCGGCGGTTTCACCACTTTGGGAAAGAGTGACTAATAAGCTGTTTTTAGGAACAAATGAGTGGCGATAACGAAACTCGGAGGCAATTTCAACATTACACGACACACCTGCGAGGGCTTCAAACCAATAGCGCGAAACCATTCCTGAGTTATAGGAGGTACCACAGGCGATAATCTGCACATGCTCAATTTGTGGCAAAATATCGCGGGCCTGCGCGCCGAACACATCATCCAGCACACGGCCTGCCTTAATTCGTCCATCTAAGGTTTGCTGTAGAGCGGTAGGTTGTTCATAAATTTCTTTAGCCATAAAGTGCTTATACAGGCCTTTGTCGCCGCTATCATTAGAAGCACTTGACTCAACCACGTCGCGTTCAACGAGTGTACCGTGACAGTCAAAAATCATCACGCTTTGGCGAGTGATATCAGCTACATCGCCCTCTTCAAGATAGGCGAAACGGCGAGTAACGGGCAACAACGCAATTGGGTCAGAAGCAACAAAGTTTTCGCCAATCCCAAAACCTATCACCAACGGGCTACCAGAGCGGGCTACGATAATGCGGCTGGGATCTCGCCTGTCCATGATGGCCATGCCATAGGCACCCTCTAATTGCAGGCTGGCTGCTTGTACCGCTTCACGCAGTGAGTGGTGAGTTTTAAGCAGTTCATAGATTAAATGACCAATCACCTCTGTATCCGTATCGGAGTCAAACTGATACCCTTTAGCTTGCAGCATTTTCCGTAGCGGCTGGTGGTTTTCAATGATGCCATTATGCACGACTGCTATGGTTTCACATGAAACATGTGGATGAGCATTGCGCTCGCTAGGCTCGCCATGAGTCGCCCAACGCGTATGCGCAATACCGGTACCGCCTGATAGTGGCTCTTGGGCAAGCGCATCTTTAAGCGCCTGTACTTTCCCTAAACGGCGCAGCCGCTTAAGTTCACCGGTTGACGTAATCGTAGCGACCCCTGCCGAGTCATAACCGCGATACTCCAAACGATGTAGCCCTTCAACCAAAATATCAGCCACATCTCGCTGCGCTACTGCGCCGACGATTCCACACATATCTATCTCCTCATATTTAATCAATTCGTTATAGTATTTATAATTCGTTTGCTACGATAACCTGCACCCCATGCGCTTCAATCGCTTGGCGGTCTGCATCTGCTATCTTATGATCGGTAACCAATATTCGGATCTGTTGCCAAGGCAATTCGACATTATGCATCTTACGACCAATTTTGTTGGATTCAGCCATCACCACCACGTCCCGAGAAACCTGTGCCATGACTTGGCTTAAGCCAAACAATTCATTAAAAGTGGTGGTTCCGCGCTCCACATCTAAACCATCTGCGCCGATAAACAGTTGGTCAAAGTCATAGGATTTAAGGACCTCTTCGGCAACTTTGCCTTGAAAGGCCTCTGAGTGAGGATCCCACGTTCCACCGGTCATCAATAAGACGGGTTCGTTTTCTAGCTCACGCAATGCACCCGCAATATTCAATGAGTTAGTCATCACTACTAACCCTTGCTTATCACTCAGTTCAGGCAGTAAAGCAGCGGTAGTAGAGCCAGAATCGAGAATAATGCGATGGTGGTCTTTGATTAGTCGCGCAGCAGTTTTAGCAATCGACTTCTTTCGAATCGAAACTTCCGGCTCATTTGCATCCAATAATAACTCACTCGGCAGCGGAATCGCCCCGCCGTAACGGCGCAGTAATAAACCACTCTCTTCAAGTTCAGTCAGATCTTTGCGGATAGTTACTTCAGAGGTATTAAATTGTTGGGCCAATTGATCAACTTTAACTTCACCTTGACGATTAAGTTTCTCAATAATGAGTCGACGACGCTGTTGGGTGTTTCGCTTTGCCATAAACCTGTAACTTTAAGTTTCAAACTGAAAGTTACTATAGACACATCGAAAGATAAGATCAACTTACTGAACTAAAAATTCAGCAAGTTGTGAGAAAAATACGAGCAGGATGTCGACTAGAATCGAAAATCAGGGTTTACTTTGGCGGTGAGAATATGGTCTCGCCATTGGCCGTTAATAAATAGATAATCTTTAGCTAACCCTTCTTCTGTAAAACCAAGGTGTTTCAGGACTGCGCCGCTACGATGGTTCGTCGGTATGTAGTTTGCCATCAAACGGTGTAACTTAAGCTGCTTGAAAATCATAGGGATCGCAGCGCTTAAGATCTCGCGCATATACCCTTGCCCTTGCAGTGTTGCATCTAAGCCATAGCCTAGATGAGCCGCCTGAAAAATACCTCGCACAATATTTGAAACATTAACGGTTGCAATCACTTGTTGACCCGATCGATCCAGTGCCACCAACGGCATACCAGCGCCCTGCTCATAAAGCATCAACATCCCTGCCACATTCTCACGGGTCTGTTTGAGAGAATAATAAGCTTCACTGCGAGGCGGCTCCCATGGACCCAGATGATCACGATTGCGAAGTCGATAATCAGCCAACAGCGGCGCTAACCCAGGTTGCAGTAACACCACCTGCGCTCGCTCAGTCACAACATGAATACTCATACAAAACACCTTATCTATTGGGATGATCGATTATGATTTTTTAACAGGGCGCTGCCAACCGCTCAGCGATGTTTGCCGTGTTCGAGAGATCGTCAATTGCTCGGCGGGGGCATCTTTACTAATTGTTGAACCAGCTCCGATAGTGGCATTTTTCCCCACCCGCACCGGCGCAATCAGCTGACTATCACTGCCGATAAAGGCACCATCTTCGATAATCGTTTTGAATTTATTCACACCATCGTAATTGCAGGTAATAGTGCCAGCACCAATGTTGACGTTAGCCCCCACTGTTGCATCCCCCAAATAACTTAAGTGACCACACTTAGAACCTCGGCCCAATGTGGATTTTTTCATCTCAACAAAGTTACCAATATGCGCATCTTCAGCCAATTTTGCCCCTGGACGCATACGCGCAAATGGCCCAGCTGAACTTCCCGCTTCAAGCGTCGCGCCTTCGATCACTGTATTGGCTTTTACAATGCAATCATCGCCAATCACGCAATCACTCAGTACGCAATTAGCGCCAATTTGTACGCGTTGACCCAGCTCAACGCGGCCACTGAAGACACAGTTGATATCAATGATGCAATCTTGGCCATGCTCGAGTGAGCCGCGCAAATCAAAGCGCTGAGGATCCATTAAGGTCACACCTGATTCCAATAATTTATGGGCCAACTTACGCTGATAGGCGCGTTCTAATTCGGCTTGCTGCACACGACTATTCACACCAGCAACTTCATCGGTTGATTGAGCCACCACGCTGGTCACGCTACGCCCTTCTTGAACCGCTATCGCAATCACATCGGTAACATAATATTCATGCTGCGCGTTGTCATTACTCAGCTGGCTTAAGAAGTATTTCCAATCTCGGCCACTGGCTACCATGATCCCGGTGTTTACTTCGTCAATGGCTCGCTCAGCCTCACTGGCATCTTTGTGTTCGACTATGGCGCATATCTGACCTTGCTCATCTCTAACAATACGACCATAGCCACTTGGATCGCTTTGTACCACTGTTAATAGCGCAATGCCATCGCTAGGTTTAGTGGCAATGAGTTTTTCAAGCGTAGCCACTTCCACCAACGGTGTGTCACCATAGAGCATCAGCACCACATCATCGTCGGTAAATTGCGGGGCAGCTTGTAACATCGCATGGCCAGTTCCAAGCTGTTCACTTTGTTCCACCCAGTTTAGATCATCGCCGCAAAGAACCGTTTTTAATTGCTCGCCACCATACCCATAAACTAAGTGGATTGAACTCGCGCCTAGCGCACGCGCACTATCTATCACATGCTGCACCATCGCTTTGCCAGCGATAGGATGGAGTACTTTGGGTAAACGAGAATGCATCCGGGTACCTTTGCCGGCTGCGAGGATAACCACACTTAAGCTCATGGAAAACTCCAAAGATTATTCAAATCGATAAACCAACTGATTATAACAACTTATCAATTAATCCAAACCACGGTTTCTTATCAACAGCTAGATTAATCTGCACTGAGGGACATCTTAAAAAGCATGATGATAAAACGAAAAAAGGTAACCGTTGCGGGTTACCTTTTTATTCGTTGTATTAAGCTTCAGTAAGAAGGATTAGCGATTTTTTACCAAATCAAGTACACGTAACTGCGCGAGAGCTTTCATCAACTCGCCTTGTGCCTGCACATAATCAATATCATTATGCGGGTTATTAATTCGCTCTTCCGCTGATTGTTTTGCTTTTTCAGCTTTACTGCGATCCAAGTCTTGACTACGAATCGCTGTATCGGCCAGCACCGTCACTAAATTTGGCTGCACTTCTAAGATCCCACCGGATAAGTAGATCACTTCAGGTGTGCCATGTTGTTTGACGATACGTACCATACCGGGCTTAATCGGAGTCAGCAATGGAGCATGGCCATAACGAATGCCCAGTTCCCCTTCCTGACCGGTCACCTGAATACTTTCAACCAACCCTGAGAACATTTTGTCCTCGGCGCTAACCACATCCAGATGGACTGTCATTGCTGCCATGATAGCCTCCTCTATCCCCTAAGCGGAGAGATTAGATTTTTTTAGCGTTCTCAACTGCGTCTTCGATAGCACCACAGTACAGGAAGGCCTGTTCTGGAAGATCATCGTAGTCACCGTTTAAGATGCCTTTAAATCCACGAATCGTATCTTTAAGAGAGACATAGATCCCTGGATCACCAGTAAAGACTTCTGCAACGTGATAAGGCTGGGTCAGGAAACGTTCAATTTTACGAGCACGCGCCACGGCCAACTTATCATCTTCAGACAGCTCATCCATCCCTAAGATAGCGATGATATCTTTAAGATCTTTATAACGCTGTAACATCGACTGCACACCGCGAGCAACATCATAGTGCTCTTGGCCAATAACCAATGGGTCCAATTGACGACTGGTTGAATCCAGTGGGTCAACGGCTGGATACAAGCCAAGGGAAGCAATATTACGTGACAATACGACCGTTGCATCTAAGTGGGCAAAGGTTGTTGCTGGCGATGGGTCAGTTAAGTCATCCGCAGGCACATAAACCGCTTGAATCGATGTGATCGAACCCGTTTTAGTCGATGTAATACGCTCTTGTAGAACGCCCATCTCTTCAGCCAATGTTGGCTGATAACCTACCGCTGATGGCATCCGCCCCAACAGTGCTGATACTTCAGTCCCAGCTAAGGTATAGCGATAGATGTTATCGATAAATAACAACACATCACGACCATCATCACGGAATTTTTCCGCCATGGTCAAACCAGTCAGTGCAACGCGCAAGCGGTTTCCTGGTGGCTCATTCATCTGACCGTATACCATCGCAACTTTATCGATAACGCCAGATTCTTTCATTTCGTAGTAGAAGTCGTTCCCTTCACGGGTCCGTTCACCTACCCCTGCAAATACGGATAAACCTGAGTGAGCAGTTGCAATGTTGTTGATAAGTTCCATCATGTTGACGGTTTTACCGACACCCGCACCACCGAACAAGCCAATTTTACCACCTTTGGCAAATGGGCAAATCAGGTCGATCACTTTTACGCCAGTTTCAAGCAGTTCAATCGAACTAGACTGCTCTTCATAGGTTGGTGCGGCGCGGTGGATCACATATTTTTCTTCAGCTTCGACTTCGCCAAAACCATCCACAGATTCACCCAAGACGTTCATAATCCGTCCTAGAGTGCCTTCACCAACCGGTACTTTAATTGCCTCGCCAGTATTGCTCACTTCCATACCACGTACTAGGCCATCTGATGTGCCCATAGCGATACAACGCACAACACCACCGCCAATTTGCTGCTGAACTTCCAGTACCAGATCGGCACTTTCGACTTTCAACGCATGGTAGACGTGAGGCACACTGTCCAGTGGAAACTCAACGTCCACAACAGCGCCAATAATCTGGACGATGTTACCGTTACTCATGTTGATTCCTCTAAATTCTTTTAGCTTAGCTGCCCTTATACCGCTGCAGCCCCTGAAACAATTTCTGTCAGTTCTTGGGTAATGGCGGCCTGACGTTCTTTGTTGTAGACCAATTGCAGAGTGTCTATCAGACTGCTGGCATTATCGGTTGCAGCTTTCATTGAAATCATGCGAGCTGCTTGTTCACATGCCAAGTTCTCCACAGACGCCTGATAGACCTGAGACTCAACATAACGAGACATTAAAGTCGTCAGAATATCCCGCGCATCAGGTTCATAAATATAATCCCAATTACGCGATGCTATTTCAGGGTCATCTGCTTTAGGCAGTGGCAAAATTTGATCAATCTTCGGTTGCTGAACCATGGTATTGATAAACTGGTTATACACTAGATACAGACGATCAAGTTTACCTTCATCGTAAGCGTCTAACATCACACGCACCGTCCCAACCAACTCATCAAGCGCAGGTTTATCACCTAGCCCAGAGTTTTGGGCAACCACATTCCCGCCATGAACGTTAAAAAAAGCAGTCGCTTTTGAACCTAACAGTGCTAAATCAACCTCAGCACCTTTGTCGCGCCACTCTTTCATATCTGAAAGTGCTTTTTTAAACAAGTTCACGTTCAAGCCACCGCACAACCCACGGTCACTGGAAACAATGATATAACCGACGCGCTTAGCTGGCCGTTCAATCGTATAAGGATGTTTATACTCGAGCTTACCCAGTGCGATATGACCGATCATTTTGCGCATAGTATTAGCGTATGGACGACTAGATTCCATACGCCCTTGAGAGCGACGCATCTTACTGGCGGCAACCATTTGCATCGCTTTGGTAATTTTCTGTGTGTTTTTTACACTACTGATTTTACCTTTAATCTCTTTTCCGCCAGCCATACAGTTATGCTCCTATCGATGGATTACCAAGTTTGAGTCGATTTGAACGCGTCCATTAACGTTTTAAGATTCGCTTCGATCTCATCGTTGTAATCGCCTTTCTCATTGATAGTGGCTAACAATTCTGCATGTTCTGCTTTGGCATACGCCAGCAGAGCCGCTTCAAAATCGACGATTTTGTTCTCTTCAACATCAGATAAAAAGCCTTTTTCAGCCGCAAACAGCGCTAAAGCTTGATCAGCTACTGAACGAGGTGAAAATTGATGTTGCTTCATCAGTTCGGTCACTTTTTTACCATGATCCAACTGTTTACGAGTGGCATCATCTAGATCAGAGGCAAACTGAGCAAATGCGGCCAATTCACGATATTGCGCCAAGGCAGTACGGATCCCGCCAGAAAGCTTTTTAACGATCTTAGTTTGCGCAGCACCGCCAACGCGAGACACTGAAATACCAGGGTCAACCGCAGGACGAACACCTGAGTTAAACAGCTGCGTGGTCAAGAAGATCTGCCCATCAGTAATCGAAATCACGTTGGTTGGTACAAATGCAGAAACGTCACCGGCCTGGGTTTCGATAATAGGCAGTGCAGTTAATGAACCACTTTTACCTTTCACTTTACCTTTGGTGAACTCTTCAACATAAGCTTCACTAACCTGCGCAGCACGTTCTAACAAGCGAGAGTGCAGATAGAAAACATCCCCAGGATAAGCTTCACGACCTGGCGGACGACGCAGTAACAGTGATACTTGACGATATGCAACGGCTTGTTTAGACAAATCATCATAGATGATCAGCGCATCTTCACCACGATCGCGGTAATATTCGCCCATGGCGCAACCTGCATAGGGTGCTAGATATTGCAGCGCAGCCGTATCGGATGCAGAAGCGGCAACCACCGTGGTGTAAGCCATTGCACTGTATTTTTCAAGCTGTCGAACCACGTTCGCAATAGTTGATGCTTTTTGTCCAATCGCAACATAGATACATTTAATACCAGAATCTTTCTGGTTAATAATGGCATCGATAGCAATCGCTGTTTTACCCGTTTGACGGTCACCAATGATAAGTTCACGTTGGCCACGGCCAATTGGAATCATCGAGTCAATGGCTTTCAAACCAGTTTGAACAGGTTTATCAACCGATTTACGCGCCATTACCCCAGGGGCAATCACTTCAACAGCTGAGAACCCATCGTGTTCAACCGCACCTTTACCATCAATTGGTTGTCCCAAGGTATTGACCACACGTCCTAACAGACCACGGCCAACCGGAACTTCCAAAATACGACCAGTACTTTTAACTTTGTTACCTTCAGCCAAGTCAGCATAAGGTCCCATCACAACCGCGCCCACAGAATCTCGTTCTAGGTTGAGTGCGATTGCATAACGGTTGTCAGGAAGCTCAATCATCTCGCCTTGCATGACATCTGCAAGACCATGAATACGTAGAATACCGTCACTAACTGAAACGATAGTCCCTTCATTACGAGCTTCACTTACAACCTCGAACTGTTCAATACGTTGTTTGATCAGTTCGCTAATTTCAGTGGAATTCAGTTGCATGCTCTATTCCCCAATTACGCTTTAAGCGTGTCAGACAGTTTAGTCAGTTGCCCTTTTACAGAGCTGTCAATCACTGTATCGCCAGCGGTAATCACCATACCGGCGATCAAGTCACTGTTGACACTGCATTCTAGCTGCACTTTTCGCGCAAACCGTTTCTCTAACGCGCGAGTTAAATCTTGCAGCTGCGACTGTGACAGTTCAGCTGCACTTTCAATTTGCACAACAATCTCTTTTTGGTGTTCAGCTCGGAACGCCATGAATTGTTCGCAGACTGAAGGAAGGACTCCTAAGCGTTTATTTGAGGCCATCACCCGAATCAGGTTTTGGCCATGCTCATCGAGCTGTTCCCCACAAATATTGACGAATAAATCCGCCATCAGTTGGGTTTTATCCGCGTTCGATAAATACTCTTCCACTTTGGGGTCTTGAACGACTAAACTGGCAAAATCCAGCATGTCACTCCATTTATCGATCGCCTGATGCTCCACGGCATACTCAAACGCAGCTTTCGCGTAAGGGCGAGCAATGGTTCTTTGTTCAGCCATAAACTCTTCCCCTTTCTACAGCTCTTCGAGCACCTTGTTGATGATATCGCTATTGGCATCAGCATCAATCGAGCGCCGAAGTATTTTCTCCGCCCCTTGCATGGCCAACGCAGCAACCTGAGCACGTAGCTCTTCACGAAGTCGATTACGTTCGGCTTCTAATTCAGCCTGCCCTTGAGCGATAATTTTTTCCCGCTCAGTGATAGCCTCTTGTTTCGCTTCATCAATGAGTTGGGCTTTGCGTTTACTTGCCTGTTCAATGATGACGGCCGCTTCGTTTTTTGCGCTTTTCAGCTGATCTGCAGACTTGGCTTTAGCCAACTCCAGATTTTTTTTCGCCCGTTCTGCACTGTCTAAACCGTCGGCAATAGCCTTTTGACGATTCTCGATGGCGCTCATAATCGGCGGCCATACGAATTTCATGCAAAACCAGACAAATAGAATAAAAGCGATAGCCTGGCCGAGGATGGTTGCATTGATATTCACTGCAATACCTCTCTTAAAAAAATGAATGTAATATCAATCGATAGCATTCTAGGTTAATGGGCCACCGCAAACATGACATACAGACCCAAACCAACAGCAATCATTGGAATCGCATCAACCAAGCCCATTACGATAAAGAATTGGGTACGTAGTAGTGGAATCATATCTGGTTGACGCGCTGCACCTTCCAGGAATTTACCACCCAAAATACCGATACCAACAGCAGCACCGATTGCAGCAAAACCCATCATAAGAGCTGCAGCTAAGTACAACATATCAAAACTCAAATTTTCCATTTGTTTCTCCAGTTTCTACCGACTATGTTAATCAAACAATAGAGTTTAAAAATTAGTGATCTTCACATGCCTGCGATAGATAAACAATCGTCAAGACCATAAAGATAAACGCTTGTAATGTAATGATAAGAATGTGAAAAATAGCCCACGGAACAGACAAGATCCATTGCGCCCAAAACGGAAGGAGTGCAGCGATCAAAATAAAGATCAACTCACCGGCATACATATTTCCGAACAACCGCAGCCCAAGAGATAACGGTTTTGACAGCAATGAAACCATTTCCAAAATAAAATTAATTGGAATAAACACCCAATGATTGAAAGGTTGCATAGTCAGTTCTTTGATAAATCCACCGACGCCTTTCACTTTCAAGCTATAGATAATAACCAATACAAAAACGGCTAACGACATCGACATGTCAATATTGACATCAGCCGACGGCACAACACGCATAAATTTAAATCCGAGCCAGTGTTCGGCAATGTATGGGATAAAGTCAATGGGGATAAGATCCATCAAATTCATCAGGAAAACCCAGACGAAAATGGTTAAAGATAACGGCGCAATTAATTTATTGCGACCATGGAAAATATCTTTAACAGAACCATCCACAAACTCGACAATGATCTCCAGAAAACATTGAAACTTACCCGGTACACCAACGGTGGTTTTACTTGCGAAGCGATGAAATATCCACAAAAAAAGCACACCTAATGCAACCGACCAAAATAACGAATCAACGTTTAATTGCCAAAACCCAGAACCCATTTGTAAATTATGCAAGTGGTGTCCGATGTAATCAGCAGAAGTCATCGTTTCTCCAGTTGCAGCCATACAATAAGTCCCACCCTTAAGTTATCTTCTTTGAAAAATAAGTAACAACGTCAAACAGTGCGCCAGTATACTCACAATAAAAGCTAGTAGGAATGCCAAACTATTAATTGTGAACCAATGTATACATAAAGCACCCAGCCCTACCACCAATGCCAGCTTCATAGCCTGACCAATATAAATATTTTTTATCGCTTGTACCGGCTCTTTGACGTTATATTTTCGATAAGAAAACAATATAAATAACCAGTTTGGGATAAAAAATATGACAAACCCCACAAATACAGAGAAAACAATTTGACTCTGCATAAAAAGAATCAGTCCTAATATTACTAGGCAGACAAAACAGGCTTGGAAACCTATCAGGCGAACCACGCGGCTTCGCGTATATTCATCAAATCGTTTCGGCACTGTATTACTCCCAGCTAGCATCAAGTCAGAAGCATTCCTGCTACCAACAAGATTGCAATTATACGTTGCTAAATTACCATTGCAATCTTGTTAACAATGCAAAGTTTTTTGTCACAAATATAACTTTCACGTTATACAAGTGGCCTATTTCATCAATAGAAACCAGCCGTTCCTATATTCAACCTGTCGCGTAGTTGATATGTTGACACATGTCAATTTATTACAGATTTATATGATTCATACAGATAATAGAAATTAAACTACATAACAAATGTTTTATTTTAGTTAAACTTATTGATAAGTTGATCTAGTTCAGCTAATGATGTGTAATTAATCACTAGTTTTCCTTGTCCTTGTTTTGTTTGTTGTATTTTTACAACAGAACCAAGTTGTTCCGATAACCGTTGCTGTAATCTTTCAACATCGGGATCAGTTGAGATAGCTGGAGTAGCAGGGACTGGATTGAGGAGTTTCTTAACCAATTTTTCAGCATCTCTAACGGTGAGCGATTTGCCAGCAATGATGCGTCCAGCTTCAATCTGCTGCACATCTTTTAATGCTAACAGCGCCCGCGCATGACCCATTTCGATATCGCCATGTTCGAGCAGTAACTTTACTTCATCGGTTAAACTGTTGAGCCGCAACAAATTACTAATCGCTGTACGAGACTTTCCTACTGCATCAGCAACTTGTTGATGTGTCAGTGAAAATTCACTTAATAAACGCTGTAAAGCAATCGATTCTTCCATTGCATTGAGATCTTCTCGCTGAATATTCTCAATCAGCGCCATGGCAATAGCCGCATTATCATCGATATCTTTGACAAGACATGGAACATCATGCATACCAACCAACTGCGCGGCACGCCAACGACGTTCTCCAGCAATAATTTCATAGCGCTGATAGTCGACTGAGCGCACGATAATCGGTTGAATTATGCCTTGTGCTTTGATCGATTGGGCTAACTCGTCAAGGGCATCACTGGCCATATCTTTACGGGGTTGATAGCGCCCAGGTTGTAACCATTCAATAGGTAATGCACGCAGCGTCTTATCGCTGTGCGCCGCATCTGCGCTATTGGTGTCTTGTTGAGCCTGCTCTCGCTGGCGTGCTGAATGGCTAGTACTTAACAGTACATCCAGTCCCTTACCTAAACCACGTTTACGAGGCGACATTGATGAATCAGCTCCCATACTTAACTTGCAACCTGCGTTTGTTTATTGGATTCTTGACGGCGGATGATTTCACCAGCTAAAGCAAGATAGGCCTTAGCACCATTTGAATTTTTGTCATAGTACATTGCCGGTTTTCCGAAACTGGGTGCTTCCGCTAAACGGACGTTGCGCGGGATCACAGTTCGGTAAACTTTATCGCCAAAATGCTGTTTGAGCTGCGCGGCAACATCGGCGGCGAGACGGTTACGCGGATCAAACATAGTACGCAAAATCCCTTCGATTTTAAGATCGGGATTCACGACTGCAGCTAACTTGCCAATGGTATCCATTAATGCGGTCAACCCTTCCAACGCATAATACTCACATTGCATCGGCACCAACACCGAATCAGCTGCAGCCATAGCATTCACCGTCAACATATTCAGCGATGGCGGACAATCAATAAAGATATAGTCATACCTATCTCGCACCGGCGCCAGGGCGTTACGCAAGCGGACCTCACGGGCAAAAAATTCCATCAACTTAATTTCGGTGGCGGTGACATCAGAATTTGCTGCGAGCAAGTCATAGCCCCCTGATGTTTCGTGCACTAAAACATCATCGATAGGTTCTTCGTCAACCAATAATTCATAACTGGTTTTAGGCACTTCATATTTATCGACACCGCTACCCATGGTGGCATTGCCCTGCGGATCGAGATCAATCAATAGCACTTTTCTTTTGGTCGCTGCCATAGATGCTGCCAAATTGACACTGGTCGTTGTTTTGCCGACTCCGCCTTTTTGGTTGGCAACTGCAATCACTTTACCCACAGGCACTCTCTGTCTAATGTGAAATTTGATCAATGATAACGAGATGACGCGCACCTTCAAGTCGAGGCACATATAATTCAATGGCTTTCGACAAGGCAAACTCAGCACTCAACTCTGCAATTTCCGACTCAGGTATAATCCCCTTCAACGCATAGAATTTACCATGATTCGCCGGCAAGTGAGAACACCACTGTAACATATCACTCAATGAAGCGAAGGCCCGACTTAAAACGCCATCAAATCCAACTTCATCGTGATAGTCTTCAACGCGGCTTTGCACTGCGGTGACATTGGTTAATTTAAGCTCATGACACACTTGGGTAATAAAACGAATCCGCTTTCCTAGCGAGTCCAGCAGTACAAACTGCTTATCTGGGTTAGCGATAGCCAGAGGTAACCCAGGAAGCCCAGGTCCTGTTCCCACATCAATAAAACGCTGTCCTTGCAGATGTGAACTGACCACTAAAGAATCCATAATGTGCCGGGTTAACATCGCCTTGGGGTCTCGCACCGAGGTTAAATTATACGCTTTATTCCATTTATCTAGTAACCCAACTAGCGCTAGTAGCTGATCGACTTGGGTTGGTGATAATTGAATCATTGCTTCATCCAGCAATGATTCCAATAATGATTTTAGCACCCGATCACCTTTATGCAGATTTACGCACCAAATTATGCTTTTTCAAATAGACTAACAATAGTGAAATAGCCGCAGGTGTTATTCCAGAAATGCGTGAAGCCTGGCCAATGGTTTCCGGCCGAGAAGCTATTAATTTAGCCACAACTTCATTTGATAAACCGCTGATTTGGCTAAAATCTAAATCACCTGGAAGCAAAGTTTGTTCATGGCGTCGAGATTTTTCAATCTCATCCAGTTGGCGTTTGATATAGCCATCATATTTAACTTGAACCTCTACCTGCTCAGCAGCATTTGGTTGAGTTAAACCCGGCCCAAATAACTCCACCGACATCAGTTTAGCGTATGTCATCTCGGGGCGGCGCAAAATCTCTTCTAATCGATGCTCACGATTGAGCGGGCTCTTCAGCAATGGATTGAGCGCTTCGATCCCTGGTGTATGAGGATGCACGAGTGTATCGCGCAGGCGTTGACGCTCTAACTCCACAGATTCTTGTTTTTGATTAAATAACTGCCAACGGTGATCATCCACTAAGCCTAACTGGCGGCCAATTTCAGTTAAACGGATATCCGCGTTGTCTTCGCGCAGCAATAAACGATATTCGGCGCGGCTGGTAAACATTCGATAGGGTTCTTTCGTTCCTAGGGTGGCTAAATCATCAATTAACACCCCAACATAAGATTGCTCGCGACGCGGAGCAAAACCTTCCTCATCCCAAGCGCTGCGCGCAGCATTTAACCCTGCGATCATGCCTTGCGCGGCGGCTTCTTCGTAACCCGTGGTACCGTTGATCTGGCCAGCAAAAAATAACCCTTGGATAAACTTACTCTCCAACGTCATTTTCAAATCACGTGGATCAAAATAGTCATACTCAATAGCATAACCTGCTCGTAAAATATGCGCATTTTCTAATCCCTTGATCGAGTGAACAATATCAACTTGAACATCAAACGGTAAACTTGTGGAAATACCGTTTGGATAAACTTCATGGGTGGTTAACCCTTCAGGTTCGATAAATATCTGATGGCTATCTTTATCGGCAAAGCGGTTCACTTTGTCTTCAATCGAAGGACAATAGCGAGGACCAACTCCTTCAATGACGCCCGTAAACATTGGACTACGGTCCAACCCATTTTTTATTATCTCATGGGTTTTGAGATTGGTATGAGTGATATAACAAGGGATCTGTTGCGGGTGTTCGCTGCGATCACCGATAAACGAAAAGACCGGTTCAGGATCGTTGCCTAGTTGTTCTTGCATCACTGAAAAATCAATGGTTCGTCCATCGATGCGTGGTGGTGTTCCAGTTTTTAAGCGATCAATTCGAAATGGTTGTTCACGCAGCCGTTCCGCAAGACGCTGAGCGGGTGGATCGCCCGCTCGACCACCTGCATAATTATCTAAACCAATGTGAATTCGACCCGCTAAAAATGTGCCCACTGTGAGCACAACTGTTTTTGCATACAGCTTCAAGCCACTTTGCGTCACAACGCCGATGACACGATCGTTCTCGATAATCAAATCATCACAAGCTTGTTGAAACAGTGATAAATTCGGTTGGTTCTCAAGCATTTGACGTACAGCAGCTTTGTAAAGTAACCGATCAGCTTGAGCTCTTGTGGCTCGCACTGCAGGGCCTTTGCTGGAATTGAGGGTTCGAAATTGGATCCCACCGCGATCAGCGGCTCTCGCCATGATCCCACCCATGGCATCAATTTCTTTGACCAGATGTCCTTTGCCGATCCCACCGATCGCTGGGTTACAGGACATTTGTCCTAATGTTTCAATATTATGCGTAAGCAGCAAGGTATTACGACCCATACGTGCTGCTGCACTCGCGGCTTCAGTGCCAGCATGACCACCGCCAATAACGATGACATCGAATTGTTGTTTAAAGAACATCTGATTGACCCCACAAACCTAGAAGACCCCTGCTTTAGGGGGGAGTGTATTCTACCGATTTAATGGCTCAGAAGAAATGATCAATTTTCAGTGACGATCAAAAAGGATCTTAATTAGTTATATATATATGATCTTATTTAAAGATCTTTTATTAGATTTACTACTAGGGATCGCTATTTCTGTGGTTAACTGAAAAAAGTAGTTTAAAAAACAATATGTTACATACGATCAAAAGATGTGCTTAAGCATTGATCTACATGCGTAGAAGCTGGGATCAAGATCCTTTGTTATCCACAGGCGATCCCTATCTAGAAGTTATCCATAGGAATAACCTAGCTAGGATCAGAGGATATTGATCCCGTTATTCACAGTTTATTCTTTTTTATGTGGATAGATTATTGAGCTTCGAGCTGTTGTCGCCAATTGGGTAACCATTCGATAGCACTATCTTCAGGAACGGGCTGAATTTGTGCATCAATTTCTAGGCGTTCACCAATGCGGTTTGCTCCAAGTTCACCGAGCAATTGATCGATGTTTCGACCCGCCTGACAGAAGGTGTCGTATTGGCTTGAACCTAACGCAATGACCCCATATTTGAGTCTACTTAGGTTCGGCCGCTGCGCTTTTAACTGCTCGATAAAGGGCTCGATATTATCTGGGTAGTCGCCTGCACCATGGGTTGAGGTGCAAATCAACCAAATGTGACTGCCATCCGTTGGTAGTTCCTCTAGGTCAGCATCAAGATGCTGTGTGACTTGGTGACTATCAATGAGTTCTTGTTCTAATTCATCGGCGACATATTCTGCGGCGCCCATCATAGATCCCACTATGAGATCGATTTCCATATTGAATCCTCGCTCGTGTGCAAGTTAAGAAAATGAGTATGGTTTTTTTGTGGATGAATTTATCGGGGTAAGCTAAGTTCATCCACTTAGATTACCCGACTATAAAACAAGATCGTAAAGAAGTCACAGCTGATCCACACCTTGTACACGGGATGTTCGATCCCCTTAAATTAAGATCCTCACCAATGATCAGGGCAATGTGATCCCTAGATGGATCAGTTATCCCGATCAAGCTTCAAGTGAAAGCTGTGCATAACAATGGAGAAATATAAGATGACGGTAAAAAAGCGGAAAATAGATTGAAAAATAATTTGAAATTAGGCGGTCTGATTTGCTCAAATCGCCCAAAAAGGAGGAAAAATATGAATTAATAGGAGATGACTTGCTTGAGAAAACGCTGTAATCGGGGATCTTTGGGGCTATTAAATAGCTCGTTGGGAACGCCTTGTTCGACGATTAAGCCATCAGCCATAAAGATCACTCGGTCTGCTACATCGCGGGCAAACTGCATTTCATGGGTCACCACCAGCATGGTTTGATGGCGTTCAGCGAGTTTTTTCATTAAGGAAAGCACTTCTCCAACCCATTCAGGATCGAGCGCCGAAGTGGGCTCATCAAACAGTAATATCTCTGGGTTTAGAACCATTGCACGGGCAATCCCTACGCGTTGCTGCTGGCCGCCTGATAGTGATGCTGGATAGGCCTGCGCTTTATCGGCAAGTCCTATATCGGTTAAAATTTGCATGGCTGTTTGCCGCGCTTTGGCTTTATCTTGTTTTTGCACCGTGATTAGCCCTTCGGCGATATTATCGCGGGCATTCATGTGGGCAAATAATGCATAGTTTTGAAAAACAAAACCACTGGCCCGGCGCAGTGCTAAAATTTGTGTTTTACTCGCGTGAGTGACGTCAACCTGTTGCCCGCCTAACTCTATCGTGCCTTGATCGGCTCGTTCAAGAAAATTGATACACCTGAGCAAGGTTGATTTGCCGGTACCGCTAGAGCCAATGATACAGACAATTTCACCTTGTTTGATGTTCAAATTGATGCCTTTGAGCACCTCGCTTTGACCAAAGCGCTTATGGAGATCGGTTATCTTAATCATCGCTGATAGGCCTTATTGAGTTGTTTTTCAGTCCAAATTTGGATTCGGGTTAAAATGACCACAACGCCCCAATAGATAAGCGCTACAGCTAGAAAGGCTTCCAGGTATTTAAAACTTGAAGCGGCTTCAAGCTGCGCTTTT
This sequence comes from Celerinatantimonas yamalensis, assembly GCF_046054155.1. Taxonomy (NCBI): domain Bacteria; kingdom Pseudomonadati; phylum Pseudomonadota; class Gammaproteobacteria; family Celerinatantimonadaceae; genus Celerinatantimonas; species Celerinatantimonas yamalensis. The sequence continues at coordinate 64,584 of NZ_JBEQCT010000006.1, forward strand.
GCCATGATTTCAGAGACCCCTAGGGTAAATGCGAGCGATGTTGATTTAATCATATCGATGAAGTAGTTCACCAATGATGGAAAAGCAATGCGGGTTGCTTGTGGCAAGACGATGCGGCACATGGCTTGTGGTGTGGTCATGCCAATTGAAAGGCTAGCTTCCATCTGGCTGCGATCAATACCGATAATTGCAGCTCTGATGCTCTCAGTCATATAGGAGGCAAAATGCAAGGTCAGGGCGATGACTGCGGCAGTAAAGGCATTCATGCCGGCTAAGGCAGGAATCAGTTGTGGCAAACCGTAGTAGAACAGAAACATCTGTACCAGTAGCGGTGTACCGCGAAAAAAGCTAATGTAAACTTGACACAAGGGGTTAAGAATGGGGATTTTAAAGATGCGAATATTGGCAATGACTACTGCCAATATCAAGGCGAAGATCATCCCGAGCACCGCCATCCCCATGGTTGTTCCCAAGTATTTAAATAATATTGGAAATAGTCCCAACATGTAGGGCAAATCAAATTGCATAGTGTCCCCAAAATAGCAAGACCCGTCGCAAGCAACGGGTCTTCGTTGTGATAGACAACTGCCCAGCCTAACTGACGGGCATCGCGCAGCTGTTACTTGGTAATATCGGTATTAAACCATTTTTCTGAAATCTTCTTCAATGTGCCGTCGGCTCGCATGCCGGCCAACGCTTTATTGACTTGATCACGTAATTTCCGACCTTTGGCATTATCGACAAATGGCCAAGCATTTTCAATTTTAGAGAATGGTTGACCGGCCAACTTCAAGGGTAAGTTGGTTTTTTTGATTAACTGCACGGCTGATAGACGGTCCATCACATACGCGTCTGCTCGTCCTAGCGCGACTACTTGTTCGACCCCAGTATTAAAGGTTTTGATCTGAATGCTGCCATGATGGTCTTTATTATATTTTTCCAATATTTGAGCAAAATTGCTGCCTAAATCAACTGCTACAGTTTTACCATTGAGATCTTTTAAGCTATGAATATCATTGGTACTTTTACGTACCGTGATCTGCACGCCATCGATCACATAAGGGTTTGAAAACAGATATTTGGCTTTGCGTGCTGGCGTTATCGATATTTGGTTAGAAATCGTATTAATGCGTCCGGTTTGTAGCAGACCAAATAATCCAGAAAAACTCGCAGTGACAAATTTCACATCATAATGGTTACGTTTACCGATCGCCTTCCAGAGATCGACTTCAAAGCCTTGCAATTTATCGTTGTGAACAAAGGTGAAGGGGAAATAACCGCCGGACATCCCGACTTTAACCACCTCATCCTTCGCCCAAGCTTGGCTGCTTATTGTGGCGACAACCAAGGTCGCCATGGCGATGATTTTGCTCCAACGTTTCATGTTTTGTTACCTTATAAACGAAATAGCCGTCAATTATAAACGTCTCTGGTGCTAGTTATTATTCCATTTAGTTATTAATACGATTATTTATGAATAAATAAATAACAAATTTACTAAGGCACGTTGTGCTTTGAATGTAAATTATCTGTTCTCGTTAAAAAATATACCATTTAGTCTAGTTGATTCACCTTCTTTCGACCTTTTTATGCTTATGCTTAATAAATTAAACAATGATAAAGCAGGAGAGTTTCTCAATGGCTGGGTATTCGCGGTTAAAAATATCATTACATTGGTTATCGGTCATTTTAGTGATTGGTGTCTACATGGCAATGAACTTACGGGGGCTGTTTGATAGTGAACAGGTGAACGATTGGCTGCGTTTGATGCATTTCAATTTGGGGATGATATTGTGGGTGGTGATGTTGGTGCGGTTTATTCTGTATTGGGTTGACCGACGCCGTCCACCGATTATTCCTGCGCCGCCAGCTTGGCAAGAGAAAATATCCTCGTTATTGCATTTAGTCATGTATGGCTGCTTTTTGATTTTACCTGTGCTTGGTAGTGTGTCGGTCGCTTTGCAAGCCGATTCGTGGTCATTTTTAGGCTTTGCAACACCTACACTAGGGGCCCATTATTCGTTAGCTCATTCGTTTAAAGAAGTGCATGAATTTGTTGCTAATTTGGGTTATTACTTGGTTGGAGTGCATGCGCTGGCAGCGTTGTACCATCACTATTATCTGAAGGATAATACCTTGATACGCATGCTGCGCCGCTAAGCTTGTGACGTAAACTCATCAGAAAGGTCCTTACTGCACCTTTCTGATGTTCGATCAGTTTATGGCTGTATAGGGGCTCGACCAAAGGGCCCTATAGGACCTTCATTAATTAATGGACACGGACTCTTGGCCACAAGTTCTTGGAGTTTACTGCGCTGTTCTGCGGTTAATACAGACAGCTGTTTGTGGATATATTCTGCTCGTTTGACCCAACGATGCTGCATCGATTGCTGCGCTTGATGTTGATGCTGTGTATGCATGGTGTCAATGTAGTGCTCAAATTTCTGTTTATCAAAGTTTTCGCTAAATATCATTTGGCGTATCTCACCTCTGACTTTGCTGGCTGCCTTGTTGTGATATTCACCAAACTGCTGCGGACGATGTTTGGCATGTTCGAGACGAATATCAAATATTTTCGCCTTTTGTGCCTGACTTAAGTTTATTTGACCAAGGTAATTCATAAAACTGCCTGGTATTTGGCAGTGTGCTGGCCCACGTTGAAATTTGCCCCCCTTCGGCCCTTGCCCCGTAGACCCTTGAGCGAAACTTGCCGTGCTAAATAAAAGTGCTAAGGCACTTGCTGTTAATGCTAATCTGAGTGATGTTTTCATTCCCTTTCTCCAGTAATTCGCCAGTGTACAATGAGAGTCTAGGGTATCGGACGTAAAGTGCAGGCAAGCTGTGTAAAGTAGTGAAAAAACCGTGTAAGGAGTATGGATAATGAGGAGTATTGCCAGTCATCCATCTTGGCTAACACAGTTGCTTAGTTGGCCAAATGATGCCAATGAGCTGCAATTATTTGCAGGCCCCAATCTACATTGGCCCCTTGATATTCATCAATTAGTGCAGAGTGAACAAGGTGGTTATGCTCGCATGCTCATCGAAGCAAAGCAGCTCATAGGGTATTGTCAGCTCAGACCGTGCCGCTTGCAAAGCGTGCGATTATGCCGAGTCATTGTTCATCCTGATTTTCGAGGGCAAGGTATCGGTCGACAGTTGATTGCGCATGCGATTCAATTTTCTCGCGATGAACTGGGCGTTCGGCGTATTGAATTAGGGGTCTATCAACATAATTTAGCGGCATTTAATCGCTACTGCTATTTTGGGTTTAAAACCTATCAACAACGCCGAGTAAAATCCCTTCGAGGTCAAGATTGGGTCATTCTAGATATGCAAAAATGGTTATAGGCGCTGGATAATACATGGATTTTTTGTAAAAAAATTGTTAATTTGTTTAACGCTTATTGAGGTAAGCTGAATGCGTCCTCATATAATAGTCATCGTTAATCGCGGGGCTTTGGTTGCTCTTAAGGGTCACAATAATCGTGGATAATCATCAAATCTCAAATAACTTAGCACCAGTGGTGTTAATTCGAGGCATGTTAGGTGAGTGTCGTTATTGGGAGTATTTTAAGCAATTAGTCGAGCAACGCCTACAGCGTCCCGTTTTTTTGTTGTCATTGGCTAAATCAGGTACTTCCCTTGAGCCCCTGTCGCTGGTAACTCTTATTGAGCAGCACCGTGAACAATTGTGCCAATTGACTGGCCAAGGCGATTGCCATCTGGTGAGTTTGTCTTTGGGTGCAAGCGTCGCGCTTTGTTGGCAACAAATGTATCCTGATGAAGTAAAAAGTTGTACGCTCATCAACCCGTTAGTGACGGTTAAACAGCGCCGCTGGCAACCGCTGTTATGGTGGTTATTATTTAAAATTATGGTGTTCAGCCGTTGGCCTGGGGATCAACAAACCCGCTGGTTACATCGCTTATCAGCATGGCCTTCATTGCATTCACAATTAGCCACAAGTGAGACGCATAGCATTGATTTTAAAGCGCTCACCCAGCATTTGTACGAGATGCCTATTGCTGAGCCTATGGTTCCCTTGCAACTTTTAGTGTCACGTCATGATAAATGGATCAGTAGTGAGGTGAGCTATCAACTTGCTGATATTTGGCAGGCACCGCTATTTCCGCATTTAAGTGCAGGACATGATCTGCCTTTAGATGATCCACGCTGGGTGTGTGAAAAACTCACCGATTGGATCACCCACTATGATTGATCCTACATCGATGACGAATCGCCGATAACCATCGCCTGCGCTAATGCGTTCGACATGCCTTTTTCGTCTTAAGTTTTTCCTCATATCTCTGGACATTGAGCCTATTTCGCTCCATGCTTTTGTACAAACTGTGAGCTATTTTGCCTCGCAGCTATGTATGCTATCAGCATGGAGGGCAATATGTTTCGACGGACTAAGATCGTAGCGACTTTGGGGCCAGCAACCGAGCGCGAAGAGGTACTTGAACAGATGATCCTCGCCGGGGTCAATATGGTGCGACTGAATTTTTCGCATGGGCTCGCCAGTGATCATCAAAAACAGGCTTCCCGAGTGCGTGAATTAGCCGCCAAACACCACACTCACGTTGCCATCATGGGGGATTTACAAGGCCCTAAAATCCGCATTTCAACTTTTCAAAATGATGCCGTGATATTGAAGATTGGGGATGACTTTTGTCTAGATGCCAATCTTGCCCCTGGGCAAGGCTCTGAGCAGATCGTCGGTATAGATTACAAAGCGTTAGCCACGGATGTGCACCCTGGCGACATATTATTACTCGATGATGGCCGAATTCAGTTGGAGGTTTGCAATTTAGAGGGGTGGAAAGTGCACTGCCGAGTCACTGTGGGCGGTAAATTATCCAACAATAAAGGCATCAATAAAAAAGGTGGAGGCTTGTCAGCTTCGGCCTTGACCGATAAAGATAAAAAGGATTTGCATACCGCGGCGGCCATTGGCGTGGATTATTTGGCGATCTCGTTTCCGCGTAACGGTGATGATATGCGCTATGCTCGCTCGCTCGCCGAGGCGGCGGGGCTGCACCAAGTGAAGCTGGTGGCCAAAGTTGAACGGGCTGAAACAGTAGTTAGCGAACAGAGTATGATTGATATTATCACCGCCTCTGATGCGGTGATGGTGGCGCGCGGCGATTTGGGCGTTGAAATTGGTGATGCTGAATTAGTTGGGGTACAAAAAAAGCTGATCCGTTTGACGCGTAAACTCAACCGTGTTGCGATTACCGCCACCCAAATGATGGAGTCGATGATTAACTCACCGATGCCAACGCGTGCTGAAACCATGGATGTGGCAAATGCAGTCCTTGATGGTACCGATGCGGTGATGCTATCTGGGGAAACGGCGGTGGGCAACTATCCAGTTGAAACTGTTAAAGCGATGGCTAATGTCTGCCAAGGTGCAGAAAAACATCCAAGTATTAACGTGTCGCGCAATCGCGCTGACAGTTATTTTACCGAAATTAATGAAACCATCGCAATGGCAACCATGTTTGCGGCCAACCATCAGGTAGGGATGAAGGCCATCATCACCTTGACCGAATCTGGTTCATCTGCGCTTTTAACCTCTCGGCTAAGCTCGGGTTTGCCTATCTTAGCGCTGTCGCGTCATCAACGGACCTTGAATCGCTGCGCGCTCTTTCGTGGTGTGTATCCAGTTTACTTTGATGTGCTCGGAGATATTAATCAGGTGATTAAATCCGCCTTGGCAGAGCTTAAAGGACAAGGTTATTTACAAAACGGCGATCTAGTGGTGCTTACCCACGGCGATGAAACTGAGTTAAGCGGCAGCACCAATACTTGCAAACTACTTAAAGTGAGTTAGATAGCCTTTAAACCAGTTGCACAACGCTCGAACCGATCTTTTCGAGAAGATGTAACCAGTAGCGATCCGCAGGGGCGATATAGTAGAGCCCTGCGATTGCGCCGATAAAGGCGATGGTTAATAAGGGCTCATCCCATTGGGTTATTTTAAGGGCGCTACCAAATGATGACTTAAGGCGCCCGCCTGATAAGTCAACACTATAGATTTCATCCAATAGTAAGTGGATTAAGGCACCGCAGAAGAGAAAACAGCCGCAGCCCCAAGCTACCCATGACGGCATATTTAAACAATAAAAGCCGACTACAATACTTAACATGGCGTATAAAAGATTAGCTAACAGTGAATGCAAGATACCGCGATGAACGGTAAAATGGGCAAAAATTCGTCGCACTGGATAATAGATAACTAAAAAACCAGCTAAACCGGCACACCATAACTGCCAAATATTGAGCTGCTGATGAAACCTTATTACAGCGATAACCGCAACGATGCCCGCCAATAGCTGAAAGATCAGCCGAATCGCTTTGGAATGATCGGAGTCGATATCCGGCAAGATCCCACCTAAGGTGCCCGCTCCCCAATAAAGTAATGCCAGCGGAACTGACAGTTGAAAATGCACTAACAGTGAAGCGGTCATGGCACCACTGACACCGGCGGCAACAATTGTATGAGTTTTAAAATCAGCCATAATCACACATGGGTCGGCAAAATAGCTCGCTATTGTAGCGAATTTCGTCGCTGAGGCGAGCCTTTCTATGCTTTGATGTAAATGTGGTTGTATCAGCGTATAGAATCGCTATAATCGGCGCGGATCAGAAATTGATCACAGCGATCATTCTATTTGTTGTTTACTCTGCGTGCAGAGATTGACTTTTGTTTGGTGAATGATTAGAATTTCGCCTCTTTTTACCAGGCTTTGTTGTCAGATGTGATCTGGGCAAGTCTGCTGTACAGTAAAAAACTAGCTAGCAAACGGTAATAATAATATGAAACGTACTTTTCAACCAAGCGTACTAAAGCGTAAACGTAGTCACGGTTTCCGCACTCGTATGGCTACAAAAAATGGCCGTCAGGTTCTGGCTCGTCGCCGTGCCAAAGGTCGTACACGTCTGTCTGCCTAATCGTGGCATATCAGTCGTTCGGCAGGGAGTTACGATTGTTAACTCCCATGCATTTTAAACAAGTTTTTAACCAACCGACTCGAATCGGCACTCCTCAGCTTACTTTTCTGGCCGTTGCCAACCAGCTATCACATCCTCGCCTTGGCTTAGCCATTTCAAAAAAAAGCGATAAGCGAGCTGTCGCCCGAAATCGAATCAAAAGACATATTCGAGAAAGTTTCCGCTTGAATCAACAACAACTTCCAGGTTTGGATATTGTGGTCATTTCAAAGCCGGGCGTCTCTCAATTGTCGGATGCTGACCTAAATAAGATGTTGGAAAAGTCATGGCGAAGATTACTGCGCCGATTCACTATCTCTTAGTTGGATTCATTCGTGGCTATCAACTGCTCATCAGTCCGCTACTTGGACCGCGATGTCGGTTTACACCAACGTGCTCAAATTATGCGATTGAAGCATTAAAAGAGCATGGATTGATGAAAGGTAGTTGGTTATCTGTCAAACGTCTATTAAAATGCCATCCATTACACCATGGTGGATACGATCCTGTGCCACCGGCTCATAACTCTAAAAGAGATTGACTAGACTATGGAATCTCAACGTAATTTATTGCTCATCGGTTTGCTGTTTGTCAGCTTTCTGATCTACCAGCAGTGGGAGAAGGACCATAACCCACAGCCCGTTCAAACTGAACAGGTGGCTTCAACCACCCAGAACAGTCAAACAGATGTCCCAAGTGAATCTGGACAGGCTAGTAATGTTAAGGTTCAAGCTGGTCAATCTCATGGTCAGCTTATCACCGTTAAATCTGACGTATTGGCGTTAACTATCGACACCTATGGTGGTGATATTGTTAAAGCCGAACTGCTCCAGTATGCCAAAACTGAAAAAAACTCATCACCGGTTGAGTTATTAGATGTGAATGGCAAACATCAGTATTCAGCACGCAGTGGTCTAATTGGCGGCAATTTTGGCCAAGCCCGTCCGCTCTATCACGTGGCTAAAACCGATTTCTCATTAGCTTCTGGGCAAAATGAGATCCAAGTGCCACTTACCGCGACTAATGCCAATGGTGTGGTCTTCACCAAAATTATTACATTGAAAAAAGGCAGTTATAATGTCGCTGTTGACTACAAAGTCGATAACGCTTCAACGGCGCCAATTAGTGTGAAAATGTTTGGTGAACTGAAACAAAATACCATCAAAGCCAAAGGCGGATTTTTTGGTCATCCAAACTATCGGGGTGGGGCTTATTCATCCGCTGAACATCGCTATGAAAAATATACCTTCAGCGATATGAAAGATGGCGACTTAAATGCCAACACCCGAGGGGGTTGGGTTGCCATGTTGCAGCAATATTTTGCGGCCGCTTGGATCCCCCCGCAAAATGGTAATAATATTTTATATAGCCATTCTGGTAACGGCTTTGCTCGGATTGGCTTTATCAGTGCACCGAAGACGATTGAACCAGGACAAAGCGCAACGTTATCAAGCTCTGCGTGGATTGGTCCTGAATTGCAAGACAAAATGGCCGCGGTGGCACCGCATTTGGATTTAACCGTTAACTACGGTTGGTTATGGTTTATTTCACAACCACTGTTTAAATTCCTCAAATTCCTGCATAGCTTGGTTGGAAATTGGGGTGTAGCGATTATTTTGATTACCCTAATTGTCAAAGGGGTGATGTACCCGCTAACTCGTGCACAGTACACGTCAATGGCGAAAATGCGCCTGTTGCAGCCGAAGATGAAAGCGCTGCGTGAACGTTATGCTGATGATCGCCAGAAACAATCTCAGGCGATGATGGAACTGTACAAAAAAGAGAAAGTGAATCCGCTCGGTGGTTGTTTGCCAATTGCCCTGCAGATGCCTATTTTCATCGCCTTGTACTGGGCCTTCTTAGGCAGCGTTGAGCTTCGTCACGCGCCATTTATGTTGTGGATCCATGACTTATCAGCGCAAGACCCATACTATATTTTACCGGTGTTGATGGGCGCCAGTATGTTCATGATCCAGCGGATGTCACCAACGGCTGTTGCTGATCCCATGCAGCAGAAGATCATGCAGTTTATGCCGGTGGCATTTACCGTGTTCTTCTTATTCTTCCCATCGGGTCTGGTGCTTTACTGGTTAGTCAGTAACTGTGTCACCTTAGCTCAGCAAACTCTGATTTATCGGGAGCTGGAGAGAAAAGGTCTACACAGCCGCGACAAGAAAGAGAAAAATTAGCGATTTACCATTAACTAATCGCTTCAATTCTTTAAAATGCCACTGAATCAAGTGGCATTTTTTTATGGGGCTGAGCGCCCATTAGGAGTTTTCATGCAAAGTGTTGACACCATTGTTGCCCAAGCCACTGCGCCGGGGCGCGGCGGGGTGGGGATTGTCCGTGTATCTGGCGCTAAATCACGCGAGGTTGCCGAACGTATTCTTGGTCGTTGCCCGAAACCTCGTTCTGCCGATTATCTGCCATTTAAAAATGCCCAAGGCGAACTGATTGACCAAGGGATCGCGATTTATTTTAAAGGCCCTCATTCCTATACGGGTGAAGATATCCTTGAGCTACAAGGTCACGGTGGGCCAGTGGTGATGGATTTGCTGATCCAACAAATTATTCAAATGGATGGGATCCGTCCGGCTCGTCCTGGCGAATTTACCGAGCGCGCCTTTTTAAACGATAAAATCGATTTAGCACAGGCAGAAGCAATAGCCGATCTCATTGAAGCCACTTCCACTCAGGCGGCTAAAAGTGCCCTGAATTCCATGCAAGGGGAGTTCTCTAATAAAGTGACCGCATTGGTTGAGCAGTTAATCCACCTGCGTATTTTTGTTGAAGCGGCGATCGACTTTCCTGAAGAAGAGGTCGATTTTTTAAATGATGGCAAAATTGCAGCTGAACTGTCACAGGTTGAGCAAGCATTGCAACAGGTTCGCCGAGAAGCCGGTCAAGGGGCACTGCTGCGCGAAGGAATGAAAGTGGTGATTGCTGGCCGGCCAAATGCTGGTAAATCTAGCCTATTGAATGCGCTGGCAGGTAAAGAGTCGGCAATTGTGACTGATATCGCAGGGACGACGCGTGATGTGCTGCGCGAATATATTCACCTCGATGGCATGCCGCTGCATATTATTGACACGGCTGGCCTGCGCGATAGCCCCGATAAAGTCGAGCAGATTGGTATCGCCCGCGCGTGGGATGAAATTAACAACGCCGATCGGGTGTTGTTAATGGTCGACAGCAGCCAAAGTGATGCCAAAGACCCAAATAATATCTGGCCTGAGTTTATTGCTCGACTGCCCGAGCATATGGGGCTTACGGTGATTCGTAATAAGGCCGATGAGAGCGGGGAATCCATCGGTCGGCAATCGGTGGGGGATATTCCCGTCATCGCCATTTCAGCCAAAACTGGTGAAGGGGTCGATATGCTGCGCGAACATCTTAAAGAGTGCATGGGTTTTCAAGGTTCCAATGAAGGCACGTTTATGGCACGCCGTCGTCATCTAACTGCGCTTGATCAAGCCGCAGAGCACCTTGAGGGTGCCCGTGTGCAATTAGATGAGTATCAAGCAGGTGAGTTGGTGGCCGAAGAGCTACGGTTGTGTCAGAACGCCTTGAGCGAAATCACCGGTGAGTTCACTAGTGACGATTTGCTAGGTAAAATCTTCGGCTCGTTTTGTATCGGGAAGTGAAGTGGACAATAACGGAAAACAACAGCAAATAATGGCAGATAACCATCTGATTTTATTAGATCGTCCTTTGCCGTTTGTTTCCATCCGTTGCCGTTAATTGCCAAATCTAACCTCTATTTGGGCTCCAGGACATGCTACTCGCTCTGATTGGGGCCCCAGTGGAGTCTAAAATGAAAATTTCTATTCAAAAACGAACAGTGATCGCTCATTGTGATGACGAAACATCATATGACCTCCCCATCACTGGCTCAAAAGCCACTTTTGCACATATTCGAGGCGTATCTCACACGTCGAGCGCTAGGTGAGAGTGTGGCTAGAGTAGGAAAGGAACCGTTTTTTACATAGCGGCGAATCGTCGCTTGAGATAGCTGAGTTAGTTTGCAAACTTCTTAATAGCTTAATAGCTTAATAGCTTAATAGCTTAATAGCTGATTTAATTGTTTTTGTTCGGTCATAACTACTCCTGATAGCTAATGAATAATCAAGAAGTAGTTTGCAGAATGAGTAACGCAAAGACGCGCGGTGCTTAGGCCCATTTTGGGCAGTTTGAGCAGAAAATGGCTGTTGCAGGTAAACGAAATTCCATCATCGGCTCAGTTCCTGACCCACAAATAAAGTAGAAACCAGTGTTATGATGAGTTTCACAAGTGAAAGAAGTTCAAATATTCAACCAGACTTACATAATATCTGCTTTATTGAAAAAACTCCCTGTTATATGGCTTTTACGATTGAGTTCTAATAGCTGACCACAAGCATACTTCTCTAGAAGAATAGCAGGGTCACAATAATGGCAAAAAATTTCGCCATAGCCGTCAACTTCAAGGAACTTATCTATAGTTACCCTTTTTTGCTTTCGTTTTCCGACTTTAACGTTGTTTAGGTAGGAAATATTTCCAGGGAAAACAAAGTGAAGAGATACTAAAACATCCGAGCCACATATATTTTCAGCAGCTATTTTATAGAAAAATTGTTTCACCAAATCATGCCATCCAGGGGCTAAGTTTGGTGTGGAAGCGTTATAGTACTTAGCATCAATCACAGCCCAACGCTTACGATCTTCGCTCTCAATGACAGTATCCGTTCTTTGTCCTTTTTGAGAAACTTCGATAAAGTGCTTATCTTGCTGGTAGTAAGGAACTGGGAGATTGCTATTAATATCAACTTTGTTAGGCAGACACTTATCGAGCATTCCTTCCCAAACGTTATGAAACTTTCGAGTACCTACTAAAAGCTCAGCTCCTCCAGAAGCCGAGGTTTCTTCAATATAGGCCTTCAGCATACCAATCAGCTGAATATCACGTTCAGAGTAACTTTCTGACAGCTCGCGATCGAGGACTGTCATTTGGGTTTCTATTCCGAGTTTTGGTGCCGGCATCCGATCGAGGTTTTCATCTGAGTTGACATCGTCACCAGTAATGACAACGCCATATTTCTTGTAAATGCTACGAATCGCCTGCGCATGGATTCTTGCCGTTTCACAGTCAGAAACGTAGCGTGTACTGCTTGTATCTGTATCGAGATAGACAGGTGATCCTCCAGAGGGGTAGGGAGTTCGTCGTGCAATCGTTCGTTTCCAGTTTGGTCGGCCTTGGTTTATAGAGAAGTGCTTCTTTCTGCGCACATAAAGCCCTTTTGCCCGATAGTCCTCGATAAGAGAATAAATCAATGACAGAGAGGTTTTGCCAATGAGCTCGCTCTCTTGCCCTTCAGTAATGCCGGTACTTTTCCCCAAATAGTAACGATTTAGAGACTGCAAAAGATAAAAAGTATGATGAGATCGTAACGATTTCAAGCAGGTGTTTCTTGGCATAAAGACAGCGATGCCTTGCTGCCAAGAGACAAATCCACAGTAGTGAACCCTTGTCTGATCTGGGGCAATAAGCCCCCGTTGTTGCATTAGGGTTGCAAGGCCACAGGGTAAAGAGTCAACCTCATCACGATCTCGGTAATATGCTAAGTTAGCCATCCAGATTCTCGACTGCGGTACCGAACTCTCTAATGAGGCTGTCTGCTTCTAAACCGAAGACTGGTTCTTTGGGGAAGCTATTGTACAGTTCTCCAAACGTTCCAAACTTAGCTGAAAATAGACGAGCTCGATCTTGAGTCTTATGTCTCAAAACATCGTCCCATAAGTACACAAACAACTTACCGCGCAATGCCGATTGCCAGTCTTGCAACTCGGTTTCATTAAGGAAAAATGGCCCGATCATTCTATCTTCGGGAACTCTGAACTCTTTCAACATATTATTCAGAACTTTTTCGGCAAAATCGGCCCAAGTTATAGAAAACAAACCTTCGCTCGTTTGAAGCTCTAAAACCTGATTCGGTGCTTTAGCAAAGCTAAGTTCTACATATTCAAAAGACCACCTGCGTTTAAACGCAGTATCAAGAGGCATTACAGCTTGGTCGCTGCTGTTCATGGTGGCGACCAACGAGAGGTTTGAGGGAATAAAAAGTTTTCCTGCCAAAAAGCGACCACCTGTTTGCGCATTGAGATAGGTAAGTAAATCAGGATCAGAAATATCAATCTGATAGCAACTACTGCCATCAGGCTTTCTGTCTAATAGCTGAAATATCTCGCCAAAAACAGCCGCCGCTGGTGCTCGGTTGATCTCTTCAATAACAAGGCGATAGATATTACTAGGGTCCTTTATTGCCTTAACCAAAGCCTTAGTAAATGCACCGGGCCTGAATCTATACGCGACACGATCCCCTTCCATTACTGGTTTTAAGCATCCAACAAAATCGCTGTACTGCGTTTCTGGGTGAAAAACCGTACGGACAATGAACTCTTCACCTGTACTTTGTTCAATTGAGTGGCTTTTTCCTGTGCCAGGCGCACCATAGATAATTCGATTACAACCACCGGTTTTAGGTGGCGCAGAATGTTTCTGCCTGACTGAAGACTTAAACAAAAACTCTGAGTTCTCTTCAGATATTGTTAGTTCTGGCCACAAATTACTTAGAGCGTCATTAACCTGCTGTATCCCAGCACTATTATTTAGCAAGCCTTTACGAATATGAACGTATTTACCACTAGATGGTGAATAATGAACTGGCTCGTCAAAATAGCTAATATTCCCAGGTATTTTAGTCCTGCTTAGCTTAAAAGCCCCGCTGGTTTCTGCCCAATCAAGATTACCAACACTGGAATCAACATTATCGAACAATGGGTCAAGTTTACCTTCCCATCCTAAGACAGAAAGGATACGGAACATTAGTTCATCACCTGAGCTGCATTTAAATAAGTAAGGAATCGATGGATAGTATTTTTTCTTTAGGACTTGTAGCGCCTCGGGGCATTGAGAGAAACTATAAATAAGTTGCCCTAACATATCAGAGCTAACGTCAGGTACAGGAAGAGCTTTGAGTATGACAGAGCAAATAAAATCATCTCCAGATCTAAGAGAGGTACTTGCTCCTGAACCATTAATAATATCCTTCCCTCTCAGTCTCTTTTCACGGTCACTAAACGCTTGGTAAAAATTGGTTTTGCTATACTCATCTAGCGCATCAGTAATTGGATGAGATGGCGATAAACTACGCACTAGGATAGCTAAATTTTCTGAGTTTGTGATATGTGATTTGAGCGAATCAAACATTTCCATATACTTGTGAAGCAACGTGACTAAAGGTTGTACTTTTAGTGCGTACAGGAAGTAGTGCCCCGGCATATAAGTATGGTTATTTCTAATATCGACTCGAGCAGAGTGCTCAAAGATTTTTATATTGAGATCGAGTTTTTCAAAAGCAATTTTTGCTTCATCATCAAACGTAACTTCGTCAAAGTGCCAACCTTCCGCGGGTTCATTTTGATACCACTGACCAATCGTGCTGAGTTCAGAAAGCATAATCAGCATTTTCCTTATATTGTCCAATGCAGCTCTCTGCTGCAAAAATTAACTAATCGTGTTTAATCCACAAACTACGAGAAACACTCTGGCGTAGATTCTCAACCAACTTCTTGCTTTCATCGGAGAACTGGCCGTTTTCAAATTCACCCATATAAAATAAAAGCTCAGCTAAGGGCTTTGACTGGTCTTCTGAAAGGCCTCGAATCAAAGGGTGTTCGCTGTTCAAGGTGATGTAATGATCGTCTTCATAACCTGGCTCCCACAAAGAGCCATCACGAGTTTTACCCAGCCGAATATCTATATCTTCAACGAGTGGGGCTATCACTCTAATTCGCTGAAGATGTTCACCTCTGCCTGAGCACAAAATTCTGAATTCGAGCAGTGCATTAAAGATTATTGCGAGTGCATCACTAAAACCTGAACGGTAAATGTTATAGCGATCAGCAATGATGTTGCCAAACATATCGGTGTTATCCGTGCCAACATCTTCACAATCCGAGACTAGGTTAAGTTGGGTTCTAATTTCTGCAGGTATAAATAAGCGTACGTATTTTTTACCTTGGTGCTGCAAAGCGTCGGCCACTTTATCGATAGAAAAAACAAAACTATCTAGACCTAAAATATCAGCAACTTCATAGGACATACGAACAACAGAGGAGTTTTCTGGCAATTTGCCATTCAACCATTCTTTTAGAGTCTCGACTTGTTTTTTGAGGTCACCTTTCGGCAAATCAGCCACATCAACAGCCGTCGCCTTCTCAAAAGAAGTTCTATTTCTGAACGTGACCGCACTCGCAGCAACTTGATAGACATAGTCCGACACGATTTGGTTCGATTCGTTAAAAATACGGTTGAATAAGTCTATTGGGAGTGGGATACGGTTTTGCCAAAAAATTAACCCGTCGACGCGATATTTCGGGTTTCTATCATTCAGGTAACGTTTAAAGTCCGCTAAATCGTACTGATAACTCATTCGTATTCCTCCGCATCCGGCAACTCAATACTCAAATAACGAAGCGTTTGACTAACTTTCTGCCTATATCCTTTTAAGGTGTGACGATTAGCTTCAGAATATTCACCATGTTCCGCATTAGCGAGACTCCACAACAGCATATCAAGTGCCTTCATAGCCTCAACGTTATCTTTGCAAACGTTATACATTTTGTGGAAATATGGGTGTGATTTCCCTAGTGTGACACACGTATTTCCTTCTTCATCACACGAAGGTTCCCACAAGTCATCCCCTAGTAAAGAATCTTCCTCGTGAACTCTGACCGTTTTGTCCTGATAGACTTTTATGCCCTCAATCACGATAGGTTTAGGCTGATTTTGGTTACGAATGGTAACCGTGTCGCCATCGACGTTTATATCAGAGTTTTTTGTATACTTTTTATGCTTATCTATCGATCTATCAGCAGGGCCATGAACTCTCTTAGTATTCGCTGAAATCAAACGATCCTGCCCTTTAAGTAACTCCTGTCTCCAAGGTGCTACTAAGCGTTTAAGTTCCTCACGTATTTCCACAGGAATGATGACACGGCTCTTGCGGAAATCGATACTGAATACATCATCCAGTTCATGATCAAAGTGCAGCTCAGCTCTAAGGCGAGTAATTTTACTTTCCTTTTTGTACATTCGATGTGGCCAACCATCGTGCCAAATCAAACGACCTTCTCGATAGATATAGAAACCTTGATTATCTAAGCTATAGCGAACAAATTCTCGCTCTTCAGAATTCAAATCATTCTGCGAAGGAATAACACTTCCTCTGACCGAGAAAGTGGCTGATTTCCCAGCAAATTCTACTGGAACTGTTTTTTCTTTTAAAACACGAGAACGCACACCATCTACTGTAACCAAATCGGCACAAAGAGGATCCCACCCTTTTAGGTCTTCTGCCGAAGCGCCCGCGACTTTAAGCGAAATAGACACTTCGCCGGATGCAAGGTATTTGAAAAAAACCGAGCTCAACTCAGCCTTGAGCTCATTGCCTAGGTTTTTAATCTGCTCTCGAACTTGACGTTCGCTACCTTGATTAATCAATCGGTCGGTATTTTCCCATATGATCATGGTGCCGCCGTCACCTGTGAACTCGCTCAGATCTTCAAAATAATCGTAGTAATCATCAGAACTAGGCGTCTCTAACTCCCAACGGTCTGTTTTGATGATGCGGTCAATATCCCAAGCACGGCCAGATTGAATACCTGCCTTCTGAGTCAAAACAACCAAACGGCGACAGAAGGCAGTCGAAGCAGTTTTCAACCCCATCCCAAACTTACCCAGAGATTTAGGGTTAGCTCGCTTCTCTGACCCATAGCGCATCGCGTTTCTCAGTTCATCTTCAGACATACCATCGCCGTTGTCTGTCATGATGACCCTAAACTCACCAAACATGTACTGAAGTTCAATTGAGATTTTCGTAGCATTTGCGGCTATCGAATTATCAATGATATCGGCAAATGCAGCTTCCCGACTGTACCCAGTATCGCGTAAACTTTCGACTAAACGCGCTGCAGAAGGACGAAAGTCATCTTCTTGTATTTCTGTTTTTTGACTCATAAACCTAACGTTTCCAAATATGCAAGCATGATTTGCTTGTCTGTTTCTTTTTCATCTGCAACCGAGACTACTCGGTCACTGAGTTGTTGCTTAAGGCGAATACGCTCATCAATGGTTTCTTCTATTGTGTTGGCATAGTACATGTAGTAAACACTGACTACAGATTTCTGACCATTCCTCCATGCCCTAGCGGTAGCTTGTTCTTCAAGGGCGGGGTTCCATTGCCTGCAGTAATGAATAACGTGAGTTGCCGCTGTAATATTTAGCCCCATTCCCGCCGTTCTTGGATGAAGAATCAGTACGTCAAAACCTTCCGAAGATGAGAATTCGTCAATAAGCGGTTGTCGTTCCTCATTCGGTGTTCTGCCATCAATAACACCGGCAGTAATGCCGTACTTTTCTTTAACTGCGCTTTTAACCAAGTCAATCGCTTTTTGAAATGTTGCAAAAATAATGACCTTTTCCGCAGAAAGGGCAATAGCGTCCAATTTAAGTAACATAAGCTCAAACTTGGCGCTTTGAGCCGATAACGAGCGGACATCGGTTGGAGCTTTAGGATTTAGCAAAGCTGGGTGCGCTGTAAACTGCTGAAGCTTGTTAATCATGGGGAGGATCCCTGAGCCATCAGCATCATTTTGCATTTCTTCGATAATATTGTCGTATGCCAACTTTTCGCTTTCAGTTTGCGACACCGGAAGGTGTATATCCAACTTTTCAGGCAATTGCTCAAGCACATCTTTTTTCATGCGCCTGAGAGTTATTTGACGTAGTGAAGCTTCTAGTTCTTCTAAGTTTGCACTGAGCGTTTCCGATAAGTCACGATGTACATAGCGAGATTTAAAGGCTTCTTGAGAGCCTAGGTATCGAGGGAAAACCAAATCACTCAAGGACCATGCATCCATCAAACTATTCTCAACTGGGGTTCCTGACATTGCCACTGCAACCCCAATATCCAATCGTCTTACCGCGATCGATCTACCTGAATTTGGATTTTTCAGCATGCTAGCCTCATCAAACACGGCTAGGTCAAAGTAGAGTTCTTCTAACATCGAAATATCGAAAGCCATCGTGGTATAAGGCATAATGACTACATTATGTCCCAATAGAGCAGAGCTAACACCTCGACGGGCAGTTCCATAATGTAAGTACGGCTCAACTTGTGGTGCAAAAAACGCGAACTCCCGTTTCCAGTTATCCAAGAGTGGATTGGGGACGACGATAAGAATTTTTGCATTGGGGTTCTTTTCCAAAGTGTCACAGCATAACGCAATAATCTGAGCCGTTTTACCCAACCCCATGTCATCGGCTAGGATTGTGCCGACTCCATTGTCCACACAAAAACTCAACCAATCGACCCCTTGCTTCTGATAAGGATACAACTCTTGGACGAAAAGCTTTTCGTGATGAGCTATGCGCTTGTTTTTTGTCCGTAATGTTTCTAACAGGTTAGATGGTAGCTGTTCACATAAACCTTCCTGAGATAACGTTCTGAGCAATTTGATCAAAGAAGGTAAGTGCAGGTCACTAAATGCTGCATCGACGTGAGTTTTTATTTCCGAGCTAACAAAATGAATTCGCTTGGCATTAGCAACAAAATATCCTTGTTGTTTTAAAGAGGTTAGCTGTTGTGTATCCAACAATTCCCCCTTAAAGCTAACCGAAAAATGCGGTTGAGGGTTGATATAGAAGTGAAAACGCAGATCTGCGGGACGCTTAGACGCCACTAGGGATATCACCTCACCATTACAAATAGCATTCAAACGGCCTTGCTTGTATAGCTCTTCTGATGAGATTGGCACATTGTCATACTCAACAACACCGTTATTAATCAGATATGTCATCACAACTCTCTTTTTACAGGGTAAAAAACCGGATACCTATTGCAATTATCAATGTTCATATATACAGTTCGCAATATTACCAGGCAAAAAACCGGATACTTTATAAACACAATGGCAGAAATACTAAACACCTCTCATCATATCAAACAGTTAAGAGACAATCTTGGCTTGGGTCAGCGTGAGTTCGCAAATTTGTTAGGTTTAGGAAAAGATGGAGAGCGTACGGTTCGCGGCTGGGAAAATGGCGAACATAAACCTTCCCCTCTAAAATGGAGTCGCATCATCGAGCTTAAAGATGAGATGAAGCGCTACTATGATAACGCTCCGTTAAAACAGCTGCCTATTGAACAATCTCAGTTTACTTTCATTGATTTGTTTGCCGGCATTGGCGGCATCCGCTATCCATTTCAGCAACTTGGAGGCCATTGTGTTTTCACGTCTGAATGGGATAAGTTTGCCCAAAAAACCTACCTTGAAAACTACGGCGAAATGCCTAATGGCGACATTACCCAAATAGCTGCGAAAAACATAAAAGATCATGACATTCTACTTGGGGGATTCCCTTGTCAAGCTTTCTCTCAAGCGGGATTAAAAAAAGGTTTTAACGACACCCGTGGAACTATGTTCTTCGAAATTCAGCGTATTCTTGCAGCAAAGCGGCCAAAAGCATTCCTGCTGGAAAACGTAAAGCAGTTGCGCGGACATGACAAAGGGAAAACGCTAAAGACAATTTTAGATATCCTGCAAGGCCAACACGATCAGGAAATTCCAGATGACATAACGCTTAGTGAAGAAACGCGCCACGCACTTGCCGACAAACTAAACTATTGGGTTGATGTCAAGGTGTTAAGAGCGGCCGACTTTGGTACACCTCAAAACCGTGAACGTATTTTCATTATCGGGTTTAATAAAGATGAATTCCCTAGTGTCGATTTTGACAAGCTATTTAGCTGGCCTGAAGCGCCAAAAACTCCGACCAGAGTAGGCGATATTCTTCAAACTCAACAAGAACTCGATCTTGATAGAGAGCAATACGGAAAAGACAGGTTTACTATCTCAGACAAGCTTTGGGAAGGGCATCAAAAACGAAAAGCAGAGCACAAAACCAAAGGTAACGGCTTCGGTTACTCTCTTTTTAATGCAGATAGTGAATATACGAATACCATCAGTGCTCGGTACTATAAAGATGGCTCAGAGATTCTTATTGACCAAAGCCATCTCAAAAAAAACCCACGCAAGCTCACACCGAGAGAATGTGCAAACTTACAAGGCTTCCCTCAAGAATTCAATGTCGATGCTGTATCACAGGGGCAAATCTACAAACAATTTGGCAACTCAGTATGTATGAAAGTAATCCACCCCGTAGCCGAACAAATAGTAAATACCCTGTTTGCGGCTCAAGCAGATCTTGAAGAAACTCGAAAAGCAGGATAACTATTTGACACTCATTACAATCTCAGTAGGTAAAGAGTATCTTTGCTCAAAGTCAAATGGACGATAATTAAGTTGTTCGGTTATTCCGAACAACTGCCATATTTAAACCAGTGAACAAGCGGCAACCATTTTCAAGAAGGGAGTGAGAGCTCGTCAGTTTATCTCAAATAAGATATTCACACTCAGAGTATGAATATTAACCATGAGGTAAACCTCCTCGTTAGAAAAGCACACAAGACCAAGTGAACTATCCGGAAATTCCGGATAGTTCACCAAAAGGTATTATTTGAATCTGTAATTTAAATTGTGTATCTGCTTATAATTAAGCCAGTTATGGCTAAGAACTTTTGCACTAACTAAAGTGGATACATCCGAGATTTATAATTAAAAATACGGGACGATGATTGCGCCTAAAAAGTGCCAAAGCACCCATCTTTCGGAAAGTTGAGAAATATGTTTTCCCATCACACAACGTGCTGGAACAAAGTAAGGTCGCCATCCAAGTGCAATTTTTAACACGCCTGCAATGCCATGATCATCATCCGATATCACGATGGTCAGTCATACTCGCATCGGGTGGGGCCGCCACCGCACGGAACACTGCAATGACCTGGCGGTTGAGTCGCGTAGATTCAGACTCACCGAGTTGTTGCCAGTGGTTGGCAAACCAGCGATCTGCTTCAATCGCCATAGCAAACAGCATATTCATGAACAGCGATTCGGGCAGATCACAACGAATTGCTCCAATCGATCGCCCCTGTTTAATCAATTCGACAAACCGCTCCTGAATTAATTTGTTGGGAAATATTGCCCGAGTCGTTTCATTTTCATAGAGACTGCAGGCTAGAGCGGCTAATGTCGTATTGTCCACCAGCACCTGATGAACACGTGCAAAAAATTCGCCTATACGACGCCAAAACTGCTCTGCATTGAGCGATTTGCTAAATGAAAAATCCAGTTGGGTGATCAGCCTCTGCAATGCCCGTTCAATCACGGCTTCGTAAAGATCAGCTTTACCAGCGATATAATAATAAGCCTGTCCTTTACTCATCCCGGCCTGGCTTAAAATATGATTTAATGAAGCGCCCGAAAATCCATGGGCTGCAAACTCCTCCTCAGCTGGATCTAACAAGCGCGCCAGCCGCGCAAGATCCAAATTATTGCGCCGTTTCTTCGGTAACTCAGCCATGGCGCCGCCCCGGCAGTTTACGCATTGCCGCATTCATAAAAGATTTCTTCCACTGCGGATGCAGAGCTATCTGTTCATCCATCACCTGACGAAACCGCCGCCATGCTCCCCAACTAGGAATGCGCGGAATATGTGCAAGTTCCCAGTGAATACCGTTAATCGGATCTTCAAAAAATACGGCATAATAGCCCGGTGCGTAAACTGGATACTCGACCGGTTGATCGGAAATAGGGATCGCGTTAGCCTGCAAAAAATCATGATAAAAAAGATCTACTTCACGGCGGCTCTTGGCCCAAAGTGCAATATGATGGATACCAGTTGCTCGCGCCTGATGGTCCAGCTTATAGCTGCTTTTCGCCGGCTGAATACCGATATAACTGTGCGGCATAGGGAAACGCGCCATGTAGTATGTCGAGCGATAACCGATGTCGAGGGTCCAGAAACTTTTATACCCTAGCCAACCGAACATACCATCGTAAAACGCCACCGAGCGCTCATAGTCCAGTACCGAAAATTCCACATGATTCACACCGCGCCATCGCATTAGTTGCTTCCCTTTGGCCCTTCTCAATAACTGAAAAGACAATTTGCCATAATCTGTTTAGACCACCAGTCTAAATTTAGACTACTGGTCTAAATTGTCAGTGACAAACCTCACATTGGGCGAAAAATTTTTTAATCAATTGATTGACGCATCGCAAGGCGTTTATCTCGCTCAGTCAGTGCAACATCGGCGCGGCGCTGCAATTCTTGTTCATGACGGTGTAAGAACCATCCACCGATCATCACGGCAACGGCAGCACCTATCAACAGCAGTACACTAAATGGGCCGGTAATGCGATGAATTTGATTGCCAAACAGATAGGCCCCAGAGCCAAATAAGGCAGCCCAGAGGGTTGCCCCCAGACCATTCATCAACAAAAAGTGCTGCCAAGGCATCCGGTTAGCGCCTGCTAAAATGGCGGCAAAGGTTCGCAAAAAGGCGACAAAGCGGCCAAAGAACACGATCTTGCCACCATGGCGAAAAAAGAGATATTCGCCAATCCGCAGCCGCTCGCTGCTCAGGCGGATATATTTGCCGTAGCGAGCCAACAGACGATGGCCAAATGTACGGCCAATTACATAACCGAGGTTATCGCCAGTCATTGCGGCCAGAGCGGCAATGAGAATTACCGACTGTAGAGAGAAGGCATGTGCACTCCCCGCATAAAGCGCAGCAGCAATTAACGCCGTCTCGCCGGGAATTGGCAACCCGGTACTCTCTAGCATCACCATCGCAAACAGCAGCCACAGACCGCCGTTTTGAATAAGATGCTGCACCGATTCAGGTGACACAAAGGAAAACATTAATATTTACCGCCCCGCCATTCAGTTGTCTCGGCAACGCCTTCTAAAATACCAACCGTGCCGAGAACGGTTACCAGATAAGCCAATAAAGCATGGATTATCTCTGAGGAGAAATCCATCAGCAGGCTCTTTCTACCAAGCACCATACACCCGCAGAGATCATTTGCTAGATGGATTGTGTTTTGTTGTTCGGTTTTATCATCAATGACATCGTCACCTTTTCAGCTGATATTATGATCGTATTTAACGTTCAAAGCGCTTTTTAATCGATTGAGTCGGGTTCGTTATCGTCGCTGAGCTTGCCTGCAGCAGGGCTATCTTTTTTACTCATGCTCAGATATCCCACGAAAATAATAATCAACGCCGTTAAGGCCAGACTAACAACCCCAGAACCATAGCCTAAATCGTGCGCGGCGTGCGGTTTACCCATCCAATCAGCGAACGACGCACCAAACGGACGAGTCATCACATAGGTACTCCAGAATGCCGCAATACCATTTAACCCTCGGGCCCAGAACAATAGCCCCGGTAATAAAAACAACCCAGTAAACAATAGCCCAGAACCAAGATAACCTAAATGCAAACTCATTGCTGTCCAATCACCGGTTGCTGTCCCCAAAGCAAATGTAGCCAGAACCACGGCCCAATAGAAAAACTCCCGGCGCGGCGTGTAGATGCTGTGGATGGACAAGGTTCCTTCGACGCGCTGCCACAGGATAAACAAAATGGCTAAAGAGAGCGCAAAAAAACAGACCGAGGCGACGTAGGGAACCCCAAGCACAATATGCACGACATCAGCCGCCATGGTGCCGAAAATACTCACCGTGACCACCAGCAGCCAGTAGATCCAGGCCACATAGCGGCGGGCACGAAACTGAATCACCAGCGCCACTGCAAATCCAAAAGCGCCAAGAATTACCGCCAGATAAGGATTAAAATGATAAACGAGGTAGTCCGAAGTAGACTCTCCCATAGCCGTTGTCAGAACTTTTACGATCCAGAAGTAAAGTGTCACCTCCGGTACTTTGCTCAATAGCGATTGGGTCTGTGTAGCTTTCGCTTGATTCAAAAAATTCATCGCTGCACTCTGTTTTAACATGATGATTGGCTATCAAATCGTCGATAATCCAAGGACAATCGAAACCATAAAAAATTGATTATTCCCCATCTAATGTAAAAAAGTTATCGACAGGGCTGCGGTTGAATAGCGAACGACACATCAGGTTTTATATTTATCTGGCATCATCCATCCGCATGCTTGTTCACTCTGATCGGAACCGATTTATAGGAAGGTGTGCCACACAGCTCATCAATACAATCGAGCGGCACGAAGTGATTGAGCTGTCATTGCCCTGTCGTGTTCAGCAATAACAGAGCAAGAGGAAATGTGGGCGGCTTGTTCAATAGTAACGTTATACTACGCAAGTCGGTCGACTGAGGTCCTCCTTTATCAAAGCTAATCAATCTGTTTGGGATGTTCGATGTATTGTAAAGTCTTTAGCAGTGCTATTATGCTTGGCTTAAGCAACCCGACAGCAAGCCGGAGAAGTGGTATCAATATCTTCCCGGACTGATTAATTAGTTTTGGCTGATCTGACAGTGTTTACGGTTATCGAAGGGTATACAGCGACCCAATAGACCATTTTTTTATTATAATGTTTTCCAATCCATTTTTTTATTAATTTTGAGTTTTTAATGATATCTAAACTACAATATCCTTCTGTGTATCTGCCTATTTTTATTGTGTTATGGCTTGGGCTATTTATTGACAGTCGGTCGATGGCTCAGGTGTTGGAATACAATCAGTGGATGACAAGTTTTATCGTACTCTTGTGTTTTGCTTGGGTATATAGAAAGGCGACTAGTAAGATAAAAAAACTGATGGTTTATGGTGTTGGTTTGGCGTTATTAGGAGAAATGTTTTTTTCTCTGGTTTTAGGTATGTATGAATACCGCTTAGCCAATGTGCCAATTTACGTGCCACTAGGCCATAGTTTGGTCTATGCCGCTGTGTTTTATCTTTGCAAAGAAAGGGTGGTTCAACGCAATAAAATTCTGATTAGTCGTGTTTTGTTCGGGGCGATGATTCTTTATGCTACTCTTTGGTTGGTGCTAGATGATGACTTGTTTGGTTTCGTGTGTACTTTGTTTGTCATGTATTTTCTAAAGAAGAAGCGCGGCAATACACTGTTTTTCCTTGTCATGTATTTTATGGTGGTATATTTAGAACTTCTTGGTACTCACTATAATTGCTGGATGTGGCCTGAAACTTGGTTCTCAAGAATCTCTTTTATTACAAGCAGTAACCCCCCTAGTGGTATCAGTGTCTTTTACTTTGGGTTTGATATCGGTTGTTTATGGGTTTATAAGCAGATGAATCTTAAAAAGTGGAACCGGATGAAAGCGATACGAGAGTTAAAGAGATTAAGTTAGTATTTCAAAAAACAGACTATCGCTTTTTGCAATCCAATATCGAAGAGCAAGTCAAAAGGTAATGAATTAAGGAAAGTCTGTTGGAACAGATTTCGACTTTTGATCTTTCATCTCATTTTAAATACGAAAATACATTCGATATTTATCGTTATAAATCCGTGAGTATTTATGTTTTAGGTATTACGCTAAGCTAAAGCATGATTTATTTAAAGCAATTAAAAAAATAGAAATTCAAGTCATGACCCTCGTATTTTTTAGGGTTACCTCATGAATATTTTTTGAATGAATTATATTTTTAAAACAATCAAATTTTGAGTGAAAATCATTTAATCTGAGGTACGGTTTCGATAGACAGGCTTAAGAACTATTCATGCAGCCGTCCTGGGAATGGATGCACTGGATTTATGATATTCAATCACCAGGACATATTGACTCTTCTGTCCCTAATCGATACTGATGGCTTGCTTCTCGCTCGTTTTATGGTTAAAGACCCATGACAATGAATTTGAATGGTCAAAATGACGATTGATTTTCGTGATCAAGTGTTTCCTGCTGTTTGGAGGAATAATCAATTCACGAAAAAAACCACTGTTTCATCCTATCAATCAGATGATTATGCAGTTGGCTTTAAACCCAATTTAAACTGAGTTGTCGGTGGGACTGAGTCTCGTCGTCAACCAAGCCAAGCTTGCTTCGAGCCCTTATAACTAAAGGGCTCGTTGAACATCTGTCAGGCCTGTATTTTTAACTTCACGGACGACAGATTGTTCCTCGTTCATTTAGGAGATTGATTATCGAATGCCTCCAACTCATCAAACCAGTGACGGGTACGATTAGCAAACCAGACCAATGATAACATCACGGGCACTTCGACCAAGACGCCGACTACGGTTGCTAGTGCAGCGCCTGAGTGCAGACCAAACAATGAGATAGCGACAGCAACCGCCAGCTCAAAAAAGTTAGAGGTGCTGATCATACAGGCAGGCGCTGCGATGTTATGGGGAAGTTTCATCTTTTTGGCGGCAAAGTAGGCGATGGCGAAAATGCCGTAGGTTTGAATCAGCAGCGGAATGGCAATAAGACCTATCACCAACGGGGTGTCTAAAATGGTTTGCGCCTGAAAACCAAAAAGCAAGACCACTGTGGCTAATAGACCGATGATCGACCAAGGTTTCAAGGTACGGATAAAACCTTGCAGACGGTGTGAATCATTGGCTTGATTGAGCCTTTTACGGGTGATTACACCGGCGACGAGCGGTAATACCACATACAGGATGACCGAGAGCAGCAATGTTTCCCAAGGCACCTGAATATCACTAATACCGAGCAAAAAAGCGGTAATCGGCGCAAATGCGACGATCATGATGAGATCGTTAATGGATACTTGCACGAGAGTGTAATTGGCATCGCCGCGAGTCAGTTGGCTCCACACAAATACCATAGCCGTGCACGGCGCTACCCCCAGCAAAATCATGCCTGCAATATATTCTTCGGCCGATTGTGGGTCGACCCAGTTTACAAATAACCCTTTAAAAAACAGCCAACCTAACAGGGCCATTGTAAACGGTTTAATGAGCCAGTTGATGACCAGTGTTAAGAGCAGCCCTTTGGGCCTTTTACCCACGTTTTTTAAGGCGGAAAAATCAATTTGGATCATCATTGGATAGATCATCAGCCAGATCAAAACGGCCATCGCCAAATTGACATGGGCATATTCGAGTGCTGCGATGTGGCTAAAGGCATTTGGAACCCGATGCCCTAGCCATACGCCCGTACCAATGCAAAGTGCGACCCAAACTGACAAATACCGTTCAAATAACCCCATTTTTAATCACCTATCTGAGAGTTGATTGAGTGAGTGGAAGAGTGAAGCGGCATATTGCACGACTTGCGCTCGGACCGGGCCGCTAGTTTCATCAATGTGCGCCAAGGTTTCTGAGTGCCTGCGGCCATTGGGTTTTATCTAATTGGGTCAGCGCGAGTAAGGCATCGACACGATCTTCGATGATGGCGATGGTTTGGCGAAACGCCTCGGCAACTTCTCTCTCTGAACCACTTAGCTTAGAAGGGTCGGCTAACCCCCAATGCACTTTGAGCGTGTTGCCAAACCAAACGGGGCAGGTTTCACTGGCCGCACTATCACAGACGGTGATTACGATATCGGGGGCAAAGGTTGCAAAATCATCCCACGACTGGCTTTGTAAACTGTTCGTTGCGATGCCAGCCTCGCTGAGATATTTCAGTGACAGCGGATGAACTTCATAGGCCGGCTGGCTGCCTGCGCTTTTCGCCTCGATCTTAGCGTTCGCTCGGTGGTTGGTAATCGCCTCAGACAAGATGCTGCGACAGCGGTTATGGGTGCAAATATATAGAATTCTCATCTTATGACTCACAAGTGCTTTGACAGGTAGCGGCTAATCGTTTGATACAATCAGCCAGATAATCGCCGTGCTGGTTAGAGATGTTAAACAGTACGTCGCATGCCCAATCAGGGAGTGCTGGATGCAGCCGGTAGTAGACCCATTTGCCACGGCGCTCATCGATTAATAGATCGCATTGGCGAAGGGACGCCAAATGGCGAGATACTTTAGGTTGGCTGAGTTCAAGCGCGGCTTGTAACTGGCAAACGCACAGCTCCTGCTTTAGGCTGATCAGCAGTAACGATTTAAGACGTGTGTCTTCGGCTAGGCACTTAAAAAAGGTTAATGGGGATAGCATATTGACTCCTTATATATGAAATATCATATATATTATTTTCCATATATCAAGTGGTAAGAACGAGTCAATGCGATCTTTATTTGAATATTTTTCGGCAATGACTTGTTAGCTACTTTACTTTCTCGGTCATCACACCGCATTTGGGTAGAAATAACATGGAGGTATGTCTGGCGATCAATCGAGCCGGTTAGGCGAAGTCTTCAATGCACGTGTTGCCAGATGGCTTTGGTCGAAGCCGTCAGTGGTGGATAAGTTTAGGTAGGACTTAATACTCATAAAGGCGGTTTGTCTGGCGGATAGATAAGTAGTTTGAATCGAGTGAAAAAATATAAGTAAGCGCAATCGTACTATAGTGGCTTTAAAATTTAGCTCGGGTCAGTTAGATGAGCTGTTCGGCGGTGACGATGTTTGTGCCCTGTGGTTGTTCGAGTGCGGCCTCAATCAGAGCCTGAGCAATGCGGGGTGCAGGATTGATGTGCCAGCGCCGTGGGAGTAGCGGCGAGAGTATGTTTAAGACGACGGATAGCGTTTGTTCACCCAAGCGAACTTGCTCGCGCGCACCGCCGATTAAACCGGGACGAATTAGACTGAGTGATGGATAACCCAATTGGGTTAGGTCACGCTCTAGTTCGCCTTTTACTTGGTTATAAAAGATGCGGGCAGTAGGATTAGCCCCGAGTGCTGAGTTAAGAACGTAGGCTGGGGTATGGTGCTGACGAGCCCGTTTTGCGACAGCCAGTGGATAAGCGTAGTCTACGCGTCGGAAAGCCGCTTTTGAACCCGCTATTCGCATCGTGGTACCAAGGGTGCAGATCACTGCATCAGCGTGCCAAAGGCGCGCATCTTCTGGTAGATTCTCAAAATCGACGATTTGAGTGCGTAGTTTGGGATGTTGTATGTTCAGCGCGCGGCGCGTGAGCACGAGCACCTCTTGCACGCGTTGTTCAGCTAGCGCCAGATGCAACACGTGGCTGCCGACTAACCCCGTCGATCCCACCAGCAATAATTTCATTGTGACTCTTCGCCTTAATCTCTAAATGAGCAGCGTTAAACACTCGCCAATGTGTAAAATTGTCATATTTCACTCAGACCGACGGCGGCAAAATTCATACTACAGATGATGGCCTGGGCGATGTCTAAGTGTGTTGTCGTATATCGACATGTTTATTATTTGCCCTCATGCCCGATTTTACAGAGGGACTCGACCCGTTGTCTATCAACGTGATGCGAAAGCGGCGGTTATCTGTTTGAGTGAAGGCAAAGAATAACGGATAGCTTCGCGTTGCTGTCACTCCTCTAGAGATTGTTTATTTGTGACTGTTCAAAAAAACGTCACATTATTGTCAAATGTATTATTGATACTCATAGCAATGGTCATTAATCAGGGATGGTGTTACATGAAAAAATATCGAGTGATGGTGTTAACGGCGACGCTTGCTGTCGCCATACAGGCGCATGCCAATTTGGCTCTTCGTTCGATGTCAATAACCTTGCCAATGGATATGATGAATACTCCACATCCATTGAATCTGTCGGTGGGTATTGGTAGTGGTGCCTATCATCGCAGTGGCGATCCCGATGATGTCATTTACACCATCAGTGATCGGGGGCCTAATATTCCATGTGAAGAGGCGAAGGCATTGATTGGCCGTCCCGTGTGCCCCAATGGAAAAATATTCCCGAATCCCTATTTTGCTCCCTCAATTTATAAGCTCAAGATCACCGCGTCAGGGGTTGAGGTCTTAGCGCGTATCCAAATAAAAACGGCTCAGCAGATCCCTGTTACGGGTATTTCAACGCCTAAAACTGAAGCAGCTTTTGATCTGAATGGTAAAAAGTTGCGCGATGATCCGAATGGGGTTGACTCCGAAGCGTTGGTGCGCACCCAAAGTGGTGATTTCTATGTGGGTGATGAGTATGGGCCGAGCATTTTGCACCTTGCCCGTGATGGCACTATTTTAGCGCGTTGGATCCCTAAGGGCAGCAAGGCGCGGTTTGCTGGGGCTGATTATCCGTTGCGTGAGAAATTGCCGGCGATCTTAGCAAAACGCCATCTCAATCGCGGCATTGAATCAGTCGGTTTGTCGCCCGATGAGCAATTTTTGTATTTTTCGCTGCAAAGCCCACTGGATAACCCCAATAAAGATGCTTATAAAAAATCGCGTAATGTCCGGCTATTTAAGCTCAAACGTACCTCAGGCGATATCCTTGGTGAATATGTGTATCAGCTGGATAAACCCAGCACCTTTGCCAAAGACAATCACAAAAAGCCGCGTAAACAAAGTGATGTAAAAATCAGTGAAATGACCGCCATTGGTCAAGATAAGCTGATTATTTTGGAGCGGATCAGCCAAACGACGAAGTTTTATCAAGTTGACTTGAGCACAACTAAATCGATTACATCGAAGTGGGATAACGCTGCCACACATCCAAGTTTAGAGCAACAAATGGGCGTGCCGATGCTGCGTAAAACGCTGGTATTTAGCACCGATGAGGTGGTTAATGCACCGTCAAAAATCGAAGGAATGGCTTATGTCAATCCTAAGCTCTGGTATCTGAGTACCGATAATGACTTTGGAATCGATGGCCAAGCTAGCCATATTGTTAAAGTGACATTCTGATGATCTGGCCGTATTGCGCTAGTTGCTGGATCGCGTTGCAAGTCGCTTTGACGATCAAACGATGAGGTGTTCACTGCGTAAAAAAGAGCCGCTGAAGAAGCGGCTCTTGGCTGAAGAGTTAAGCAAGCTGCGCGAGCAATGCGTTAGCAACAGCCTCTGAGCTGGCTGGGTTTTGACCGGTGATGAGTTTGCCATCTTCAACGACAAACGATGCCCAGTCAGGTCCTTTTTGATAGTGAGCGCCTAATGCGATGAACTCATCTTCAACCAAAAATGGCACCACATCGGTGAGCTGCACACCCGCTTCTTCACCATTGGTAAAGCCGGTTACCTGACGGCCTTTAACCAGTGGTTGACCATCGATAGTTTTCACATGGCGCAGTACGCCCGGCGCATGGCAGACAAAGGCAATCGGTTTACCGGCGCGCTCAAACGCTTCAATAAGTTGGATGGACTGCTTAGACTCTGCCAAATCCCACAAAGGTCCATGGCCGCCCGGATAAAAGACTGTGTCAAAATCATCTTGGCTGATGGTTTCAAGTTTGACGGTATGAGCCAGTGCTTGTTGCGCGCTTGGGTCAGCTTTAAAACGATGCGTCAGTTCAGTTTGAAAATCGGGCAAATCGCTTTTCGGATCGAGTGGCGGCTGACCCCCTGCTGGGGAGGCTAATACGACCTCAGCACCTGCATCTTTAAATGCATAATAAGGGGCAGCAAACTCTTCTAGCCAAAATCCGGTTTTTTCGCCGGTGTTCCCAAGATCGCTGTGTGAGGTAAGTACCATTAATACGTTCATTGTTGACTCCTGATCATCGCCTGACGGCAATTTTAAATTAAAGATTAACCTTGTAAAAATGCTTCAAGATCAGCTAGCTTTTCTTGATAGGGTGCACGCAGTTTTAAGTTGGATGCGCCATCTTTGCTTTGAACGACGACTGCTTTAGCGTGGGTAAAACGACGGAAGCCATGTACTCCGTGATAAGCTCCGATACCTGAGGCTCCAACGCCACCAAATGGAAGGCTATCAATCATGACATGGGTCATAACATCATTAATCACCAGTGCACCAGATGTTGTTTGCGCCATAAATGCAGCTTGGTTCGTTTTATCGACGCCAAAATAATAAGCGGCAAGTGGCCGAGGATGACTATTAATATAGGCAATCGCTTGTGCACTATCTTGATATGTTTTGATCGGCAGTAACGGGCCGAATAATTCCTCTTGCATCACGCCCATGTCGTCGCTGACATGCAAAATAAGATGCGGGGCTATTTTGCGCGTTATTGCATCATAATCAGCTTCACCGTCAGGGGCGAGGCTGATGACGGTCGCCCCATGTTGCTTCGCTTCTTCAAGCAAACCCACTAACCGCTCATAGTGGTGGGTATTGATAATGGCAGTGTAGTCCGGATTACCTATTATCGTCGGAAAGTGTTCAGCGACGAAAGTTTTGGCGGCATCGATAAATCCTTGGGTTTTATCTTCTGGGAGCAACATATAATCGGGTGATAAGCAGATTTGACCGGCGTTAAAGGTTTTGATTGTCAAAGTTCGCTCAGCTGCTTGCGCAATGTCGGCATCCATGTCGACCATCACGGGTGATTTTCCACCCAGTTCGAGCGTGACTGGAACTAAATTTTCAGCAGCGGCGCGCATCACCTTCTTACCAACAGCCGTGCTACCGGTAAAGACCAAATGATCAAAGGCCAGGGCACTGAACGCCTGTCCGACAAGGGCATCCCCTAACACAACTGTCAATTCGTGAGGATGAAAATAGCGCGCTACTAATTCGGCCAACAATTCGCTGGTGCAGGGGGTGAGTTCAGAAGGTTTTAACATCGCCGTATTACCCGCAGCAAACACCCCAGCTAGTGGGCCGAAGGCCAAGTTAATCGGAAAGTTCCAAGGGCTGATGATCCCGATCACACCTAATGGTTGCTGTTCAATCCAAGCTTTCATACCTGGGACTGGATCGGCAACATGTTCCGGTTGCATCCATATCGCCACATTCTCGGCAGCGTGTTTCAGCAATTGAATGGTCGCGAATAGATCGGCAACCAGTGATTGGTAGCTGCTGCGATGACCAAAGTCAGCGTTGATTGCTTGTACTAACGCTGAATGATTATCGCGAAGCAGTTTAATGCAGCGCTCTAAGCGGTCACGACGAAGTTCTGCGCTGGCCGGTCCGGTGTCAAGGTGCGCCTTTTTCATGGTGTTTAAAATAGTTTGTAATTCATTGTTTGATTGGGTGTACATCGAGTTAATCCCCTCTCGTCACCGACAAATAGTATTGTTGTGTTGTAACTAAGCAAAGTATAGGGGAAGCTGGCATTGCTTGACCAACAAGGTTATTTTGCTAGGGGTATAAATAATTTTATAGGTCACTAATGTCCCTCATTCGATTAAGGACTTTTGTCGAAGTCTACCGGCAACGCTCATTTATCGGTGCTGCCCGTTCTTTAAATTTAACTCAACCGGCCGTGTCACAACATATTGCAGGGTTGGAAGTTGCGATTGGCCGACCGCTGTTTACCCGGCAAAGTCACGGCGTATATCCAACCTTAGCCGCTGACGAGTTAGCCACTGATATCGGCGATAAGTTAGATTTAGCTGAAGTGGCCTTATCTGCAGCAAAAGCTCGTTCATTAGATATGTCTGGGGCTTTGCATTTGATTGGTCATGCCGATTTTATGGCTGAAAGGGTAACGCCTGAACTATTGCCATTGTTAGAAGCTGGCATTCGAGTCAGGATGCATATTGGCGATGGCCCTCTTGTGACACAACTGTTATTAGAAGAACAGTGTGACCTTGGCTTTTCGGTGCATCCGGTGAGTGATCCGCGCTTAAAAAGCGAGGTGGTGTTTCGTGATAGTGTCCTTGCGGTTGCCTCGCCCACGGTCGCAAACAGACTACTGGCTGCCGATGATTTCGCCGCCGCGCTATTGAGCGAGCCGCTGTTGGCCTATAACTTGGAATTGTCACTGATTGAAGATTGGCTGACGTATAATCGTATCAACATTGATCATTTAATGCCCGCCGCAGTGGGTCAAGATTTACGTGCCCAGCGCTCGTTACTCTGTCAAGGATTTGGCTGGTCAATAATGCCTGAATACTTATGTTTGGAGTCGATAGCGACAGGCAAGCTAGTGGCGCTCCCAGCCCCCGTCGCTAACACTCAAGTACTTTATTTTCTGATTTGGTTACCCAGTGCATTACGTCAGCCGCGGATTGCTTATGCTCGGCAAACCTTGATTTGGCAGATGAAACGAGAGCCGATCTTTCGTGGTGATAATGGATAGCGCCAAATCGCTACAGTCTTGCTATCAGAGAGATTGCTCCGCAGCTGATTGTGCAGCTAGGCGTCGAGTCGTCACCACATAGCGAAGCGCAATAAGTGTGGCGATAAACCCCGATGCTGCACCAATCATCAAGCCCCAACGTGGGCCAGCATGATCAATAACCCAGCCAGCAATCGGTGCGCCAATGGGGGTTCCCCCCATTAAAATAGCCATTCGTATGGCCATCACGCGTCCACGAACCGATGATTCAGTCGATAGTTGAATCAGACTATTGTTGGTATTGTTAAAGATCAATGCCGCCATCCCAATTAAAACCAAAATCACGGCAAACCAACGATAGCTTGGTGCCAGCGCCCCAAAGGTACATCCCACGCCAAACAGAGCGGCGCCAATCATCAGTGTACGCATTCGTGGACGCTCTTGGCTGGCGGAAAAAATTGCTCCAGATACGGTGCCAATTGCCATGCACGAGGAAAGAAAGCCATAGCCTTGGGCATCGCTATGAAAAACGGTGACAGCCATAGTTGATATGTAGATAGGAAAGTTTAAACCAAAGGTCCCAATCACAAAGGCCATTGATAAAATGGCACACAGATCGCGGCGTTGATAGACATAGCGAAATCCAGCACTAAAACTGCCTTTGGCGCGCTTGGCGCGGGTCATGGTAAAAAAGCGCTCAGGGCGCATCAGTGACAGCGACAGTAATACGGCCAGAAATGATGCACTATTAAGCAAAAACGCCCAGCCAGTGCCGATGGCTGCAATCAAGATGCCCGTCAATGCTGGGCCAATCATCCTTGCACTGTTAAATGATGTTGAGTTCAGGGCAACTGCGTTGGCTAAGTCGGAATCGCCGACCAAGTCGCCGACAAAGGTTTGGCGCACTGGCGCATCGAAGGCCGCCGCGCAACCGAATAAAAATGCCAGCAGATAGACCTGCCAGAGCGTGACCCACCCGGTGACCGTCAAAACGCCTAATATGAGCGATAACACCCCCATCACAGATTGAGTCACCATCAGTAACTTACGCCGGTCAAAGTAGTCGGCGGCAAAGCCGCTCCACGGTAAAAATAGTAGTTGAGGCCCAAATTGGCAGGCCATCACGATGCCAACGGCCGTCGCATTATGTTGAGTGAGTTGGGTCAGTACCAGCCAATCTTGGGCGGTGCGTTGCATCCATGTGCCAATATTGGAGATCAGCGCACCAACTGCCCAGAGACGATAATTCATGCTATGAAACGAGCGAAAAAAGCGAGAGCGAAACATGGTGGCTACCGTATTGAAAGAGGTGATTGCATGATGCACGTGAGTTGATATGTTATCAGTTGTAGGACTGTGCGCATGATATAACGACACATTACGGCTACATCGTGCATCATACAATGAATAGATATTTACTCATAACTATTTTATATGCAATGAAGATGACACGGGCTAGGCGTTATAAAGTTCTGTGGGCATCAAACTATGCGTTGATAGTGTGTGATTTTTCACCTCTATCTGCGCCTCTAACATCTAATTAACACAACATCTTTTATTCGTTTCACATTGATCATGCAGAGACGCCAAAAGGGCTTCCCATGGTTCAAGGAGATGTTGTCATTCACCGTCTAGGAGATTTGCATGCAGTTATCTGATCCAGCGTTACTTTGCCATCAATCATTTATCGACGGCCAGTGGTGCGACGCGGCCGACGGTCAGCAGTTTACAGTTTTTAATCCGGCGACGGGTGCCGCGCTGATTGATGTTGCTGATTGTGCTCAGATGGAAACCGAACGAGCTATTCGTGCGGCGCAGAGTGCTCTTGATGGGTGGCAAGCACTGACCGCCAAGGCACGGTCCCTCTATCTGCGTCAATGGTTTGAGCTGATTATGGCGAATCAGCAGGATTTAGCCACCCTGATGACCTTAGAACAGGGCAAATCTTTGGCAGAGGCCAAAGGCGAAGTCGCGTATGGCGCCTCCTTTGTGGAATGGTTTGCCGAAGAGGGCAAACGTCAATATGGGGAGGTGATCCCCGCGACTAATGCCAAGCAGAGATTGTTCACCATTCGGCAACCAATTGGGGTGGTCGCGGCTATTACGCCATGGAACTTCCCGATTGCGATGATTACTCGCAAAGCTGCCCCTGCGTTAGCGGCGGGTTGCACCATGGTGATTAAGCCGTCTGAGCAGACGCCACTGTGTGCCCTGGCTTTAGCCCAGCTGGCAAACCGTGCGGGCATTCCAGCTGGGGTGCTCAATGTGGTGGTTGGTACGGATGCTAAGGCGATTGGCGGGGCACTGACGAGCAGTTCGATTGTTCGCAAACTCAGTTTTACTGGCTCAACCCCCGTTGGCAAATTGTTGATGCGCCAGTGCGCTGATACCGTCAAGCGAACCTCGATGGAGCTCGGTGGTAATGCGCCATTTATCGTTTTTGATGATGCTGATCTAGATAAAGCGGTTGAAGGGGTGTTGGCGAGTAAATATCGCAATAGTGGTCAAACCTGTGTGTGTGCCAACCGAATTTTAGTGCAATCAGATGTGTATGACGAATTTTGCGAAAAACTAGTCCAAGCGGTGCAATCATTCAAACTTGGTAATGGGCTTGAGCCTGGAGTGACCATGGGGCCACTGATTAATCAAGCTGCAGTCAACAAAGTTGAGCAATTGGTTGCCCAAGCCATAAGCGCGGGCGCGCAAGTGCGCCTTGGCGGGCAGACGCAAGGGAACAGTTTGTTTTATCAACCGACGGTATTAACCGAAGTAAATGCCGATATGGATATCTTTCATCACGAGATTTTTGGTCCAGTGGCACCATTGATTCGCTTTGACTCGGAACAACAAGCGGTGGAGCTAGCCAATAAAACGCCATTTGGTTTGGCCGCCTATTTTTATGCCCGCGATATGAGTCGGATCTGGCGGGTTAGCGAAGCACTTGAATATGGCATGGTCGGCATTAATGAAGGGCTCATTTCGAATGAAGTTGCGCCGTTTGGTGGGGTCAAAGAATCTGGGGTTGGGCGTGAAGGCTCTCGCCACGGGATCGATGAATACAGTGAAATTAAATATTTATGTATGGGCGTTGGTTAACGCTCGATAATTTGGAGTATCGATTAATGACAAATCAGGAACTGGCACAACGTCGGCAGCAGGCGTTTGCCGCAGGACAAAGCAATGCGTTCGATATTTTTATTGATCGGGCTGAAAACGCGCAATATTGGGATACTGAAGGGAATCGTTATATTGATTTAGGCGCAGGAATTGCGGTGCTTAATACCGGGCATCGTCATCCTAAAGTGCTCGCTGCGGTCAAAGAACAATTGGAACATGTGACCCATACCTGTATGACCGTGACCCCTTATGCTGCAGCGGTGGAATTAGCCGAAAAGCTTAACCAACTGGCGCCTGGTCATAGCACCAAAAAAACTGCGTTGTTTTCCTCGGGCTCTGAGGCAATTGAAAATGCGATCAAAATTGCCCGCCACTATACCAAACGCAGTGGAGTGATTGCCTTTGATGGTGGTTTTCATGGGCGCACCTCGATGGCGATGGCGCTTACTGGCAAAGTGAACCCTTATAAAAAAGGTTTCGGGCCATTTCCTGCAGAAGTTTATCACGTTCCTTATCCGAATGCTTATGTGGGCATTAGCGAGCGCCAAGCGCTCGACGCCATTGAAATGCGCTTTAAAGTAGATATCGAACCAGAGCGTGTTGCCGCCATCGTGGTTGAGCCTGTGCAAGGTGAAGGTGGTTTTTATCGCGCGCCAGTGAGTTTTTTAAAAGCGCTGCGTCAGTTGTGCGATCAGCACGGCATTGTATTGATCATCGATGAAATTCAATCAGGTTTTGCTCGCACCGGTAAATTGTTTGCCTGTGAATATGCAGAGGTTGAACCTGATTTGATGACTATCGCCAAAGGCTTGGGCGGCGGATTTCCTATCTCTGGAGTGGTTGGTAAAGCCGAAATTATGGACTCACCTCAACCAGGCGGATTAGGGGGAACGTATGGCGGTTCACCGATTGCCTGCGCCGCGGCATTAGCGGTGATTGATATCATCGTTGAAGAGCAGTTATGCGCTAAAGCACTTAGCATCGGTGAACAACTTACGGGTCGTTTAAACAATTTGCAGCAATGTTATCCAGCGCTGATTGGTGATGTGCGCCATTTAGGGGCGATGATTGCCTTTGAACTCGTTCATGCCGGCGATGCGCAGCAACCTAACCCTGAACTGACCAAAGCGATTGTGGCTGAATCAGCGAAAAAAGGGTTGATTTTGTTGTCTTGTGGTACGCGAGGCAATGTGATCCGCTTGTTGCCAGCACTCACCGCACAACCAGCAATTTTAGACGAAGCGATGGATATTCTCACTGAAGTGATGGCCTCACTCGTTTAACTATGGCTCAGCTGATGGCTTGGGGATGGCCGTTGTCTGAATACTTCCATGTAGATGCGTTTTGAGAGCAAGCGCATCTATATGGCATCCTCACTAATAAACCATGAAATTATAAAAAAACTAATAATAACAATCCATTATAAAAAATAGATATAAAACATGAATAACAAATCACACAACATCAACAACCAAAATTGGGATATTCGTTATGGAAAATTCAACCGCTTTAAGACGCGTATTGACGCTTCCTCATCTGGTGCTATTTGGTCTGGCCTACATGGCCCCAATGATCGTTTTTGGCATTTATGGATTGGTGGCGCAAACCACTGAGGGCATGAGTACCAGCGCCTATATTGTTGCGCTGATCGCCATGTTGTTTACGGCACTTAGCTATGGACAGATGGTCAAAGCTTTCCCTGTTTCTGGCTCTGCTTATACCTACACCCGCAAAGCACTCAATGGCCATCTGGGTTTTATGGTTGGTTGGGGCACACTGCTTGATTATCTCTTTATCCCCATGGCTATCTGGCTTATTGGTAGCGCGTATTTGAATGCCGCTTTCCCTGCGATTCCTAGTTGGGCATGGGTGTTAGCCTTTATCGTGGTGACAACTTTCTTAAATATTTTGGGGATCAAATACAGCATGAACGTCAACATGTTGTTGATGGGTTTTCAATTGCTAGTGGTCGCCTTATTTATTATTTTGGCGGTGCGCGGGGTGCAGCAGGGGCAAGGATTAGGCACGCTCTTTTCGCTGCAGCCACTGATGAATCACTATGGGCATGCTGGTTCAGCTATCTTGTCAGGAGCGGCGATTGGCTGTTACTCTTTTTTGGGCTTTGACGCGATCACAACCATGACCGAAGAGAGCCAA
This sequence comes from Celerinatantimonas yamalensis, assembly GCF_046054155.1. Classification (NCBI taxonomy): domain Bacteria; kingdom Pseudomonadati; phylum Pseudomonadota; class Gammaproteobacteria; family Celerinatantimonadaceae; genus Celerinatantimonas; species Celerinatantimonas yamalensis. The sequence goes on from NZ_JBEQCT010000006.1 coordinate 103,773, forward strand.
AATCCGACCAAAACTATTCCGCGGGCGATTATTTTAGTCACCTGTATTGGGGGTGGAATTTTTATTCTGGCCTCTTATGTCACCACCTTGGTACATCCTGATCTGCATTTTAAGGATGTTGATTCAGCCGCCTTTGCAATTGCAAAACAGATTGGCGGCGCACTATTTAGCGCAATTTTCTTGGCCGGGCTGATTGTTGCCCAGTTTTGCTCAGGCATTTCTGCTCAGGCGAGCGCCTCACGCTTGCTCTATGCGATGGGTCGCGATGGGGTGTTGCCAGAGTCGATTTTCGGGCAATTGCATCCGAAATATCAAACGCCAGTAGCCAATATTCTGCTGGTGGCCGTCATCGGCTTGTTGGCGTTAACCATGAATGTTTCAACTTCGACCTCCTTTATCAACTTCGGTGCCTTTATTGCCTTTACCTTGGTGAATGTGTCGGTGATTTTTCACTACTTTATCCATGGTAAACGCCGCGGATTTGCCAGTGTGGTCTACTATTTATTATTCCCAGCTAGTGGTGCAATATGTGACTTTTGGCTGTTGACCAGCTTAGATAGTCATGCCATTGAATTGGGGGTTGTTTGGGCGCTGATTGGTGTGGGCTATCTGGCCTTTATTACCCGCGGATTTCAAAATAGTCCACCAGAGCTTGATGAAACGACTATTGAAGCTCATGCCTAGTCTTTTTATGCAGGGTGCGTTAAGCGCCCTGTTGACTGAGCTGTTTGTGAGCAAAGTCCCTGTTGTTGGAGTAACTGCCAAAACAGTTCGCGGGGTTTATGTGGCTGGGTAGTTTTGCGGCTTATCGCTGCCACGCCCAGATTATAAAAACGCTTCTCTGGTTTGATCACTACCAATTGACCGCTTTGTACCAAATGCTGGGCGTAGCGCTCTGGCAAAAATCCAATATAGTGGCCGGATAAGATCAAACTTAAGCGAATATCATAAAAATAGGCGGTAGCGGCCAAGTTCAGATCAAGCAGTTGCTCATTGACCTGTTGATGGGGTTTTAATCCGGCGTGAGCTGCTGCTGCTTGCTGAATATCCTCATCAGTAATGGTTTCCATTGGGCGCTGTGCGAGTGGGTGTTTGGGGGCGCAATAGAGATAACAGCGATCATGATAAAGCTGTAGATAGCTTAGCCCTTCAAGCTCGCGGTGATAGGGAATAAGGCCAATATCCGCTTCGTCATTGAGAATTTTTCGCTCAATTTCAGCCATTGGGGCCATATCGGTGATTAATTTGACCTCGGGTGCTTGGCTGCAATAGTTGTCGATCATTTCACTAAATTGGCAGCGGGGATCAAGACTAATTCCATCAGAGAGTAATAGTCGCAGACGGCCTGTTAGGCTGCTATTTAAGTTGTTAACAGTGTTGCGAAAATCTTCCAATGAATCGAGCAGTTTTTGCGTCATTTGATAGATGATAGTGCCTTCATCAGTCAGTGCAAAACCGCTACGGCCCCGTCGACACAAGGTTAAATTGAGCCGTGATTCTAAGTTGGATATATGCAAACTAATCGTGGAGCGACCGATATTAAGCTGGGTTTCAGATGCTGAAAAACCGCCACATTCAACCACCGTTTTAAACACTCTCAGCTGTTTTAATTCGTAATCACTGATTTGGCCAAGGGTGTAGTGAATTGATTTGCTCATGTTGCAATGAAACTCCCTCGTTTAGGTGGCAAGATTGAATGGATTAGTGCTTAAAATAGGATAAAGAACAGCTAAGATACCACTGTTATACGGATGTTAGCGATGTTTACCTAATCAAGCTGCGCATCCTCTCGCAAATTGCGCATCAATCCATTTGAGCCAAGTGTCACTTTGCTCGCACCCGTAACGATCGCGCATCACTCTCGTTATGACAAGCACAATACCCCAGCCATCGAACCACCTGCGAGTAGCCACAGGGGATGCATTTGATAGCGATAGCTTAGCTTTGTCACCAGCATCATAATGATAATCAGTTGCCAGTGACTGGCGTTGGGTTTTGCAATCAAAATGGCACTTGCGAACACCAATCCCACGGTTACTGGCTTTAGAGCCTGTTGCAGGCGCGTCCGCCAAGGGGCATATTGAAAGCGCTGCCAGAAATGTTGCGTCAGTAAGGTCAGGCATGAGGATGGGATAAATTTGGCCGCAGATGTAACCATTAAGCCTTTGATTCCAGCTACTTGCCAACCAATCAAAGGGACTATCATCATATTCGGGCCCGGAGCCGCTTGCGCCATTGCAAACAGAGTAGAAAACTGCTGGGCAGTTAGCCAGTGATGTACCTGCACCACTTGATGTTGCATCTCTGGTAAAATGGTATTGCCGCCGCCAAATGCCATTAATGAGAGCTGTGCAAACACTAACGCTAAGCTAATCATGAGTATCATCGATAGTCACCTCGTTGCATCCATACATTAAAGCTTACTAAGCTGACCAGCGTCGCGAATAGTGGCAGGTGGACGAAGACCATGAACAGAATAGTTAAGACGATACTTACGAGAGCTCGGGTATTGCCGATAAAAGGCTTGAACATTTTTAAAGCGGTGGTGATCAATAGCCCCGTCGCGGCTGCCATCAAGCCGAGAAAAAGATGCTGGATAGCGGTGTTGCCTTGATAATGCATATAGATATAGCTTAATGCGATAACGACGATAGTTGGTACCAGTAATAGCCCTAATAACGCCCCAATCGCGCCGCGGATACCACGAAATTGCGCGCCGACAGCGACGGCTAAATTGATGATATTGCCACCGGGTAAGAACTGGCAAAGGCCTAATAGTTCGGTGAACTGGGTGTCAGTTAACCACCTTCGTCGTTCAACGAGCATGCGATGGGCCAGCGGTAATACCCCGCCGAAACCTATCATTCCCAGCATCATAAAGCCGATAAATAAAGCTCGGCAGTTGGGGGGATTGGGTTGTGCCTTGGATGTGCTCGTTTGCTCTAAAGTGTGTGTGCCCATTGTACTCGTTTCCTCAAATGGTAGTTGTCACACCATGGCGCAAAAGCTGCTATATTGTCTAATGCATTCTAATGGCCATATCTATAACAAAAATGTTATGAATCAACTTAAACTACGCCACCTACACGCTTTTGTGACGGTGGTCGATGCGGGGAATATGAGCCGCGCCGCTGAGCAATTGTTTATGCAGCAACCCTCCTTGTCACGGCTGTTGCAAAGCTTAGAGAAGGTTTTTGATACCCCTTTATTGACGCGTTTACCGCGCGGCGTTGAGGCGACCGCCGCAGGCCTTGCTTTATATGAACAAGCACAGATTATTTTAAGTAAGGTGGCGAAACTCCCCAGCACCGTGCAACACGCGGCCTCGGGACTTAGTGGTGAGTTGGCGGTGGGGTTTACCAGTTCAGCTGCATTGGCTGTGCCTGTGATGGCGCTGTTAAATCACTATCGAGAACAGTTTGCGAACGTACAGATGCGACTTGAAGAAGCCGGTAGTGGCGAGTTAGTTAGTAGCTTGTTAACTGAGCAGCTTGACGCGGCTTTTATTCGCAGCGTTTCCCCTAGTAATAGTGAGCGGCTTACCTTGTTTCCAGTGAGCCAAGAATCGATGTTGGTGGCTCTGCCCGCACGCCATCATTTAGCCCACCTGAATACGCCTATGGCGCTTGGTGAATTAGCCCAAGAGCCTTTTGTCTTGTATCGGCGTCCATCGGGGCCAGGATTATATGACAGTATTCTAGCGGCTTGCTATCAGGCTGGATTTAGCCCCGAGATTGTTCAAGAGGCGCCGCGTTTGACCACCATGATGAGTTTAGTGGCCGCAGGTCTTGGCGTCTCGATTGTGCCACAGTCGCTGAAACGCTTAGAGGCTATTGGTGTTGTCTACCGCCCATTGGATGCGCAAGTGCCGCTATTCGCCTCTATCTGGTTAGCAGTGCGTGCGGGCAGCCGCTCTCCACGTCTTGAGAATTTGTGTCGAATGCTTAAGCCAGTGAGCCTTGATGATTGGCCGAATGGCTAAATTTAAATTGGATTGGTTGCAGAGACGCTTGCGCTTTTTTTACCGAGCAATGCACGTGAATATGCGTAACGCGGCGACTTTGTGGGTCGCCGCTAGCAAAGCGCAAGATAAACAAAAAGATCTTACTTCGCTTCAATCACTACTTTCATCGCTTTTTCTTGAGCTGCGTTCGTAAAGACTTTATAGGCGGTCAAAAATTCATCAAAGGTGAAGGTGTGTGTGACCAGTTTACTGGCTTCAACCCGTTGGGTCGCAAGAGATTTAAGTAGCATTGGGGTACTGATAGCATTGACTAAACCGGTGGTGATCGTGACATTTTTGATCCACAAATCTTGCAACTGCAGATCGACCGATTGTCCATGGACCCCGACGTTGGCCAGATGGCCACCTTTGCTGACAATCTGTTGGCAAATATCAAAGGTTTTGGATACACCCACGCACTCTACCGCTACATCAACACCATCACCATGGGTGAGTTGTCCGATCACCTGATTAACATCCTCGCGTAGTGGGTTAATGGTATGACTAGCGCCAAATCGTTTGGCAACCTCTAGACGGTTATCATCGACATCAATCATGATAATTTGTGCAGGTGAGTAGAATTGACTGGTCATCATCGCCGCCATCCCTACGGGGCCTGCTCCGACAAAGGCGACCGAGTCGCCCGGTTTCACTTGACCGTTGAGCACTCCAATTTCAAAGCCCGTGGGCAGGATATCACTGAGCATCAATGCCGATTCATCATCGACCCCATCAGGGATTAAATAGAGGCTATTATCGGCGTGCGGAATACGCACATATTCAGCTTGAGTGCCATCAATGAGATGGCCTAAGATCCAGCCGCCATCTTCACAGTGAGCGGGTAGTGCACGTTTACAGTAGCGACAACTGCCGCAGGAGGTAATACACGAAATAATGACTTTGTCACCTGGTTTAAAATGGCTTACCGAATCACCGACCGATTCAATGATCCCAATGCCTTCATGACCTAAAATGCGTCCATTGGTTACTTCGGGAACATCGCCTTTGATGATGTGTAGATCGGTGCCACAGATGGTGGTTTTAGTGACTTTGACGATGGCATCGGTGGGAAATTGGCGCTGTGGCTTATCGACTTCTTCGTAGCCAATTTGACCCGGACCGTGATAAATGACAGCTTTCATAACCTACTCCTTGATGAGAGGATTGTTAGAGTTGCTTTGGCCTGTACATGGCTACGCGGATCAGCCTGTATGGCTCTATCAGCATACGAGGAAGATGGGATTTCGGCCGAGAGATTGGTCGCATTTCAATCAATTTTCAGCTAGATCCTCTCTCCTTAGCGTGAGGGCGTATAGGCGGTGGTGAGAGGTTTAAGATGCTGGTTCTTTTTTAGGTGTGCTGAACCCGCCGATGATAAGTGACCCCACATTTTGTGAGGCGGTATTGACCTCATCGTGAAGAATAAGGCTCGTTTACACCATGGCCTAGTGCTAGTTAAGCATGCTTTCAGCAAGCTAAAGGGCATTTGACAATAATGTAAGTTTGGCGGCGATCGCCCAATGGGCTTAGTCATAATAACCATCATCGCAAGTTGGCGCTGTTGATAGATGACTCAGATTATTGCAAAGAGCGTTTTGCATCTCACCTGAGCATCATTAATGCCGCTAATCGAGGGTATGCGCTTGCTCAATATAACAGCTATTCAAAGAATAGCCCTGCGCTTCAACGCAGGCGCGGATCTCTTCTGCGCTGCGATGCGCTGTATTAGCCAGTGCCCAAGCAATCGCCGAGCGAGTACCACTGCGACAAAAGGCTAGAATAGGTAATTCGGTTTCGGCAATCGTTGCTGCGAGCTGTCTACCATCGGCTTGTTGTATTTGACCGTTTTGTAAGGGGAGATAGATAAATGTTAGCCCGAGCTCTTCTGCCAACTGTGCAAGTTGCTGTTGGCTTGGTTGTTCGTGATGTTCGCCATCGGGACGATTACAAATAATAGTTTTAAACCCCAATTGGGCAATATCGTGCAAATCAGTATGCTCAATCTGTGGGCTGACGGCAAAGTTTGGTTCTAGATAATGAATTTTCATGATAAAAAGCACCTATATAAATAACAAATCAATGAGCATACGCGTTGGCTGAATGGTACAAAATGTACCCGCCCATCAGCACCAGCATGATGGCAAAGATACGTCGGAGTAATGTTTGTGGCAGTTTAATCGCCCATTTTGAACCAATCCAACTTCCCACAATCCCCAACACACTCACGAGTACAATGAGCGGCCAATTGAAGTGTAGTCCTTGGTTATGTAGGAGTTGAAAATACTTAAAAAAGCCAATCAGGGCATTAGAGCAGATGATCACCAAGCTCGAAGCCACTGCTTGGGTCATTTCGATACGGGCGAGCAGTAATAGGGCTGGGACGATTAAAAAACCGCCACCAACACCGACGAGCCCTGTGACGATGCCCACCAAAAAACCGCCACCCAGTAGCCGATACCATTGCAGAGGGGCCGTCGAGTGGGGGGCTGGGCGGCGAATCATAAAAAAGGCCGCTGAGATCATGACGATGGCAAACAGTACCAGCTGTATTGTGCCGCTGATCCAATGGGAGGCATACGCGCCTAGATAGGTACCGAACATGCCTGGCATCCCAAATCCAAAGACCACTTTCCATTGCACTTTTTGGGCACGAATATAAGGCATTGCACCTACGAAACTGATGCAAGCGACGATGATCAACGCCGATGCGATCGCCATTTTTTCAGATAACCCGCACAAATAGATCAGTACTGGGATGGTCAAGATAGAGCCACCTGAGCCAAGCAGGCCCAGGCTTAAGCCAATGGCCAATGCAGCAGGCCATGCAATGAGGGGAAGCGTCAGCATCGATTACAACCTATTTAATGGAAACTTGAGATATTGGATGCCGTTATCTTCGGCAGGGGGGAGTTCCCCGGCGCGCATGTTGACTTGAATGGATGGCATGATCAGCTCTGGTAACGTCAATGTTTCATCTCGTTGCTGACGAAAGGTAACAAAGGTGTCTTTTGACGTGTCAGCTTGAATATGGATATTGTGTTGTTTTTGTGCGCCAATGGTTGTTTCCCATGTAAATTGCTCACGGCCTTCAGGGAGATAGTCATGGCACAGGAAAACTCGGGTGTCGTCGCTCAGTTGATAAAGCCGCTGAATCGACTGATACAGATCGCTGGCATCGCCTCCTGGAAAATCGCAGCGGGCTGTGCCGTAGTCGGGCATAAACAAGGTATCGCCCACAAATACGGCATCATCAATCGTGTAGCTAACGCAAGCTGGGGTGTGGCCGGGCGTATGGATCACTGTAAAGTTAAAATCACCTAATGGAAAGGTGTCACCATCGGCAAATAAATGGTCAAACTGCTGCCCGTCGGTGTGAAATTCATCGCCTGCATTAAACAGTCCTTTGAATATTTCTTGCACTTGTGTCACTTGATTGCCAATCCCAATTTGCCCTCCGAGTTGTGATTTAATATAACTGGCAGCTGTGAGATGATCGGCATGTACGTGGGTTTCTAGAATCCACTGTACGGCTAATTGCTGGGTCTGAACAAAATGGATGATCTTATCGGCTTGCTGGGTATGGGTATGCCACGCTAGCGGATCTAAATCCAATACCGGATCGATAATCGCACAGTGACCGGATTGTTGGCAGTAAACCACATGACTGGCAGTGTGGGTAGAGTGGTCAAACAATGAATGAATTTTTAACATGATATAGCCCTCATACTCATCGGTGAACATGTATATTAGTATATACTAATATAGAAGATCTTGCTCAGTATTTTTGTGATGGTGACGACAGCTTTAATCTAAACTTGATCGATTATCTTATGGGTAAGTAGTCCGCAATTACTTCTCTTTTGGATAGAGTTTAGTAAGATATCGCTTTCCCCCTCAATTTATGGATTTTTTATGTTAAAAACATTGACGTTAGGCCGCGCATCATTGACTGCAGGCGCACTAGTACTGACGTTAGCTCTAGCCGGTTGCGCTGCTCCTAATACCCAGCTGCAAGCTAAAAACAGCCCAGAAAAGGTCTGTCAAGCAGGTGATTTAATGGCTAAAACAACTCTTTACTATGGTTTGACTCGTTATCAGGGTAAAAAAGTAGTTGATATCACTAAGGCGCAATGGGAAAACTATGTTGATAAAGAAGTTACGCCGCGTTTTCGTGATGGTTTAACTATCTTTAATGCGCAAGGTCAGTGGTTAGGCAAAGACGGTCAGGTGACCAAAGAGCCAAGTCGTGCGTTAATGGTGATTTATCCGGCTAACGATAAGGCGAGCAGTGAGAAAATCCAAGAGTTACGTCAGATCTACATGAAACGGTTCAATCAAGAATCAGTGATGCGTGTTGATTCAACCAAGTGTGTTTCATTCTAAGTGGTCATTTCGCTAAGATCGACAAAAAAAGGCCAGCTGTTGCTGGCCTTTTTTGTACTGCATAGCACGTGTATTAGAGCACGAGTCCAACGACGGCAGCAGAAAGTAAGCTGACTAACGTTGCGCCATAAACTAAGCGAAAACCAAAGCGAGCAACCACATTGCCTTGTGGTTCGCTGACCCCTTTAATGGCCCCAGCAACGATGCCAATAGAAGCAAAGTTGGCAAATGACACCAAAAATACCGACAAGATGCCAAGCCCGCGCGGGGTAAATTGCGCAGTGATTTTTTGCAGCTCCAGCATTGCCACAAATTCGTTAGAAACCAATTTAGTCGCCATGATCGATCCGGCATGTAGTGCATCCACTGAAGGGATCCCAATCACCCATGCTAGTGGATAAAACACATAGCCTAGAAGCTGCTGGAAGCTTAACCCTAATACCGCTGAGAATAGGGCATTTAATGCCGCAATTAATGCGATAAAACCAATCAACATTGCTGCTACGATCATTGCAACTCGAAAACCGGCTAGAACGTAATCGCCGAGCATTTCAAAAAAGCTTTGTTTTTCGTGCAATTCTTGCAGCTCAATTTCTGGTTCATCCCCAGGGCGGTAGGGGTTAATCAGTGATAAAATGACAAAGGTACTGAACATATTCAAGATGATGGCAACCACCACATAACGCGGTTGGATCATTGACATGTAAGCACCGACAATCGACATTGACACCGTTGACATTGCCGTTGCGGCCATGGTGTACATTCGCCGTGGTGATTGCTGTCCCAAGATCCCTTTATAGGCAATAAAGTTTTCTGATTGGCCGAGTAGCAGTGAGCTGACCGCGTTGAAAGATTCCAGTTTTCCCATCCCGTTGACTTTGGATAACAAGGTTCCAATGATACGGATGAGCCAAGGCAGAATACGGAAGTGTTGTAAGATCCCAATGAGCATCGAGATAAAGATGATTGGACAAAGCACGTTCAAGAAGACAAACGCCAGACCTTGTTTACTCATATTACCAAAGACAAAATCGGTTCCTTGAGCAGCAAATCCCATTAACTCATCAAACAAACCTGCGAATGATTTAACAATCGAAAGTCCAGCTTGTGAGTTTAACAACAACCAAGCGATCGCAATTTCAATCACTAGTAGTTGAACGATGTAGCGTAATCGAATTTGTTTTCGTTCGTAACTAACCACTACCGCGAGGCCAAAAATGACCACGAGGGCGAGCAAAAAATGCAGTAAATGCATAGTGTATATTCCGTTATGACTAAGAAGCGCGGCAAGTCTACCATAATTTAACTATGGGTAAATACTCACCAGTTTGAGTATTATCGCGACATGTTAATAACAATTTTCTGTTTAATATCGACCAGATGCAATTATGTGGTGATGCTCTATACCTCCAGTTACTTAAGATTAAAACAAGTTATTTTTGTTTTGGGGTGATGATCGGTCACTACGGTGTCAAGTTGTGACCGAGGGGTGTAAATAAAATGATTGGTCATTCCAATTGTGCTGTGATTGGCCAAAATAATCGTTCGCTTTGACTGGCTGAACATCGCTACAACAATACCGCTTCCCCATGGATGATAGTTGCTACTGGCATTTGCTCTTGCTTGCATGGCTGCGTGCAACAAAAGAGCACGATGCAGAGCACTGGTGTAGGAATGCTTTAGGGTTATCGCGACCGATAGGTTATTGGTAATGGTAGTTAGATCGCTCAGCGTTTTGGGCTGCTCGGCCCAACAATTGCTACTGCCAGCATCAATAAATAGGGTTTGACCGGATTGAATAAGACGCATGTAACCTTTGGCTCTTTCCTGAGTAGGGGCACTTTGGCGAATCGTTAGGAAGAGTTCTTTTGGGTATTCAAGAGCTATCACGCCAGTATAGACTCGCTGCGTTAGCCTGTGCGCGCAAATCGTCATCACATCGCGGTGAATCGTTTCACGTGAAACCTCTAAAGCCTCAAGTAACGACGCGTTGCTCGGTTGACAATGTTGGTGCAAAGGGGCTTGAATACGGAGTAACCAAGTTTGTTGTCGCATGGTGGGTGCGGGTTAGTCAGTCTTTTTCATTCGAACATCTCAGCATACTTTAACTTGATATGCCGCCATAGTATTGCTGGGAGCATGCTTTAGCATAGATTGTTGACGCTGGCGAAATTGCCTTGGACTCACGCCAAACCAGCGGCGAAACGCGCGTGAGAAAGCGCTAGTTTCTGAATAGCCCAACAACATGCCCATTTCGGAAATGGGGATCTGTTGCTGGCGCAGATAATGGGTCGCCATGTCACAACGCACCTGTTCAATTAAGCCGCTAAAGGTCAATCCGTTCTGGCGTAGCCGTCGTTGCAAGGACCAGCGAGATAACCCCAGTTGCTCAGCAATACTCTCTAAATCGGGTTCACCGCTGAGCAGTGCTGTTTGGATCTGTGCGCGGGTTTGATTAATAAGGTCTTGCCGATGGTCGCTATTCAGGCGCCGAATGGCATCAAGCATAACGCTTAGCAAGATCGGATCAGGCGAGGGCATCGCTTTGAGTACATCAGCTTTACGAATGAACAACGAGTTAAAAGGTTGATCAAAGTAAACGGGTGCATCAAATACTTTACAGTGGTCATGCCACTGCTCTGGTCTTGGGTGTTCAAAGTGAACTTCGCGTGGAGCCCAATTTTTGCCACAGGCTTGACGGATCAAATTGTTAATCATCCCTAACGTCAGCTCAGAATCTTGGCGACGACAGAGGATCGCTCCATGGCGCACTTGATAGTCAAAACGCCAACAATCGGCCTGTTCTACCAACTGTACGAACGTGTCATGCTGGTGCCAACAAAAAGCGTTGACGACATTCCTGAGTGCTTCGCCTAAATTTGCGGAGCATAAACCGATATATCCGATTAATCCCAGTGATTGTGGCTGAAACTGTCGGCCATAATAGAGGCCAAAATTATTAAAACCACTTTGTTGTGCGGCTTGCTCAAGCACTTGGCAATAGTTCACTAATTGCAAGCTGAGGGTGGGGCTGGTGAGAATTTGTGGGTCGATATGACTGCTGGCTAGGATCTGCTCTACATCTCCGCCGACCTGTGCAATAAAGTCATCTAACCCGGTTGCAGCTGCCGCTAAAATGCCTTGATTCATTCCTATATTTTGTTGCAATGTGCCAACAACAAGTGGTTGTGTCGCGCTCACTGATAGGGTCATCGCCACCTCAGGCTGTATATATCATGAGCAATCACAAGCAAAAATCACACCAGTATAAAAATAGCGAATGACTCATCGATGGGGTGATGGTTGCGGTTTGATTGCCCCATTTATCGCACCGCAGCTGCGCGTTTGTGCCAAGACTGTGCACAGCTAAACACTCGTGGGTAACGAGGGATGGTTCAGCGAGCATGCAGATACAGTTGCACCGACTTATCGTGATGGTCGGGGTGTGGCATCTCGTTGTCAGCATGACTGCCAGCTACACCGGTTAGTGACGTGTTGCGGTGATGTCCCTCATTGGAAAAGGCTTTTGGGTTCAACGATTGTGGTTGGCATCTTACCGATCACCCAGTGGAGATTACAGATCACTGCTATTGACTCAATTAAGGGATCATACTGCGAACCTTCTTTACGTCGAATAGCCTGTGACACTTGGATACTCACCGTCATTCACGCATCGACCCCCTTAGCTCAGCAGTTACGGGCCAGTATCGATTCTCATTTCGCGAGCAAAAATGGTCAACATGCCCTCCCATCTAATTTCCAGCAATGGATTGCTTGACTGAGGATTGCACTTATCGGTGGTCATTGCTCGCTTCAGTCAACTCAATTGCTAAGTTAACTTTGCGTCGCACGAGTGCTCTATCACAGTCAAGTTTTCTTACTATCAATCATCGATGATCAATATCAAGGAAACCGCTGCTCTGGCGATAATGCGAATCATTGATGATTGGAGATCTGTTATGACGGAAAAACTTAAACCCACGCTCAGCACCATTCACTTATGGGGGATCGCGGTTGGGCTGGTGATATCAGGTGAATATTTTGGTTGGAGTTATGGTTGGGGCGTGGCTGGAACGTTGGGTTTTTTGCTCACCACCGCTCTGATTGCCACGATGTATACTTGTTTTATCTTTAGTTTTACCGAGCTCACTACGGCGATTCCTCATGCTGGTGGCCCGTTTGCCTATAGTCGCCGCGCCTTTGGTGAAACGGGGGGTTTGATTGCGGGAATGGCAACGCTGATTGAATTTGTCTTCGCTCCGCCAGCTATCGCTATGGCGATTGGCGCTTATCTTAACGTACAGTTCCCTGAGTTGAACCCGAAATATGCGGCGGTGGGTGCCTATATTATCTTTATGGCATTAAATATTTTAGGTGTGAAGCTGGCGGCAACATTTGAGCTGTGTGTGACTATCTTAGCGGTTATTGAGCTGTTGGTGTTTATGGGCGTGGTGGCACCGGGTTTTAGTATTAGCCATTTTGTCGCGCATGGCTGGGCGGGCAGTGATCATTTTAGCGCTTCAGCATTATCTGGGGTGTTTGCGGCGATTCCATTTGCGATCTGGTTTTTCCTGGCTATTGAAGGGGCGGCGATGGCTGCTGAAGAAGCCAAAGATCCCAAGCGCACCATTCCTAAAGCCTATATTACAGGGATTTTAACCCTCGTGATTTTGGCCATTGGTGTGATGATGCTCGCTGGTGGGGCTGGCGATTGGCAAAAACTTTCAGGTATTAACGATCCGTTGCCACAAGCGATGAAAATGGTTGTAGGGACACACTCTGGATGGTTGCATATGTTGGTGTGGATTGGCCTATTTGGGCTGATTGCCAGCTTCCACGGGATTATCTTAGGTTATTCGCGGCAGTTTTTTGCGCTGGCACGTGCGGGCTATCTGCCCGTAGGTTTGGCTAAGTTATCGGTCTTTCAAACGCCTCATCGCGCCATTATTGCGGGTGGGGTGATTGGCTGCGCGGCGATTTTTAGTGATGGGTTGATTAACCTACAGGGAATGGGATTGACGGCTGCCATGATCACCATGGCTGTTTTTGGCGCCATTGTCATGTATATCATGAGTATGCTGAGCTTGTTTAAGCTGCGCCGCGATGAGCCAAACTTAGAACGCAGTTATTATGCACCCGGCTACCCAGTGGTACCCGCTATTGCGCTGGCCATTTCAGTGTTGTGTTTGGTGGCGATGATCTGGTTTAACTTTATGTTGGCGGTTATCTTTGCGTTGATGATGGTACTCGCTTATATCTATTTTCGTCTGACCGCCCAGCAGCGTCTGCTTGCCCCAGAAGATTTGCTCCTAATGGGTCATAAATAACATCTGACAGCTAGCTATTTATTTGATAAAGCCTCTGGTTCTGCCAGAGGCTTTTTTATGGGATGATTCGCGCCGCTTCAGCACATTCTCTAACGCAATGCCGCGCTACCCGTCATAAGCTGGTGACTCATTAGCTGGTGGCTCGCCAGTCCAATTTGGATCGAGTGCCGCCCAAACTGAGCGTTGCTCCTTGCCCTTCATCACTTTTCACCGCCTAGGCCGCGTTGCGTGATACGATGCTTTTCAATTAGGATTTTGGACGAGCAGGTTTATTGAGTGCTAAGCTGCAATTAATTTGACACGTCAACGGCCTGCAATTGGCTGGGGCGAGCTGGTGATGCAGGTTTTTATGACTTGCCTTGTTTCTAAGCTTAGATGGGCTACATCGCATATGCGTTTATTGTTAGCAGAAGATGATCCGTTAATCGGCCAAGGGTTACAGCAAGGGTTACGCCAAGAGGGGTTTACTGTCGATTGGGTGACCGATGGACAGGCAGCGCTCGCTGCATTAGCGATGAAAACAGTCCCTTATTCGCTGGCGTTGCTCGATCTTTCACTGCCTAAGCTGGATGGAATGACGTTACTAAAAAATTTACGCCAAGACGATAACCGCCTGCCAGTAATTATTATTACCGCTCGTGATGCATTGCCTGATCGCTTGTTAGGGCTTGATATGGGGGCTGATGATTATTTGGTTAAACCCTTTGCCTTACAGGAACTTATTTCTCGTATTCGGGCCGTCAGCCGGCGGCATGCCGGACGGGCTCAGACACAGCTGATGGCCGGTTCTATTCGCCTTGACCCAACGCGTCATCAATTGTGGTTGAATGATGCAGAAGTCTCTATTTCACCTAAGGAGTTCGCGCTGCTGCGCGAACTGATGCAAGAACCAGATGCGGTCGTTTCTCGAGAACAGCTCGAAGAGCGTTTATATGGTTGGGGAGAGGAGATCGGCAGTAATGCCGTAGAAGTGCATATCTCTAATTTGCGCAAAAAACTGGGCAGTCATGTGATTCAAACGGTTCGAGGTGTGGGGTATTGTATTGGAGAACGTCAGTGAAATGGCGTCGTTTAGTTCGCTGGTTTAAGCAATCGCTGCGCCGACGACTGTTGCTATGGTTATTGCCGGCTACTTTTCTGGCCGGTCTATTGGCAAGCCTGGGGACATACTGGGGCGCGGCCGATCAACTCAATGATCTGCTGAGTGATCAGATGCGCTATATTGCTGAACATGTTGAGGTTGGCAACGATGGCTCTGTCAGTTTTCAGTACCCCAAAAAACAACACGAAAAAAGTATCAGTAGTGATCTTGCCGATGAAGTGCTGTTGCAGGTTTGGCTCAATGGCAAACTTGAGTACACCACTGACAGTGGACTGCTATTACCTAAACCGCAGCAAAGCGGTTTTTTGAATGTTCAGCTGAGTGGGCAAACCTGGCATACGTTTACTATGAAGCGAGGCAAGCGTTGGATTGTTGTGGGGCAGGCTCGGGATGCTCGCTGGGAAGCATTAGCGGGCGTGGCGGTGCACCTGTTTTGGCCGGTTTTATCGCTCTTACCGGTGTTGGCGCTGTTTTTATGGTTTGGGATAGGTCATGGGCTTAAACCACTACGCTTAATTAGCGTTGAACTGGCCCAGCGTAATGCCAACAGTATGGAGCCTATCGACACCCATTTACTGCCGGGTGAGATCCATCCATTTGCCCATGCCTTAAATGATTTATTATTACGCTTAGAGTATTCGTTTAAGGTACAAAAAGATTTTATTGCCGACGCGGCTCATGAGTTGCGAACACCGATTATGGGATTAGCTATTCAGACTGAATTGTTGCAGCGTAGTGATGACCCGAAAGCCCGCCAGCAAACTATCGAACAACTGCAAATCGGTATCGATCGATTATCGCATATCACCGCTCAATTGTTGGCGTTGGCACGTTTAGATCCTAACGCTGCAATGGTGTTGCAATCTATTGAATTACCTGATTTATGTCAATCTGTGATGAGTGAGCATAACCAGCTTGCCGAGGCTCGGCAGATTAAACTCAGTTGTGCTGGGCGCCAACCCATCGCCATTATTGGTGACTATGATAGCTTGCGAATTTTGCTTAATAATCTACTCGACAACGCTATTCGTTATTCACATGTGGGTGGTTCGGTGGAGCTATCGACTCGAATTACCCCTCAAGGCGTGCTGTTGACGGTGTGTGATGATGGCCCTGGGATTCCTGAGGAGGAGCGTATTCGGGTGATGGAACGTTTTTATCGGGGCAGCTCGGCTCGCGATACGGGCAGTGGCCTAGGACTGTCTATTGTTAAACGGATCGCTGAGCGGCATTTCGCGCAGGTCTCGTTGCATTCGGGTCATCATGGCCAAGGTCTGAAGGTTCACGTGCAGTTTCCTGTCAGCGCCTTAATCCCATCACCAAAATCGGACTGATGTTTATAATGTCGACTATTGTCATTAATCTTTATTAATTCTTCAATATACTGTTTTTACTTATTATTTGTTGAATTTTTCGAGAAACCTTTGACTCATTTGTCACTGTTCTTAAAAATCTTAAGCAGAATTTAAGCTGCTCCTCGATAATATCTCAGTAAGCGTAGCCAGTGGCGCTTAACCTAGCGGATCGCCCAGGCTTTGTTGCACGTATTGATAAGCCGCTTTTGGAGAATGTGATGCCTACCACAACAGAGTATGCTACTGACGTATGGCCAAACGATTACTCCTTTGATGAACAGGCGAAGTCAGCCGCGCCAGATGAGCGTCGCTCTATTCGCGCGTTGTTTATTTCAGATGTTCACCTCGGTACTCGAGCCTGTCAGGCTGAATTATTAACCCAATTTTTGCACAATTATGATGTGCAGACCATCTACTTGGTGGGTGACATTCTTGAGAGTAAGTGTTTGAAATCCAAACGCCGTTGGAGCATGCGGCAAAATGTGGTGATCCACGAATTGCTGGAGCGGGCCCGACAGGGAACTCGGATCATTTATATTCCCGGTAACCATGATTACCAGCTGCGCCGCTGCGCTGGTAAAACCTTTCTTGGCATTGAAATAAAACGCGATGCGATCCACGAAAGTGCCGATGGCCGTAAGTATCTGGTGACTCACGGTGACCAATATGATGTGGTGATGCGCCATATGCCGTGGTTGGCCAACATTGGGCATGGTGTCTATCATGCGTTACTGACCTTAAACGCTAGTTTGAATGTGCTCCGGCGCAGCCTTGGGCTGAACTACTGGTCATTGTCGCAATGGAGTAAACATAATGTTAAGCGGGTCGTGACACATATGAGCCACTTTGAGCAAAGTTTGCTAAATGAGGCGAGAGAGAAAGGGGCTCAAGGCGTGATTTGTGGTCATATTCATCACGCTGCCGATCATGATATCGATGGGATGCGTTATCTCAACTCTGGTGACTGGGTCGAAACCTGTTCGGGGATTGTAGAGTACTTGGATGGGCGCTTTGAGCTCGTTCAATGGGATTTTACGCAATACCCTGCTCACCATAAAGCGACCTTACGAACTGGACAACCCCTTCAACCTTATGATGTCGGAGAAGAACATGCTGGATTGGATGCTGTCCGCAATTTCCAACTACGGATACGTAGCGCTGTTCATAGCCGCATTAGTTGAAGGCCCTATTGCTGCGGTTATCGGTGCTTTTTTGGCATCGCAGGGGTTATTAAATATCGCGGCGGTTTATATGGTGTCGGTGCTGGGCGATATGCTTGGCGATCTATTATTGTATGGCCTTGGGCGCAGTAGCTGGATGTCGTCGTCATTTTTACGTAAACGGCCAAATAGTTCTGCGAATTTGAAATTTTCATCACTGCTGGCGAGTTTTCGTACTCGGCCTGGAAGAGTATTGGTCACGGCCAAATTGACCCATGCCGCTGGCTTTATTGTACTGCTCGGTGCTGGCGTTGCCCGTATACCGATGCGGATCTTCCTTGGGTTTAATTTTTTGGCAACGCTGCCTAAATCAGCCGTTTTTGTGTTACTCGGTTTCTTTGCTGGGGCGGCTTATCACCACATCGACTTTTATCTGTGGCTGTTTTCATGCGTCATTCTTGCCGTGTTGGTCGTGGCTAGTCTGTTCTATATTCGCCGAATGTTTAAACTGACTCGGTTTGAGGGTTAAAAAGTTATGCGTATTGCACTATTCACTGATAGTTTTTACCCAGAGTTAGGGGGGATCCAAGATTCAGTATTATTGACCAGCCGAGCATTGGGCGAGCGCGGCCATCAGGTGATGATTTTTGCGCCCAGCGCACCTGCGCGAGATTTTCAACTCGCTGGATTACCTACTCAAGAAATTGATCTTGGCGACAATGTGACTATCTGCCGACTCTGTTCTGTGCGAGTCCCAAGTTCCACGGGGCAGTCTCGACTGCTTGTTCCTACGGGGCGGCGCTGGCGTCAATTGCGTGATTTTAAGCCGGATATCATTCATACCCATACTTTTCTGGGTGCTGGTTGGGAGGCGCTCAGAGCTTCTCGGCGTTTAAATGTGCCGATAGTGGGCACCAACCACTGGGCGATTGGCGAATTTGGCTCTTACACCCCGTTTTCAGCAGATTTCTTTAGCCACACCAGCGTGAAGTGGGTGACGCGCTATTATAATCATTGCCTGAGAGTTAGTGGCCCTTCTCAGTCAGTGCTCGATGAGATGCTCTCATTTGGCCTTAGCGTGCCCTCTCAGGTCGTATCCAATCCAATTGATACCCACTTGTTTAAGCCAGTTGATGGGGCAACTAAAGCATCCTATAAACAGCAGTTTGGTTTTACCGATCAGACTATTTGTTATGCTGGGCGCTTGGCCAATGAAAAGAATATTGATGTATTGATCCGAGCTTTGGCCATTGTAGTAGAAGAGCTTCCCAATGCGATGTTGGTTCTGGCCGGACATGGCTCAGCACGGGAGAGTTTGTATAAATTAGCGCAATCGCTGGGCATCGCTGAGCGAGTGAAGTTCTTAGGGACACTCAATAAAGCTGAGCTGGCGAAGGTTTATCAAGGCGCCGATACATTTGCCATCGCGAGCACCTCGGAAACTCAAAGTATGGTGCTATTACAAGCGATGAGCTGTGGTTTGCCAGCGGTGGGGGCACACTGGCGGGCATTGCCCGAATATATTGATGGCCAGTCGGGTTTTACGGCCCCACCGGGCGATGCTAAGGCGTTTGCCCATCAGCTGTTAAAATTGTTATCACAACCTGAATTACGTGCTCAAATGGGTGAGTACGCGACGCACAAAACCCAGCAGTTTTCCATCGATAGAGTGACCTGCACTTGGGAGCAGATTTATACCGATGCATTAACCCCCAGATATATCAACTCGTATGATAGGAGCACGGTTATGAAGCTCAGTTTGATTATTCCTGCCTATAACGAAGAACGCTATTTGGCGCAGTGTTTAACTTACGCTTGTGCAGAAATGGCCAAGTATGCACATCTAGGGCTGTTTGAGATCATTGTCATCGACAATGCCAGTACAGATCGCACTGCCGAGGTGGCTTCAACGTTTGCTGGAGTGCGCGTAGTTTATGAGCCCAATAAGGGGTTGACCTGTGCTCGGCAGCGCGGGCTCGAAGAGGCGCAGGGCGAGATCTTAGCTTTCATTGATGCGGATACTCGAATGCCATCTGGTTGGGTACCTCGGGTATTGGATGCTTATGCAGCAGATAATAACCTAACCTGTATCAGTGGCCCTTATCGTTATTATGACTTACCGATCGTGCAGCGCTGGTTGGTGAAAGCTTACTGGAGCATGCTAGCCAGACCGACCTATTGGTTTACCCGTTATATGGCAGTCGGCGGGAACTTTGCTGCCAGTAAGGCTGCGTTGCTGGCAATTGGTGGGTTTGATACCTCCATCGCGTTCTATGGTGAGGATACCGATATTGCCCGAAGGCTACATAAGAAAGGACGGGTCTTATTTGACATGAAACTGGTGATGGAGACTTCTGCACGGCGTCTACGCGAAGAGGGTTTTTTGGCCACAGCGGCTCATTATGTCGCGAACTTTGTCTCAGAAGTGATTCGTAAAAAGCCGTCAACTACGGAGTATCGTGATATTCGCTAACGTTTATCGGACCCAATGCATGGTTGCCTCGAGATATGGCAGGGCGATAAATGAGCCTTCTTTAAGAGGTGAGCTTATTAGCTGGTAGCGCTTGTGAAGCATTGACCAGCGTCCTAGTTTTCGCTTCTCGGTGAGAAAATTTGCTGCACATAAGCTACCCGAGCCGCTGGTGCATCCGTGTCAGGGAAAACTGTGAGCGGTGATGTTTGATGCGCGCGCCGGTGATAAGCCGGTAGTCGCTGGAGCTATTATACTGATCAGCGAAATAGCTTAGGTTAACTTACTTAATGCGTTATCTAGGGCAATGTCAACCAGTTGCTATCGCGGGGCTGGAGCCAGTGGTCGAAGCAGTTTAAGTCCGATCCCTGCTGCCTACAAAGGTTAATCCTCTTTTCGTGCAAGCGCGATCATGTCCTGTATGGGCAGCGGCTTGTTCGGGGATTAACTCTTGCTACCACAGTGACCCGTTCAAAGCCGATAAATAGCTCCGTATCGCGCGCATCCTCTCTTGCCCATTAAAGTAGTCAATTCAGCAAATAGCCGGCGACCGATATTTACACTGGGCGTTTGTAACCGTTCATACTATTCACTGATTAGGTCTGCATAGTCAGTCGGATTACCAACGCCATGGCGGGTTGTGATGATGATGACATTAATGCTATAAAAACAGCTCCCTGGTAATTGATTGCCTGACATTTGAATGTTTATCAAATAGAGAGAACATGGATGAGTGATGTGAAAGCCGTTTTTTTATCGCCATTTGTCGCCCATTGGCAACATCTGCCGGTAGCTTGTGAGCGTTTAACACAATGGATAAGCGATTATTTGGATGAACAGTTGTCGTGGTGTCATGATGAGCAGTTTGGTGCGCTTTTTCCTTTTCAACAGCTCGATTTACCACAAGATTTTTTTCTGCAGCGTGTCATCGACGTGGATGGCATTCAGTATTTAACGGGGCCACGTTTTGTCAATCAGCAACTCGATGCGCCTTTTGTGGATATCATTGCGCCGTGCGGGCCGCCGAGTGAGCGGGCAGTCAAGGCTATTTTGGCCAACTGGCAGGGGCTTAATGCCACTCGAGTACGCTATTGCAGCGCCACCATCACTCCAGCCTTGCATCCCATTGATCAACAGCTCTATCTTGGCCAAGCGAGCGAGATGATAGCTGCTCAGGCAGATACAACGGTTTTTTTGACAGGTGCGAATATCACCGATAAACAGTGGTGCCGAGCGTTACTTGATGATGCCTATCAGCAGCTGTTTAAACGCCAGCCAGAACTACAAAAGAGGCTTCATGCACTCAGTGATGATGAGCTCGAAGAGCACCTTCAAGACGGTGAGGTTTGTCGCATTCATTGGTGCCAGCAAGCGGTTGGGGTGTTGATTGTACAGGCGTGTTCATATCAGTTTTTGCATGGATTGAGCGTCATTGATAAGGCGATTGCGCCAGCATTTCAAGGGCAGCATCTCTCAGCAAAGGCGCAGTTGGCCTATATGCAGCAGCTGGCCTCAGATGCACTATTGTTTGGCACTATCGATGGTCGTAACGAGGCTTCAATTCAATCAGCGCTACAAGCCGGCCGAATGCCAGTACTTCGCTATTGCTGGATGGATGAGCCAAGCAATAGCTCGAATATACAATGACTTTCGGTTATGGGGGTTTCGTGTACAACGGCTTAGTAGCATAATGTTTATATCTTCTCATTGAATGGATGTCATACATATGCCTCATCATTTACTTTCAATTCAAAGCCATGTTGCCTATGGTCATGTCGGTAATAGCGCGGCTGTTTTTCCGTTGCAACGTCAAGGCTTTGAAGTGAGCGCAATTCATACCGTGCAATTTTCTAATCATACGGGCTATGGCGAATTTAAAGGCGAGGTGTTTACCCCCGCGCATCTGCGTGAGGTGCTCGATGGCATTGAAGATCGCGGCGCGCTTAAACAGATGAGTGCTCTGTTAACGGGATACTTGGGCGATCAATATACCGGTGAAGTGACACTCGATGCGCTGCAGCGCATCCGTCGCCATCGGCCAGATGCATTGTATTGCTGTGACCCCGTGATGGGGGATGTCGGGCGCGGATTTTTTGTTAAACCGGGTTTACCTGAGTGGATAAGAGACTACGCAATCCCTCATGCCGATCTGATTACGCCCAATCAATTTGAATTAAGTTTTCTAGCCGATCAGCGTATTGAAACCTTTAAGGATGCACTGCAAGCTACGGCTCAGGTGCGTGAGCGGGGCCCTAAATATGTGTTGGTGACCTCGTTAGAGGTTGACGAGGTGCCCTCTGATCAGATTGGTCTTCTGCTCGATAGCGCTCAGGGAAGTTGGCTGGTGGCTACGCCCAAGTTGGATTTTCCTGTTCCTCTAAATGGGGCGGGGGATGTCACCAGCGCGCTATTTTTAGCACAGCTGCTTAAAGGGGCTGATCCTGAGCAAGCATTGCAGTTTGTGGCGGCCTCCGTGTACGCTTTGTTCGAATTAACCTATCAAGCTGGAGAGCGAGAGCTGCAATTGATTGCCGCGCAGGATCTGATGCTCAATCCGCGACAACTATTTAAATTAAAACGACTGCGTTAAGGGATTTAATACCGATGAGCGATGAACTCTACAGTGCCCGAGAAAAAGTCAGTGACGATAACAAGTTACTGCAACAGAGCGACTTTTTTGCGTTGTGGCTTTCTTTGGGGATTGGTCTTGCTGTATTACAAACCGGTGCCTTAGTTGCTCCAGGTTTGGGGCTGCGCGGCGCAGTCTGGGTGATTGTGATTGGTTCATCATTAGGGGCGCTATTACTGGCGGTGATCGGCTTATTTGGCCAGCAACAGGGGCTCTCGTCGATGGCGTTGATGCAGCGCTCATTGGGACACACGGGCAGTTATATCCCCGCATTGTTGAATCTTTTGCAATTGATAGGTTGGGGTGCATTTGAGATCGTATTGATGCGCAGTGCCAGTGTCGAGCTGTGCAAACAATGGTTTCCCACTCAAAGCTGGCTGAGTTCATCGTTATTGTGGACTGCGTTATTTGGCGCATTAGCCACATGGCAAGCGGTGCTTGGTCCACTGACGTGGGTGCGAGTCTTACTGCGCCGCTTTGGCCGTTGGATTGTGCTAAGTGGATGCACGGGACTGACTGCTTATTGGTTGGCGCATTACTCACTGACGCAGCTTTGGTTACAAGCGGGTGATGGCTCGATGCCGATTGGGCTTGGACTTGATATTGTGATCTCGATGGCTGTCAGCTGGTTGCCCTTGGTCGCCGACTACACTCGTTTTGGCCAGTCAGGAAAATCGGCGTTTAACGGTACGGCCCTCGGGTTTTGGGTAGGCACCATTTGGATTATGGTGCTGGGTGCCGCCTATGCGTTGGTGCTTGGCTCGGGGGATCAGTTAATGCGCTCGCTGGCGTTAGCGATGGCTGGTTTTCCGCTGCTGCTGATCCTGTGTGATGAAACCGAAAATGCCTTCGCTCCCATCCACTCTGCGGCGGTTTCAGCAAGCCTGTTTGCATCGCTGCGGACTTGGCATTTAGCGCTGGGTTTTGGCGTTGTTTCGACTCTTATCGCGTGGTTGATCCCAACCCAAGCCTACCTTGATTTCCTACTCTGGATTGGTTCGGTGTTTGTGCCACTGTTTGCGCTATTGTTGGTTGATTATGGGAGCCGCTCGCACTCGGTCAAGGCGAGTAAATTCCAAGTGCTCGCAGCGCTGTTTGCTTGGATTATCGGCGTGGTGATCTATCATCTGGTGAGCGATTTTTATAGTGATTGGGGGGCAACGTTACCGTCTTTACTGATCACTGCACTGATTTATGCGGGGCTGCGTTGGTTGCCGATATGCAAGTTTAAACAGCCAGAATCGGCGTCTTAGTAAAAAAGCCCACAATTGTGGGCTTTTTTACGCAAACCAGATGGTTAAATAGGTTGTGCGGCGTGCTGCGCCAGATAGCGTTTACCTATTGCATCGGCGGCTAGCATGGCGTAATAGACATCATCTTCGCTGACTCGCATCGGCATATTGCCCATGGTATCATTTTTATCGCAGGCTATTTTGGCGACTTGTCGCCACTGCGTTTCATCAAATTCTTTCATTCCCAGAGCTTGCATGGTCATCGGCAATTGAGCGTTGAACATGATGGATAACACCTGCTGCCACTCATTATCTGGCGCATTTTCCAACACGAGTTGTGTCATCAGACCAAAGCCAACCTTTTCACCATGTTGGCTGTGGTGTAGATCTGGGACCGCGGTTAAGCCATTGCTCACAGCATGGGAGGCGGCTAGACCACCTGATTCTGCGCCTACACCACTTAAATAGATGGTTGCCTCGATGGTTTGCTCGAGTGCGGGTGTAATCAGATGTTGATTAACCGCTTCGATCGCATTCGCAGCATTTTCGCATAAGATCTCATAACACATTTTGGCAAGCCCGAGCCCTGTTCGTGAAGGTCGTTTTAACACTAAGTTCACGCCATCCGATTGATAGCAGGCACGCGCTTCAAAGTAGGTTGCGAGCGCATCACCAATCCCGGCACTAAAGAAACGTTTGGGCGCGGCGGTAATAATTGCCAGATCGGCGATGACCAAATCGGGATTTTGAGGCAAAAATAGATAGCGATCAAATTCACCATTTTCTTTGTACAGAACGGCCAGTGCCGTACATGGCGCATCGGTTGCTGCCAGTGTTGGAATAATCACCACGGGCAGTTTCAGCTGATTGGCAGTGGCCTTGGCTGAGTCCAAGGTTTTACCCCCACCAATACCGACAATGACATTGCAGTGATTGGTTTTGCTTAAACCGCTGAGCCGGTCAATTTCTTGCTGGGTACATTCATAGTTGAATTTTACCGCGACCCCATTTAATTGGTGGCTTTTCAGCGCAGGTAAGACTTCATCGTGAATACGTTCTACGATAAATTCATCACAGATAAACAGTGCGTGATTTCCCAAATCGAGCATATGCTCGTGTAGTTTCATAAGTAGGTCACTGCCAATGACAAAGCGTTTAGGTGAGGTGACAGTGCGAACGGGGGCTAGATCGGTCATAGTGACTCCTTTGATGGATTGTCATTCACTCGATATTACGTGATACAGATATATCGATAAGACATTGTCTATTATACACTAATTGCCAATTAGAATATTGATTAACGTATCGAATCTCCATGGTCACCCTTTGTCGGTGTGATTTTTATGTATTGATGTAAATATTATGCTCATCCTGATGGTTGTTGCTCAATACCTTGATGATGCTTAGTCGATTCTATGTGGCATGAATGGTGTTGTAGTGATTTTTGGGCTCAAAAAATAAAAAACCCAGCCAAAGACTGGGTTTAAAGCATTAATGCCTAGCGTTGATATTAATCAATCCCATCAACCACAGCGATTAACTCATCATTATCACGCCAAGCCTTGCGCTCTTCGCGCGTTGCTTTGGGCGAGAAGATCCCCAAGTTGGCAAATAAAATCCCAGTTAGGGGAGATAACCAACAGGCAAATGAGAGCGGGATATATAATAAGTTCTCAAAGTGGCCTTGCGAAATCCCAAGCCCTAATGCCGAAATCACAAATGCACCACCGGCATTCCATGGCACCAATGGCGAGATCAATGTGCCGCCTTCTTCCAGTGCTCGTGATAAGTTCAGCGTCGAGTATTTAATGCCTCGGTATGCAGGCGCAAACATTCGACCCGGTAGGGCAATTGATAAGTAAGGGTCGCCTGCGACTAAGTTGGTCGCCATTGATGCCACGGCTGCAGCCGTTTGTAGTTGCGCAAATTTACTCACTTTATTAACAATCGCGGTGATAATTGCTTCCAAACAACGGGTTTTTTCTAAGGCGCCACCAAAGCTTAAGGCAATCAGAATCAGTGAAACGGTCCACATCATTGATTGAATGCCGCCGCGATTCAGCAAGCTGTTGACTGTATCAACACTGGTATGAATGTTATAACCACTGCTGGCGAAGCTAAACACATCATGCAAACTTGCCCCTTGGGCGATCATCGCCGTGGCACCACCTGCGAGTACCCCAGCAAAGAGTGATGGAATGGGAGGCATCCGTTTCACGGCTAAAAATATAACAATGGCAGCGGGGGCCAATAACCAAGGCGAGATCACAAAATGCTGCTGCAGAGATTGGGTGACTTGGCCGATTTGACCAAATGACACATGACCTGCTTTGATCATCATAAAGCCTGCGACCAAATAGATGACAAAGGCAATCAGCATGGCAGGCAGCGTTGTTGGAACCATATTTTTAATATGCGAGAACACATCTGTTCCGGTGACTGCCGGTGACAAATTGGTGGTATCAGAAAGCGGTGACATTTTGTCACCAAAAAAAGAACCGGATACCACTGCCCCGGCTGTCCAATACATGGGAATACCAAAGCCAGAGCCAATCCCCATCAGGGCTAAACCAACGGTGCCAACGGTGCCCCAAGAGGTTCCAAGCGCTAGCGAAACCACCGAGCAAAGCAGCATGGCAGCCGCTAAGAAGATATGGGGTGATAATAAGGTCAGACCATAATAGATCAATGTGGGAACTGTACCACTGGCAATCCAAGTACCGATGATCATCCCAACACAAATGAGTACGGCGATGGACGGCAGTGCTAATGAGACGACATGGAGCATGCCTTTCTCAATATCGGCCCATTTAAGGCCCAGTTTGAGTCCGACCAGAGAGGTGATTGCTAACCCTAGAGCGAGTGGGATATGTGGGGTAAAGTCGCCGAAATAGAAAATTTGTAATCCGAGTAACATCAAAGTGAGGATGATCGGCGTAATCGCGAGGGGAAGGCTAGGTAATTTACATTGAGTTTGATCTTGATCGGGCGATGATGTCGCCATGTTTTGCTCCTTTGTTTAGCAAAAACGTAGATCGATCTTCAGGAACAGATTTACTACGTTTTTTTATTTACTTTGCAGCGGTTGGCGCTGAGAGCTAGATGCGGCTTTCGGATAGAAGGTTTCTATCAATCTATATCATCCAATAGATCAGCCACAGTTAGCTATAAATACATTCAGTGGATGAATATAGTGTAACATATGGATTAAATGGTTTCACCACTAACCATTTAATTGATTATTTTTTTTAAAAATAACTATAAATAATATGTTGTTATAATATTTTTATTATCTGTATCTGATATATATCATTAGATATATAAACTTTAGTAATGATAATGAGTTGTCCCTTGAAAAGGTGTATCGAGTAAACAGAATAAGGCTGTTGAACCGAGCTTTGAGATGGCGCATGCGACGGGCATGTCATTTGCTCCGTCATGATACCTACCGATGCTGACTTGCTAGCCTCAAGATAAGCACTTAAGAATGAATGACATGCTATAGGATCCACTCATATTTGATGGCGCATATTAGGGCTCTGCACTGTTAAAAAAGAGGTTAGTAATTCGGTCATCGAGCGCGACATTACCCTTATGGCTGTTTTTGATTTGATACATCGCTTGGTCGGCATATTGGAGTAATTGATCGAGTGAAAAATGACCGATGGTACTTAAACATGCCCCTATACTTGCTCCTACTTGGATCTGCAAACTGCTATTAATTTGAATGGGAGCTGCTAATTGGTCTCGAAGGCGTGAGCTAAAACCAAGTAACTGCGGACGATTATCTATGTTGAAACAGATCACCGCAAATTCATCACCGCCCATGCGGGCCACAAGATCAGTGGGGCGACATTCAGATTGAAGGCGTTTGGCGATCACTTTGAGCAACACATCACCGACAGCGTGGCCATACTGGTCATTAATCTGTTTAAAACCATCTAAGTCGATCTGCAAAATCGCGAGCGGTTGATCAACTGAGGCAGTCGCTTTGAGCTGATCAAATTGTTTGCTTAGACCTAGCCTGTTCAACGTTTGAGTGAGAGGATCATGGATGGCCATAACCTCCAGTTTTGCATTGACTAATGCCAGCTCTTGAGTGCGTTCGCTGACGCGTTGCTCAAGTAGATGCTCTTGCATTTTTAAGGTGTTTAAAAGAGCAGTCTGTGAATATTCCTTTTGTTTTTTCAGCTCATTAAAATGCGTAGCTAAACCAAATGAAAGCAGCAGCATCTCGATGGTTGAGCCTATTTGCATACCATAGACTGTGATAAAGTTGGAAGGAATGAGCCCCGTGTTACGAATCGACACCATCGCTGAGCCGATCAACAAAAAGAGCCATGCGGCTAAGTAATAACGCGCCGCAGGAACCTTGTGGCGAATGCCGATATAACCACATAGGATTAAAAAAGCCGCCATGCTGGTTCCAAGCAATGACATGATTTGCACGCCTATTTGCACGGGTAATATGATGGTTGATAATGCCATTACGAGGCATAAATAAGTCACCCACTGATGGACTTTATTAAACCGCGGAACAATCTCTTGGAGATTTAAAAAGTGACGGGCAAAGAGCAACGCCCATACCACTGCGATGCTAAAACCAGTGGGAACGATATGATTAATGATCGGGCCGAGTAGTGGCCACAAATATAAACCGCCTACACCATTCGCGGCCATGGTGGCCACGGCAAAGCTACTAATAAACCCTGCATAGAGTAACAACGGTAATCGGCGCAGCACTATCCCTAAGAACAAATTATAAATAGTGAGTGCTAACGCCATGCCAATAAACAAGGTTTGGGCAAACAGCATTTGCTCACTACTCTGATGGAATAACTTAGGAACAAATAGCGTTGAATTTAATGCCATTGCACCATTGGCAATGATGCGCAGATAAACACTTTGAGTGTGCCCAGCTTTTAGTGACAGTAAAAATGTGGGGTGTATATCCTCAATTGAGCGCTCGGCTGGGGGAATGGTAAAACCGCTGTATTGATGCGACAGGACTTGGTTACCTTCGATAATATAACAATCAATGCGATCAAGGTAAGGATATCGAAACATCAAAATACGTCTAAGATCGCTTGCAGAATAGAGCGAAACTTTCAGCCACACCGCTTGCTGGGTGTAGCCTAAATTGATGCGATGGTCATCGGATGGATGAAAATTATCGGGTTGGCTCATCACCTGCTTAAGTGTCAAAGTCCGAGACGGATCGTTTAAAACTTCAAAATGCTCGTCCAAAATTTGATTTTGTGCTGGATCAATAACGAGCCGCTGGGCCTGCGCAATATGAGTAAAGCCAAATAATAGAATACCAATGAAGAGTTGCCACTCCCATCTACCGAACTGTCTGAGCTGGCCATTCATCTATACTTTCAACCTAGGCGAATCATTGCTGAACAGTATATCATCTATACGCAACAATTCGCCTATATGCGCAACAATTCGTCTAGCTTGATTGGTCGTTATTTAGGCACGCTTAGAGTCCGTTGTTCTTTTTCACTTTGCATGGCAAGTCCAATCAAGCGGATGGTCTCAAGCGCCTGTTCAGCCGTAACAAGTAAAGGCTGTTGCTGTTGGATTGCTGCAGCAAGTTGCTGATAAAAATGATAGTATCGACCCTTTTGATTCGTGATCAGCTGCTTTGTATCTTGCGTATAGAGATAACCCTGTTCGCTCCCGAGTTCACCCTCTGCAGCGAATTCAACGTGGCCATCGACGAGCTGCTCTTCTTGACCATCCATACCGTATTTTTGATAACTGCCGAGTTCACCTTCCAAATGGAAACGCAGTGCAGGCGCAGCACAAAAAGAGCTGGAATGAAGAATAGCCTGATGGCTTGGATAGTGCAGTATTAGATGATAATAGTCGACGACTTGCGAATTATGTCGTTGTGATAAGGCATGTGCGGTGAGCTTGTCCGGCAAGCCAAATAGTTCCAGAGCCTGATCGATCAGATGTGCACCCAAATCATACAAAATGCCTGAGCCAGGCTCTCCGGCATTTTCACGCCAGCGTTGCCGAACAGTTGGGCGAAAGCGGTCATAATGCGACTCAAACAGTTTCAGCTCACCTAGTTTCTTCTCTGCAATTAGCTGTTTGATCGTGAAAAAATCACCATCTAAACGGCGATTGTGATTGACTGTCAAAACAACGCCGGCTGCTTTGGCTTGGGCAATGAGCGATTCTCCCTCGGCCATATTGAGCACGAATGGTTTTTCTAAAAGCACATGTTTGCCGTGGGCAATTGCAAGTTTTGCCAGTGGATAGTGGGCTTTGTTGGGCGCGGTGATAACGATTAAATCAGCGTCACTTTTTTCGATCAACTCACTCGCATCCATGTAGTGCTCAACATCGGGGTAGTCGGCTTGTAATGCTTCACGTTGACTGGTGCTAATAGCCGTCAACTGGTAGGACGTCAGTGCATTGATAAAAGGTAAATGGAACGTTTTTGCAGCCTTACCATAGCCAATGATCGCGACTCGAATAGCTTGCATAGCCACTCCTTTTTAGGGTCCATCGATGTAAGTCATGTCAATCACCATCGCTGCTTGCTGGGTGATTTTCACAGCTTGCTCCCTTATTATTAGGGGATCCTATCATTGCTAGAGTTAGCCATTAGTGTCAATGTAATTATCGTGCTAACTGTTTGTTTTGTGATTTGAGCGAGAATGGTAAGCTAGTGCTGCCGTGGCCTATGTTAACCCCTTTGATATGGCTAGGAAGCGAATTGATTGACTCGAGACATTGGATAGCAAGGCATCATCATAAGGGAAAAGGAGAAACAACATGGCGTGGGGGAGTTGGCTACCATTAGCAATGGTCTGTTTACTGGGGGCAATGTCGCCGGGCCCCAGCTTAGCAATGGTGATTCGCCATACTGTTGGTGGTGGGCGGCGCAATGGCTTAGTGGCTGCGTGGTGCCATACCTCGGGGATTGCGGTGTATGCAGCACTGACGGTTTTTGGTTTAGCGACCTTATTGGTGCAAGCGCGATCGCTGTTTGCGCTGATTGCTATGATCGGCGGAGGTTATCTTATCTGGCTTGGCTGGGGAAGTTTTCGCTGTGACCAATCTGCAACGACTTTGCCCATAACAAGCACTCAATCGAGCCTTTTAGCCGCGGCCCGTGATGGCTTGTCTATCTCCTTATTGAATCCCAAAATATTGCTATTTTTTATTGCCTTATTTAGCCCATTTGTCGTTCAATCAGCCCATCGAGGGTGGTTAATTGCCACACCTTGGGTGATTGATGGCTGTTGGTATTCGCTGGTGGTGTTACTGCTCTCCCAAGCGCGGATTTTAGATTGGTTACGCGCTCATCAGCGTTATCTTGATCGCTTTACTGGATTGATTCTATTAGGTATTGGCGGATATATTTTGCTAACAACCATCAGCGCTGCTTTGTCTTAATGTTCATGTGTGGTTTGCCTTGTTTGCGCAGCAAATTGCTCAATGGCACGTTTGCGTGAGCTTTTTAAATCGACAATCGGCGTTGGATAACCCAGCCGCACACAGTCGTGTTCACTTGGCTGATGAATCGCTTTGCCCGCTAAGCTTGCCAGCTCTTCGACCCAGCGGCGAATATATGCACCCTCTGGATCAAATTTTTGGCTTTGACTCACTGGGTTAAAGACGCGAAAGTACGGCGCAGCGTCAGTGCCTGTGGAGGCGCTCCATTGCCAGCCACCATTATTAGCTGCAAGATGGCCGTCGATCAGCTGCTCCATGAAATAACGCTCACCTAAGCGCCAATCGAGCCACAAGTTTTTACATAGAAATGATGCGCATATCATCCGTACTCGATTATGCATCCAACCTATCGCATTGAGCTGGCGCATTCCCGCATCGACAATTGGAATGCCCGTTTTACCTTGTTGCCAAGCAGTCAAATAGTCAGCATGGTTGTCCCACTGGATAGCGCGGGTGGTTGGTTTGAAGGCCACACCGTAACTAATGCTGTCAAACTGTGCTAATAGATGAATATAGAACTCTCGCCAAATGAGTTCGTTGAGCCAACAGCCTGGGCCTGTTTTGGGGTCAAAGCATTGGTCGGCGTATTCGCGTTGCAATAGACTAACCGCTTGGGCAGGCGAGAATATGCCATGGGCTAATGCGGGTGATAAGCGACTGGTGGCCGGAAGATTAGGATAGTCGCGATGTTGCTGGTAAGTGCTTACTATGTTTTTAATGAAGTGGCCCAGATGCGCTAACACGGTGGCTTCGCTTACCGGCCAGTCACTCGGGCCCTCTGCCAATTGGTGTAGCTGCGCATCATTCAATCCTTGATTGATATCAGCAATAGGCGTAGCGAGCGCAACCGCCGCGCTAGGGTGCGCACCTTCACGGCTGAGGCGTTGTCGCCATGCGTTAGCAAACGGGGTGAAGACTTTATAAGGTTGTTGTTTGGCGGCGCTTACAATCGAACCTGGCTTGAAAAACACTTGTGTGGTCAGCCATTCGCTGTGGATATTGTGCTCTCGTAGTTGGCATTCTACTTTGGCATCACGCTGACGCTCCCATACCCCATATTCTTCGCCTACAATGACCTGTTTAATTGAGAGCGACAGACATAATTGGCTAAGCACACTGCTGGTTTGCGCATAGTCATCAGCGTTGATCACAACTAGCGGGATATTTAATTCGCGCAACTCTTGGCGAAGTGCGATTAAGCGCTGATATACATATTGGTTACGCCGTGGGCTATGATGTTGGCATTGCCACTGCGAGGGCGTGATTAAATAGCAAGCATAGATTGGTTCATTGTATCCAATTGCTTTGTCAAACAATGGGTTATCAAATGTTCTGAGTTCATGTCGCAACCACACTAATGTTGCCATTGTGACTCCTATTTTCGATGCCAGTCTTGATCATAGGGAGGTTGCTCACTTTTCACAACCCAAGTTTGTTTTTCGCTGGCAGTTCGTTGATAAATTAGGTCTAATATGCGCCTTTTGACGACGATTTGGCCGATACCACGATGCTAATTACCTATTTAGATTATTTTGGCACTGCAATCTTTGCAGCCTCTGGTGTGCTGGTGGCCGGACAGCGGCGGATGGACCCTTTTGGCGCATTGGTGCTGGCGACTTGTACAGCGATTGGCGGGGGCACCATCCGCGATATGGCTCTCGGTGATACCCCGGTATTTTGGGTGCATCAAGTGGCATACTTATGGATTATTTTACTGGCCTCATTTGCCACCATTGTGGCGCTATGGCGATTTAATCAGACTCGCTGGTGGCTATTGCCCGTTGCTGATGCGATTGGGATGGCGACATTTATGGCAATCGGTGCCATTAAAGCACAGCACTTAGACGTTCCTCTGTCAGTGTGCATTTTAATGGGGATCTTAACCGCTTGTGGCGGCGGGATGCTGCGTGATGTGTTAGCTAATCGGGTGCCATTGGTACTGCGCCAAGAGATCTACGCTACTGCTTGTTTGGCCGGCGGGTTAGTGTGGGTCTTGGCGGTAAACGTTGCCGCGCCAGTATGGGTCAGCACGCTCGCCTGTGTGTTAACAGCACTACTGATTCGCTTGGTGGCGATCCGCCATCATCTGTCTTTGCCAAAGCTAATGTATCGCCGCTAAAAGCATTCGAGCTTCATTGCATTTGTCAGTCGCCGCGGTGGTGGTACTACTACTTTCTGCGCTGATGTGAGGCTTCATCCATCTATCCGCGTGAATCTTCGCGGTTGGCGCTTGTCTCGGTTGGTAAAAATTTTCCTCACTGTAATCTTCCATTATCTATGATGACCTAAGGCGATCTATTTTGTTCGGTTTCATCAATGTGCTGTGCGGCTCAATGATGTTCCAATGGTATTTGGTGGGTCGCTTTCAATGGTGATTGTGCAGAACCGAGGTCATTGGCACAGCCTTAATCAGACTGATTTGTTTTGAAACAAATTGTTATTTGTTAATTTCTATTAACATCGCCGCGGTAGTAACAAAGCTATCGATGAGAGTGTGTGAATTTGCTGATGGTTTTGGCAACAGACAGGGCCGATTAGTGAATTTTGCCAAAAATATCGTCCCTGTTTGTCAGTTGAGCGCCACCTGACCTATTGAAGGCACCTCCATCTATGATTATTAACGGTGACCATGATCGCCGTCTATAAAATAAAGGGAGAAGAGAATGATATCTTGGCTTTATCGGCAGCCGATCACTCGGCAAATATTATATGTTGCGACCGCTCTAACGGTCGTCGCTTTTGCGGCGATTTCCTTCGCGGTGTACTGGCAATCGGCAGATATTTTGCGAGAAAATCAGTTTAATGCGCAGCTTGAGCAAGTTCGAGCATTGGCAAAAACTTTATCAGGGCGCTATCAGGCAACGCTCCAACAGGCCGATGTAGAATTGAAAAGTTTCGTCTATAACCAGCTCAATGGCATTCATCGAGTTGATGGCGAATTGATGATGAATGATAAGCCGTTACGTGGGCAAGAACAGGTGGCTGAGACGTTTAAGCAGCGCTACGGCAGTGATGTTACTGTCTTTAGCTATAATGGGCAGCAATTTACGCGGGTTTTAACCTCGTTGAAGCGTCAAGATGGACAACAAGCTAACGGCACTGTGTTACAAGACCAAGCTGCGGTGAATAAGTTGCAAAATGATCAACCCTTTAGCCGCGTGGTTAGCTTATTTGGCCGACGTTATTTGGGCTATTATGTCCCGCTAAATGATGCCGAAGGCTCGCTAATTGGCTCGGTGTTTGTTGGCTTGCCGTTGCAACATGTGATTGATGATGTCATCAGTTCATTGAAACAGGTGCGCTGGGGGAAAACTGGCTATAGCATTATTGTCGATGCTTCCGCTGAGCACAAAGGCCTGTATCTGTATAATCAACATACCAATCTGATTGGAACATCTATTCTTAAACTCAAAATGGCTAATGGCGAGGCAAATCCATTTGGCCAATTGTTTACTGATAAGTCAGGGTTGATTACCTTTCCATGGGGTGATCAGCAAAACCAGATACATCAAAAATTCTTAGCTTATGCGCATGTACCCGGTTGGAATTGGGTGTTACTCGGCGGTACTTTTGTGTCTGAACTAACGCAGGCAACCCAGCAATTATTGATCCATACGCTGATACTCGCTTTGGGGGCTGGTGTATTGATTATCGCAGGGTTATGGCTCTTATTAGGGCGTCTACTCAAACCTTTGACCAAACTGAATCAACAGGTGAAAGCGTTTGGTCAAGGCCATATTAGCCAGCCGATTGATAATATCCAAGAAAATTCTAATAACGAAATCCATCAGTTGGCATCGAATGTTGCTAATATGCGTCATAGCTTGCAATCGTTAGTGGCCCAATTAAAACATTCAAGTGGGCGGTTAAGACATATATCCAAATCTGTCGGCGAACAGGCCTCCGCCAGTCGCGCTCAGTTGCAAGATGTCGATCAACAGAGCAATCAACTGGCGACGGCCATTGAGGAGATGGCTGCATCGGCCGGATCGGTTGCCGAGCAATCAGAGGCGATTTCAGGTGAAGTGAATGCAGCTCAGCACGATAGTTCGAAAAGCCGCGAGCAGGTGGAACAGATGGTGCAGTCCGTGTTGCAATTAGAGCAAAATTTACAGCGCTCATCGCAAGCGATTCATCAAGTGGCGGAGCAGAGTCGCAGCATTGAACGAGTGACCGCAATGATTGATGGCATTGCCGAGAAAACCAATCTGTTGGCCTTAAATGCGGCGATCGAAGCGGCGCGCGCTGGTGAACAGGGCCGTGGTTTTGCTGTGGTCGCCGATGAAGTACGAAATTTGGCGCAGAGTACTCAGCTGTCGGTCAAAGAGGTGGTTGGTATTATTAGCTCTTTGCAACAAAGCACCCAAGAAGCGGTACAGATTATGGATGGCTGTCGTGAGATGGGGCTCAGCGTGGGACAAAGTGCTGAACAAACGGGTGTGGCGCTTAAAGACATAGACCAACAAGTTAAAACTATTGCGCAGATGTCCGATAGTATTGCTGCCACCGCTGAGCAGCAGGCGCAAGTGTCCCATGAACTGGCGGCTGGCGTGACCCAAGTCCGTGATGATTGTGCTGATAGTTTAGCTTTAGCCAAACAATCGGTCGAATATGCGCAAGATTTAGCTTCTGAGTCAGGCGAACTTAATCAACAGGTTGAGTTTTTTCACTAACCTTACTTTGCGCTAGTGTGATGGTAATAGGGATACCTTTATTGTCATCACGAGTCATGACTATACACGTAGGGCCAGCTCCCATTACAATGGGAGTCCTATCTATTCAAGCAGGAGGCACTTTTGTTAGATGTCCAAGTCGGTGTATCGATCTCTGAGCAGGCGATTTCCGTTCAGCAAATTCGGGCCAGTGGTCCTGGCGGGCAAAACGTCAATAAGGTGGCCAGTGCTGTAGAACTACGGTTGGATATTGCTGCGAGTGGCTTAACCGATGCGCAGCAGCATCGCTTACGGCAGTATCGCGATCAGCGGATCACCCGTCAAGGTGAGGTGATTATCAAAGCGCAGCAATACCGGACATTCCAGCTTAATTTAGAAGATGCCCGATTGCGCCTTGTGGAACTGGTTGCACAAGCCTTGTATCAACCTAAACGGCGTAAAAAGACCCGACCGACTCGGGCATCGGTTGGACGCCGATTAGATAAAAAAAACCAACAAGGGAATAAAAAGGCGCTGCGCGCTAAACCGTTCTAAGTCAGTTTAGCGACTATCGCAGAGCTTGCTTGCGCTGCGATAGATTATATTGGTTAAGCTGCTTGCAGCAGAATACGCAGCATCCGGCGTAGCGGTTCGGCCGCGCCCCATAGTAGTTGGTCGCCCACGGTAAATGCGGCGATATATTCAGGGCCCATACTTAGTTTACGAATACGCCCAACGGGCACGCTCAATGTTCCTGTGACAGTCGCTGGACTGAGCTCATTGATGCTGCTCTGTTTGTCGTTGGGGATCACTTTCACCCAATCATTATGCGCTGCGAGTATGGCTTCAATTTCGCTGACAGGGAGATCTTTTTTCAACTTGATGGTTAAGGCCTGTGCGTGACAGCGCATTGCGCCGATACGAACACATAATCCATCAATGGGAACCGGAGTGCTGCTGATCCCCATGATTTTGTTGGCTTCAGCTTGCGCTTTCCACTCTTCTTTACTCTGTCCAGATGGTAGCTCGGCATCAATCCAAGGGATCAGACTGCCCGCCAGCGGCACGCCGAATTGGTCGGTCGGGAAGTTCGCATTGCGCATTTTTTCAGCTACTTTGCGGTCAATATCAAGGATTGCTGAAGCCGGATTGGCCAGTTCATCGCTCACTTCATCATGCAGCTCGCCCATTTGGCTAAGTAGTTCGCGCATATTGCGCGCGCCAGCACCAGACGCCGCTTGATAGGTCATCGGAGTAACCCATTCAATCAGATCTTGTGCAAACAGGCCGCCGATCGCCATCAACATCAATGAAACAGTGCAGTTACCACCAATAAAGGTTTTGTAACCATCACGCAGCGCTGCATCAATCACATTGCGGTTAATTGGATCGAGCACAATTATAGCATCATCGCTCATACGCAAAGTCGATGCGGCATCGATCCAATACCCTTGCCAACCAGCTTGACGTAGTTTGGGGTGCACCGCTTTGGTGTAATCACCCCCTTGGCAGGTGATAATCGCATCCATTTGCTTGAGTTCATCAATAGCCGTGGCGTCTTTAAGAGGTTGATGAGCACCAATTGCTGGGCCATCTTGTCCTACCTGAGAGGTGGTAAAAAACACGGGAGTAATCTGCTGGAAATCGTCTTCAGCTTGCATCCGTTCCATCAACACAGAACCTACCATTCCACGCCAGCCCACAAAGCCTACATTCATGACTACCTGTCCTCGCTGTATTTGTTGTCATTGGGTTTTAAATGAATAATGAACTTAAATAGAAAGACTTGATTTATTACTCATCGAATAATTTACATTAACATTGCTGATAAGGGATATCTAGTGAGTCGGTTGAAACAGAAGGGTATGTGCAATGGTGCAGATAAGAGAGTTGTTTTGACTGCAAACTGTCCCGAATATGGGACAGTTTGCTAAATGCGCTATGGTTTTTTTGGAGGGGTTACATCAGATAATAGCTTTTCCAGTGATTCGCCATTCACATGACGGAAGTCTTTCCCTTTGACTAAATAGAAGACAAATTCACAGATATTCTGGCAACGATCCCCGATTCGCTCAATGGCTCGGGCACAGAACATCGCGGTCATCACACTAGGAATAGTGCGCGGATCTTCCATCATGTAGGTAATCAGTTGACGGACTACACCTTCATATTCACGGTCGACTTTTTTATCTTCCCGATAGACTCGGATCCCTTGCTCGATATCTAGCCGCGCTAAGACATCGAGAACATCGTGCAACATCCGTGTGGTATGTTGCCCGAGTGATTCCAAACTCACAATCAAGGTCTGATGTTGGCTACCAAATTTTTCCAGTGCGGTGCGACAAATTTTTTCCGCTTCATCGCCAATGCGCTCTAATTCAGAGACGGTGCGAATAATGGACATAATCAATCGCAAGTCGCTTGCTGTTGGCTGACGTTTGGCGATGATTTGGGTACATGCTTCATCGATCGCGACTTCCATTGCATTGACTTGACGGTCATTGGTAATCACTTGCTGAGCAAGCACAGAATCGCCTTTGGTCATCGCTTTGATCGCATCAACTAATTGTTGCTCAACCAAACCGCCCATGGTCAACACTTGATTGCGAATAGATTCCAGCTCCGCATTATACTGGGCCGAAATGTGCTTATTGATGTTGAGATTATCCATCGCTTACGCTCCTGTGGTTAACCGTAACGGCCAGTAATATAGTCTTCTGTTTGTCTCTGACCTGGGGTGGTAAATAGGGTGTTGGTATCGTTGAACTCGATAAGTTCCCCTAAGTACATAAAGGCGGTGTAATCAGAACAGCGTGCTGCTTGTTGCATGTTGTGCGTGACGATCACCACGGTATACTCTGATTTTAGCTCACCGATAAGCTCTTCGATCCGCCCCGTTGAGATAGGGTCAAGCGCTGAGCACGGTTCATCGAGTAATAATACTTCAGGACGAATAGCAATACCACGTGCGATACACAAGCGTTGCTGCTGCCCGCCTGACAGACTATGACCGCTATGATTCAACTTGTCTTTGGTTTCTGTCCACAGAGCTGCTTTTTCCAGAGCCCATCGGACTCGCTCATCCATATCTGAGCGTGAAAGTTTTTCAAACAAACGTACCCCAAATGCAATGTTGTCATAAATCGACATCGGAAATGGTGTCGGTTTTTGGAAAACCATGCCAACTTGAGCACGTAGCAATGCCACATCTTGCTTGTCGGCAAGGATATTGTTGCCATCGAGGAGAATTTCCCCTTCAGC
The DNA here is from genome assembly GCF_046054155.1 of Celerinatantimonas yamalensis. NCBI lineage: Bacteria > Pseudomonadati > Pseudomonadota > Gammaproteobacteria > Celerinatantimonadaceae > Celerinatantimonas > Celerinatantimonas yamalensis. Next base: position 142,826 of record NZ_JBEQCT010000006.1, read on the forward strand.
TCGCTGCTCTGGGTAGAGACTGTACATTTTGTTAAAGGTGCGCAGTAATGTCGATTTACCGCAGCCAGATGGGCCAATAAACGCGGTCACCTTATTGGTGGCAACATCCATTGAAATGTCTTTCAGTGCGTGAAATTTACCGTAGTAGAAATTCATGTCGCGCACTTGAATTTTGGTATCGAGATTCAAGGTTTCAGTACTCATTCAAACATCTCTCTTTAATCTTGCAGGTCCGACAATCAAGTCGATACTTAGCCATATTTTTTCTTGGCAAAAACAATGCGCGCCAGAATATTAAGCAATAATACAAACACCGTAATCAGCAGTACCCCAGCCCAAGCGAGCTGTTGCCACGAGCTAAAGGCACTCATCGCGAAATTATAGATAATCACTGGCAAACTCGCCGTTGGGTTGGCCAAATCGGTATTGTAGAACTGGTTTGAAAGCGCCGTGAAAAGTAGCGGTGCGGTTTCACCGGCAATACGGGCAATGGCTAACAAAATACCAGTGACAATCCCTGATATAGATGATTTGAGAGTGATTGATGCGATGATCTTCCACTTAGGTGTTCCAAGTGCATAAGCCGCCTCACGCAAACTAAGCGGGACCAGCTTGAGCATATTTTCGGTGGTGCGGATCACAATGGGGATCTGCAGCAGCGCTAAGGATAACACCCCAGCCCAGCCTGAGAAATGGCCGGAATGCACAACGACAATTGAATAGACAAATAGTCCGACAACGATAGATGGTGCTGATAATAAGATGTCGTTAATAAATCGAATTAACCCAGCCATCTTAGAGCTCATACCGTATTCGGCCAGATAGATACCAGCTAAAATCCCTAATGGGGTACCAATAATGGTCGACCAAAAGACAAACAGGCCACTGCCGACAATCGCGTTAGCAAGACCCCCTCCGGCGGTGTTAGGCGGTGGTGTTGACTCAGTAAAAAGTGTCCAACTAATGCCGGATATTCCTCTTGTAAAGGTCGAATATAATATCCATGCTAGCCAGAATAAACCAAAGGCCATGGTCGCCATCGAAAGTATTAATGCAATGCGGTTTTTGCCGCTGCGATAAGCCTGCATTTTGCGCCGAGAAATGGCGAGTTCTTGTATTTGGCGTTCATTCATTTTCATGATTTACGTCCTTCATTTTTTGACAGACGAAGGATCATTAATTTTGATAAGGCTAACACAAAGAATGTAATCGCGAATAAAATCAGCCCTAATTCCATCAATGCTGACGTATGTAAACCTGGCCCAGCTTCAGCAAATTCATTGGCAAGCGCTGAGGTAATACTATTGCCTGGTTGATACAATGAGAAACTGCTCATATTGTAGGTGTTTCCGATCACAAACGTCACCGCCATGGTTTCGCCTAATGCTCGGCCAAGTCCTAACATCACCCCCCCAATCGCACCATTTTTTGTATAGGGGAGAACAATGTGCCAGATCACTTCCCAAGTGGTGCAACCGAGGCCATAAGCTGACTCTTTCATCATCGCAGGGGTGCGCTCGAACACATCACGCATAACCGATGAGATATACGGAATAATCATAATGGCTAAGATCACCCCAGCGGTTAATATACCAATACCAAATGCAGGACCTGAAAATAACTCACCAATGATCGGTACGTTGGCCATGATGTCGCCAACCGGCTGTTGGAAATAGGTTGCAAATAAAGGTGCAAAAATGAACAGTCCCCACATCCCGTAGACGATACTAGGAATCGCGGCCAATAGTTCAATGGCAATTCCAAGAGGGCGTTTTAACCAGTTGGGTGAGAGTTCTGTCAAAAACAGAGCGATCCCAAAGCTCACTGGAACGGCAATCACCAAAGCAATAACCGAAGTGGCTACGGTGCCATAGATAGGAATGAGTGCACCATATTTATCTGCAGGAGGGTCCCACTCTTTGAGCCATAAAAAAGAAAACCCAAATTTATGAATGGTCGGCAAGGACGAAATAATCAAGGATACAATGATGCCACCCAATAGTAATAGCGTCACAATTGCTGCTATGCGAACTAGCGTAGCAAATACGTAGTCAGCATATTTTTTTGGGGCCTTTCTTCGCAGTTGCGCTTCAGCCATAACTCTCTCTTTGTCTTTAAGATAAATAAATTCCCCACCCGGGTGAGGGTAGGGAATGATTACTCAAATCAATCTGTTAGTAAATGGTTTTACCAAATCGCTTTACCGCTAGCATTTTTGAATTTAGTGGCCCATTCGTGTTGAATCACTTTCACTACAGATTCTGGCAGAGGCGCATAATCTAAAGCTTCAGCCAATTTTGGATGTTTGAAACCAAAGTCGACAAACTTCATTACGGCTTTAACGCGAGCAGGATCCGATGGTTTAACATGCATCAGAATGTAAGTTCCTGAAGTAATCGGCCAAGCATGTGCACCAGGTTTGTTGGTCAGATCTTGTTCGAAAGTACGCGCCCAGTCAGCACCAGCAGCTGCTTGGCTGAAGTTATAGCGAGTAGGGCTTAACACTTTACCGTCATGGTTAACCATTTTGGTATAAGTCAAATGGTTCTGTTTAGCATAAGCATACTCAACATAACCGATTGAACCGCGCACACGTTGTACAAATGCTGCTACGCCATCGTTACCTTTACCGCCCAGACCAACAGGCCAATTAACAGTAGTGCCTTGACCAACTTTTTCTTTCCAAGCATTGCTTACTTTAGACAGGTAGCCAGTAAATACAAATGATGTACCTGAACCGTCTGCACGGCGAACAACCGCGATATCAGAGCTTGGCAGGCTTAATCCAGGATTGAGTTTTTCAATCGCAGGGTCATTCCATTTTTTGATTTTACCCAGATAGATATCGGCTAATGTTTTACCATCAAGCACCATCTGACCTGGTTTGATCCCAGGGACGTTAATGGCGACAACAATACCACCTACAACAGTTGGGAATTGTGCTAAACCGTCTTTTGCTAAAGTTGCATCTGACAATGGTTTGTCTGATGCACCAAAATCAACAGTTTTTGCATTGATTTGTTTGATCCCACCTGAAGAACCGATGCTCTGATAGTTCAGTTGTACACCTGTTTTCTTATGGTAATCAGCTGCCCATTTTGAATAGATTGGGCCAGCGAAGCTTGAGCCTGCACCAGTGATTGTTTGTGCAGCCATAGCTGAAAGAGTGGTGAATGACAGGGTTGCAGCCATAATTCCTGCAACAGTCGTACGCATCAATTTCATGATCCCTCCTAATGGGATTAGCCGAATCGACATCATTGTCTGATTCATCAAATAGGTTATCAACGTCTTGCAAGGTAGATGAATTCCATGACAAGGATATTTCTTTTTTATGACATTATTGTGACACAACTAGTAAATGAGTGAAATTTATTCGGATAAAACGCTATGGCGGCGAGAAATTCTTGGTGCTGACTGCTATTAGCGTATCAGCTCATCTTAGTCGCTGACGAGGCATGATTACAGCCACTATGAATAGGATATTTATTTATTGTTTATTTAGTTATTTTCAGCGAAATGATGACGATTGACTAAGCTAATAAGGGGGGAGTATTCCAGATACTTTAGCAAATAATTGAGTATTGGGTTGGGTGTCCGTTGTCATCCCCTCAAAGCCGAATGGTCAGGCGCTTTGAACTGGCCACGGTGAATGTAAGTCAATTGAACTATTAGTAGGGGCTGTCAAAGGAGTTTTTATTCTATGTCTGAAAACCGTTATTCACACGTTTCGAGTAATCGTTTGATTCGAGGTACAACGGCGATGATTTTAGCCGGTGGCAAAGGAACCCGATTACGTGAGCTGACCAACAGAGTGGCTAAACCTGCGGTCTCATTTGGGGGAAAGTATCGAATCATTGATTTTACGTTATCAAATTGCGTGAATTCAGGGATTCGGCGAATAGGTGTGCTCACTCAATACATGGCGCATGATCTGATCATGCATCTGTTATCTGGATGGCAATTTTTCAATTCTGCGTTAGATGAGCAAGTTAGCATTATTCCGGCTCAGCAACGCACCGGAGAGGAGTGGTACCGTGGTACAGCGGATGCGATCTATCAAAATCTCGATCTGATCGACAGTGAACGTTTTGATCGCGTACTGATTTTAGGTGGTGATCATGTTTATAAAATGGATTACTCCCGCATGGTGAATTTTCATGCCGAAAATGACGCTGAAGTGACAGTTGCGTGTATTCGCACGCCACTGGATAAGGCGACATCCTTTGGCGTGATGGGGCTGTCTAAAGATGGCCGGGTTGAAAGCTTTGATGAAAAGCCTTCTGATCCTAAGTGCGATCCATACAGCCCTGATCATGCATTAGTGTCGATGGGGATCTACATTTTTAATACCGATGTGCTCGATGCTGAGCTACGAGCAGCCTTACTACAGCCAGGCTATGCACATGATTTTGGGCACAATATTATCCCATCACTGTTGGATAAAAGGCGTGTGTTTGGTTATGTGTTTGGTGCCAATGGCCACCCCGGCAATAATGGTTACTGGCGAGATGTTGGTGATCTAGATGCTTATTATGAAGCGAGTATGGATCTACTTGCTCCTGAACCAGAGCTCAATATGTATGATGCGCAGTGGCCAATTATTACGGATCAAAAACAGCGTCCAGGGGCTAAATTTGTCTTCGACGATGATGATCGGCGCGGCTATGCGGTCGACTCGATGCTTTCGGCGGGAGTGATTGTGTCAGGCGCTTATATCAAACACTCATTATTGTCGTTTGATGTCCGTGTTGAAGAGCATAGTAACGTGCATGATTGTGTGCTATTACCGGGTGCTCAAGTGGGAAAAAATTGTCAGTTACACAAAGTGATTCTTGCCGAAAATTGCGTCATCCCAGATGGGATGCAGATAGGGATCAATCCTGAGGATGATAAAGCCCGATTTACTGTCTCTGATAATGGTGTGGTGCTTGTCACGAATGAAATGCTTACTAGCGAGCGCACATAACATCAGCTAAGCGGTTATCGGCTTGGCTAAGTTGACTTGCTGCATGTGGTCACTCGCATGGCGGGTTGAGCATTTTATAAATTGGTTTGTCAAAGAGAGTACTGTCATCATGACGGTGCTCTTATTTTTAGTGTTGATGAGCGCTATCATTGTCTTCCCTCCATGGATATAGCTGGCCATAAGTCACTCCCTTGGCTGATAAATATTAGTAACGCTAACGGAAGTCATTTGGCTATACGTGACCCATCAAGTAAACTAACTCATCATATTTAGGTTGTCAGGACGAACTCCATGAACAAGCACGAGGATGAAACTACCGATTTTGGTTTTACGCAAGTTGATAAATCCAAAAAAGCTGATTTAGTCGCCGATGTATTCCACTCTGTTGCGGCTAAATATGACATCATGAATGATCTGATGTCGATGGGGATCCATCGATTATGGAAGCGTTTTACAATTGACCGCAGCGGTATTCGTCCCGGTCAGAAAGTTCTCGATTTAGCAGGCGGTACTGGGGATCTAACGGCAAAATTTTCGCGGTTGACCGGTCCAACTGGGCAAGTGGTTTTGGCCGATATAAATGACTCGATGCTCAAAGTGGGACGGGCGAAGTTACGTAACCGTGGGATTGCCGATAATGTTCGCTTTGTTCAAGCCAATGCCGAAGCGCTGCCGTTCCCTGATGATTTCTTTGATCTCATCACAATTAGTTTTGGACTACGTAATGTGACCGACAAAGACAAAGCGTTGGCCTCGATGTTTCGTGTTCTTAAACCCGGTGGACGGTTACTGATCTTAGAATTCTCTAAACCTCAGTATCAGCTCTTAAGCAAAGTGTACGATCAATATTCGTTCCGTGTGCTGCCTATGATGGGTAAATTGATTGCCCAAGATTCAGACAGCTATCGCTATTTAGCTGAATCGATTCGCATGCACCCTGATCAAGAAACCTTAAAAGGGATGATGGAACAAGTTGGCTTTGAAAAGGTCGAATATTTCAATCTGACAGGTGGGATCGTTGCCTTGCATCGAGGCTATAAATTTTAGGAGTGAGCATGCCATTTGCGCCACTAGTATCAGCTTGTATCGAGCTAGTTAGTAATCACTATCTTAATCTAGATGATGACAGCCCGCAGCGTTTGTCGGCGCTCTGTGGGCGGGTGATTGCCATTGATATTTCCCCTTTTCCCGAGCTCTTTTTTAGTGTTTCAGATAGTCAGCTCGACGTCTTGCAGCATTATTCAGGCAAACCTGATAGCCAGTTGCGGCTCGCTGCGTGGAGTTTGCCTAAGCTGGTCGACCCGAACCGACTGCCTGAGTTGATCAAAAGCGATGAGGTGTCACTTGCCGGCGATATCCGCTTGATCCAGCAGTTTGCTGCATTATTCAGTGAGGTCGAGCCGGAGCTCGAAGATAAGCTTGCTCAATTTATAGGCGATGGGTTAGCGCATTTATTGTTTCGACAAGTATACCGAGTCAGTGCCAGCTTGCGTCAGTTTTGGCAATCTGGGTTACAAAACGCGACGGCTCTGAGTGTCGAAGAATGGCATCTTACTCCCGGAAAGACCGAGTTTTCTGTGTTCGCGAGCGATGTGGCGACACTCCAAATTGATGTTGATGCGTTAGCCGCTCGTTTGCAGCAGGTGTGCCATGATGGGAATTAAAGCCATGTTGCGCTTTTGGGTGATTATTCGCACTATGTGCCAGTTTGGCATTGATGATGCGATCCCAAAACGGTTTTGGCCGTGGCCACTGCGTTTTGCGCGTAATTGTCTATTTTTTTGGCCTAATCGGCATAAAGATAAAGCCATTGGTGAACGCTTGCGCTTAGCACTTGAATCACTAGGACCGGTTTTTGTGAAGTTAGGCCAAATGCTCTCCACTCGGCGTGATTTGCTTGCGCCTGAAATTGCCCAGTCACTGGCCATGCTACAAGATCAAGTTACTCCGTTTCCTGGTGCAGCGGCGCGCCAACGCATTGAAGATGCTTTGGGACAGCCGATTGAGGCTATATTTAGTGAGTTTGATGTTAAGCCATTAGCTTCAGCATCAATTGCTCAAGTGCATTGTGCCACGCTACGCTCAAATGGCGCCAAGGTGGTAGTGAAGGTGATTCGTCCGAAAATTGATGAAATCATCGATTCGGATGTGAGCTTAATGCGCCGGTTTGCACGCGTGATTCGGCTTATTCCAGATGCCCGCCGGTTGCGGCCTGTAGAGGTGATAGAAGAGTATCGACGCACCTTACTTGATGAGTTAGATCTTATCCGAGAAGCAGCCAATGCGATTCAACTGCGGCGTAATTTTGAAGGCTCAAATCAGCTTTATATTCCTGAAGTTTACAGCGATTTGTGTCATACCAATGTCATGGTTATGGAGCGCATCTATGGGATCCCAGTTTCGGATGTGGAGCGCTTGGTTGCTCAAGGAACCAATCTCAAATTGCTCGCAGAGCGAGGTGTTGAAGTCTTTTTTACCCAAGTTTTTCGGGATAGCTTTTTTCACGCGGATATGCACCCTGGCAACGTATTTGTCTCCTATGAACATCCTGAAGATCCGTTATATATCGGTATCGATTGTGGCATCGTGGGCACCTTAAATCGGGAAGATAAGCGCTATTTGGCCGAAAATTTTTTGGCTTTTTTTCATCGTGATTATCGGATGGTGGCGCAGTTACATGTTGACTCTGGTTGGGTGCCTGCTGATACCAATGTTAATGAATTTGAAGCGGCTATTCGCACCGTCTGTGAGCCCATCTTTGAAAAACCTCTTTCGGATATATCATTTGGCCATGTGTTACTGAATTTATTTAACACCGCACGACGTTTTAACATGGAAGTGCAGCCCCAGCTGGTATTGTTGCAAAAAACCTTGTTATACATTGAAGGGTTAGGGCGACAGCTTTATCCTCAGCTGGACTTATGGCAAACAGCTAAGCCATTTTTAGAGCGCTGGATGCGCCATCAAGTTGGACCGGGTGCGCTACTTGATGCAATTAAAGCAAAAGCGCCCTATTGGGCCGAGAAATTTCCAGAGATCCCTGAATTAATTTATGATAATTTGCAATTAGCACGTCGTCACCAACAGAATTTTGGTGACCTGTCTAGTCGCTATATGCAGCGCCAGCGAGCTCGTCAAGCGAGTCTGTTTTATGGCTTAGGGGGAAGCGGCTGTTTGATTAGCGCTTCAATTTTATATAGTTCAAGTATTGAACTGGCCACAACTTTTGCAACAATCGCTTTAGTATTATGGTTACTAGGTTGGCGCAAGCTGCATTAGTTTGAGTGCTAGAGCGTTTTAAGGAGTCCGCTATGGGTGGTATTAGTATTTGGCAGTTACTGATTATTGCAGTGATTGTTGTGTTGTTATTTGGCACTAAGCGCCTACGCGGCATGGGTGGCGATTTGGGGCAAGCCGTCAAAGGGTTTAAAGATGCGATGAGCGACGACAAACCTAGCGATCATGCCAATCAGGCTCAACAGCGTCAGCACGATGACGATAAAGACGATAAGACGTTACGGTAAGCGGCGATTATGTTCGACATTGGGTTTTGGGAACTGGTGCTGTGTGCCGTAGTCGGGCTCATTGTTTTAGGCCCTGAACGGTTGCCTAGTGCGATCCGTGGTGTGATGCGCTGGGTATATACGATTCGCAGTATGGCCAACCAGGTCAAAGAAGACTTAGAAAAAGAGATCCAACTCAAAGAACTGCGCGAGGAAGTTGATAAGGCTCGGCAGTCCGCTCGTCTGATTGGTGGACAAATTAAAGATAGTATCGATCTAAGCGAAAAAACTAATAGCCCTCACTCTGAATGTGCTTCAGAAGATGTCAACACAGCGCCTTCGTCAGAGTCCGTTATAGCTACGACCAAGGAATCTGATGAGCGATAGTGATGATGCAGTAAATCAGAACTCACCACTGATTGATCACCTACTAGAACTGCGACGGCGAATGTTGGCAAGTTTAGCCAGCATTTTGCTGATTTTTCTCTGCCTTGTATATTTTTCTGACAAAATTTATGCGCTTGTAGCGAAACCGCTCTTGGCGGTACTTCCTGCGCATGCCTCGATGATTGCAACTGATATTACCGCGCCGCTACTTACACCGATAAAACTCACCATCGTGTTTTCGGCGTTGTTGGCACTGCCGTATATCTTGAGTCAAGTTTGGTTATTTATTGCTCCAGGATTATATCTTCATGAGAAGCGACTTATTTTTCCACTGGTAGTCGCCAGTACTTTGCTCTTTTACTCCGGAATGCTATTTGCCTATTTTGTCATTTTCCCGATTGCGTTTCATTTTTTTACCTCGGTGGCCCCTGCGGGCGTTACGATAGCCACCGATATTTCGAGTTACCTCGATTTTGTGCTGAAGCTATTTTTTGCCTTTGGTACCGCTTTTGAGATCCCCGTTGCGACGGTGTTATTGTGTTGGTCTGGGGTAACGTCTCCTGCGGCGTTGCGAGCCAAGCGTCCTTATGTGATTGTTGCGGTATTTGTGATAGGGATGCTATTAACGCCCCCAGATGTGATCTCTCAAACGTTATTAGCAATCCCGATGTGGTTGTTATTTGAGCTTGGGTTGTTCTTTGCCAAGTTTTATACTGGTAGAGGCGAGCGCCGTTACCATCAAGAGACACCTGATAACGATGATTGATATTGCCTTAAATTTAGCGAGTAGCCAGTTTGACTCCGATCGTGCTGATGTGGTTGAGCGCGCAAGCCAAGCTGGGGTCACCCAATTTTTATTGCTAGCGAGTGAAGTGAACGAGGCCGAACAGTTAGTGCCTATGGCCGAAAGTTTTTCGGGTGCTTATGTAACGGCAGGTTGTCACCCCCATCAAGCCAGTACCTTCCAAACGGGTGATCGTCAGCGCATCGCTCAATTATGTGCGCATCGAAAAGTGGTTGCCGTTGGCGAATGTGGTCTAGATTATAATCGTAACTATAGCGATCCGAGTGTGCAGCGCGATGTCTTTGCGCAGCAGCTTGATATCGCCATAGAGCTGCAAAAGCCGGTATTGCTGCACGAGCGCGATGCCGAGGATGACTTCATGGACATTTTAGCCCCAAGGCTGGCTGAGCTCCCAGCGGCTGTGTTACACTGCTTTACTGGCTCGGCCGGAAGCTTAACGCGTTATTTAGATGCAGGGCTCTATATTGGGATTACCGGTTGGATTTGCGATGAACGTCGCGGCTTAGGTCTACGAAAATTGGTTCCCCAAATCCCAGCCTCTCGATTATTTTTAGAAACCGATGCACCTTACCTATTGCCCCGAGATTTGCCACAAAAGCCTAAAAATCGGCGTAATGAGCCTGGTTATCTGCCCCATATCTACCAAACAGTTGCGACCTTACGAGGCGAGCCTCTTGAGCCATTAATCGCTCAGATTCAAACGAACTTTCAGCAGGTTTTTTTGAATGAAATCTTCTCTAATTAGTCTATAACGGGAGTGTGCTGTGAATGAATTAAGTCAGTTTCCCTTGCGCCGGATGCGACGCCTTCGTGCTCATGATTTTTCTCGCCGGTTGGTTGCTGAAAATCAGCTAACAGTCGATGATCTGATTTATCCAATGTTTGTGCTGGAAGGGAGCGGGCGCATTGAAGAAGTTTCATCAATGCCAGGAGTATTTCGCTACAGTATTGATGAATTAGTCAAAGAAGTTAAAGAGATCGAAGCTTTAGGGATCCCAGTCATTGATCTATTTCCTTATGTTGAATTGGACAAGAAGTCGCTAGGCGCTGAAGAAGCGTACAACGATGATGGGTTAATTCAACGTGCTATTCGAGCGATAAAAGCAGCCTGTCCGGATATCGGCGTGATGACAGATGTGGCGCTTGACCCATTTACCACCCACGGTCAGGATGGCATCATTGATGACAACGGCTATGTGCTCAATGATGTATCCGTTGAGGTATTGGTCAAGCAAGCACTTTCGCATCTAGAAGCTGGTGCTGATGTGATTTCCCCTAGTGACATGATGGATGGACGTATTTTGGCAATGCGTCAAGCTTTTGAAAAAGCTGGTTTTGTTAACGCGCAAATTATGGCTTACTCCGCGAAATACGCATCTTGTTTTTATGGCCCATTCCGGGATGCCATTGGCTCTAATGGCAATATTAAAGGTGGTAATAAAAAGACTTATCAGATGGATCCTGCCAATGGCCGCGAAGCGCTGCAAGAAGTGGGGCTTGATATTCAAGAGGGTGCTGATATGGTGATGATTAAACCAGGTATGCCTTATTTAGATTTAGTGCGCCAAACCAAAGATGCCTTTGGTGTTCCTACCTTTGCCTATCAGGTGAGCGGTGAGTATGCCATGCAGATGGCTGCATTCCAAAATGGCTGGTTAGATGAACGCTCTACAGTGATGGAATCATTACTTTGTTTTAAACGCGCTGGAGCGGATGGTATTTTAACCTATTTTGCCAAGCGTGTAGCGCAGTGGCTTAACGAAAAAAAATAGCCGACTATTAAAATTATATCTGCTAAAAGCACCTATAAGTAGGTGCTTTTTACGATCTACCTATTTTGGCATCTCGTTATGATTGTGCCGCCCATCTAGATTTAACTGTTCAGTCATCTATAGCTTAGAGTGTTTTTATATTTGTGGGCATCAGTCAGTCGTTATGCGATTGACATTTAACAGTCTGGCTAGGTGAATAGCAAAGCTGTATAAAGTGCCAATATGCTGTGCTGTTCGCTGTTGTCTAGAAATCATTCTGTTATTATCAAAGTAGCTAGCAAAAGAGCGAAATAAGAGGGAGTCAAGATGAGACATATCTATCGGTGGTCTATTATACTGGCTATTTTATTATTATCAGGATGTGCAAAGCAGCTTACACAGCAGCGGAGTATTTCAATCGACCAGCCTATTTATTTGCGCGGGGTATTTACTTGGTGGGATGCAGAGTCTCAATATCAGCTTCATCCAGTGGCTGGACATTCTGGACTTTGGATGACGCAGATTGAGCTAATTGCTGATGGCCAACCATATGAATGGAAGATTGGCGATAAGGATTGGCAGTGTGGTACCGATTTTGGTTATTTGTCTGATGATAGCCCAATGGTGTTAGGGCAGTCACGTGCTGTCGATAGTTGTGCACAATTTAACAGTTTGAAATTCACGCCAAAGCAAGATGGATTTTATCAGTTCTACTTAGATGTGAGTCATCAGCCAGCGATCGTCTACATCAACAAAAAGTAGACCGTTTGATCGAAGATTAGAATTTGTTTCACGTGAAACATAACGTGAACATATCAGTATTCTAAACTAGCCGTGTTGAGCCATGGCTCAGAGATTTACTTGTGGGCGTTTTTAAACCGTGCTAGTCAAAGGTAAAGGGTGTAACTAAATTGTTTCACGTGAAACAATTAATAAAAGAAAGTGTGTTTTTGTAGCGGCGGCGGCGCGGATTGATCGAACTGCCTATCGTTATTCTCCATTTCTGTAATGCTTCAAGGAGGCTATGATCTATTTAAATTGCTGAGCTAAGAGCTGCTGTTGTAGATCAGTTGTTATTAAGGGGTGAAGTGACGCAATTTAAAAACGCCTTGATTTGGCCTCGCGCGTGTTACGCGACTTAAAGCTGACTGACTTATTATTGTCGTGATCGCCGAAGTAAAATTGACCTGCCCACGGAGTTATACGTTATCTTACTCCTTGTTATCCACTTTCTAGAATGGCCAGTCTTCTTCTTGCGGCGTCTTCTCTCAGCCTCAGTCGATGCCTTTTTCCGCTGATCTATGCTGTGTGGCAAGGGCGGGGAACGAATAGATTGTTGTCTTAGGTGGGCCAATTTTATGTTCGCTGCTATTAGCTAAGCTTGTTGGTCATTTTTATATTGGCATTTAAAAACGCACTATCAGTGGTTTCACGTGAAACACATTAAGAAAATATTACAATGGATAGTTGTGACTAATTTGCTAGAGGTAGGAACATTACTCTTGGATAATACCTTGTTCGTCCAAGTGCCAAAGCATAAAAATAGGTATTGTTTCACGTGAAACAATACCTATTGAAAATCCTGCTTGTCTCGATTTGCTATCTTTAAAGTACGTAACTTTACTATGTTGCCATGCAGATACTAGATCTCGCAACTCACACCAATATGTCTGTCTCTACTTTTGGCGAGAAATTTATCGGTCATTCTGGATAACTCAATCTGGCTGCTGATGCTGATCATGGAGAAAACTGCAATAACTAGAATCAGGATAATTGGGGGAGGGCTGGCCACATTCAGATTAATATGAGTTTCTCGGCTGATTAGTCTTCTAGCTAGCGCTTTCATCATACGTTATGAAGGGTTAAAGTTAGTTCTCATTAAAAAGGCCCAGTATTCACTGGGCCCAAATTTATCGAATTATATCGGTATATTTCTTTGCTACGAAATATGTGCACCTAATTACAAATCATTTTAAGCATTTTCAATGAGATCAGGTGTTCTCCCGGCTCGAATCTCAATTTTTTTAGGTTTCAATTCTTCAGGTATCTCACGAATCAAGTCGATATTCAATAAGCCATTTTCGATATTGGCTGCATGGACTTTGACATGATCGGCCAACTGATAGCGCCGTTCAAAGCCACGTTCAGCAATTCCTTGATAAAGGAATTTTCGCTCTTGAGTGGCGACATCCTCATCGTTTGCTTTTTTACCTGTAACGACTAGTGTGTTTTCATGGCTAGTAATATCTAACTCGGCTTCACTAAAACCTGCAACTGCAAGAGTAATTCGATAGTGATTGTCCCCGACCAACTCTATATTATATGGGGGATAACCATTACCGTTTTGTGCTGAAGCGCTTGCTGCTGCTTCGACAAGATTGGCTAAGCGATCAAAACCGATAGCACTACGATAAAGTGGGGTAAAATCAAATTGACTACGCATTGTATAATCCTCTTAATTGAGCAATTAATGCAATGATTCGATGAAATCATCCAAATCATTACGAGTTTAAACGTATTGTGTGGTCCTCATTGGCTCCACAATAATAAAGATGGGTGCACGGTTAAATTTTTCAAGGGTTATACAACTAAATTTTTTATAAAAATGAGACTGTCTTTTTAAATTTATTTATAACTGATTGAATTTTTTAGTTTTTTTGTGACAGTGAAAAAAGGAAATAAAAAAGCCAGGAGACCCTGGCTTTGAATGAACTGTTAATATCTTACTAAGATGTGAGGTTACGCTAGATATCTAGGTTCGCTACATTCAATGCATTCATTTCGATAAATTCACGACGTGGCTCAACTTGGTCTCCCATGAGTGTGGTGAATAATCGATCGCAGGCAACGGCATCTTCAATGGTCACTTGAAGCATCCGACGCGAGTCCGGATCCATCGTTGTTTCCCACAGCTGATCGGGGTTCATCTCACCTAGCCCTTTGTAGCGCTGTACTGAAATACCCTTTTTCGAATCATTCATCAACCAACTAAGCGCATCTTCAAAGGTTTGTACGGGGTATTTTTTATTCCCGCGCTCCACATAGGCACCTTCTTCAAGCAAATTACCAATCACTTGGCCGAGTTCAACAATCTTGCCATATTCATGGCTTTCGAAAAACTCATGTTCGAACTGATATTGTGTGTCAACGCCATGCATCCGATGAGAGACTTTGGGTTGATACACGGGTAGTTCTGGGTGTTTTTCGATAATTGTTTCATAATAATTGCCGCTAGGTAGCCGGGCATTGATCGGTGCAATGAGTTCATCCATCCATTGGCGAGTCGCCGCTTCGTCTTTTAACATTTCAGGCTGCAGGGTTCGATGATAGATCATCTGGTCGAGCAATTGTTTCGGATAACGTCTTGCGAGACGATCAATCATTTTTTGCACAGTTCTGTATTGGCGAACCATGCTTTCTAATGTTTCCCCACTAATTGCGGGGGCATGCTCGCTGACATGCAAACTTGAATCATCCAAAGCAAGCGATGTGAAGTATTCAATTAACGCAACATCATCTTTAATATACGTTTCTTGCTTGCCCTTTTTCATTTTATATAGAGGGGGCTGGGCAATGTAGACATAACCACGTTCGATAATCTCTGGCATTTGCCGATAAAAGAAGGTGAGCAGCAGGGTCCGAATATGTGAACCATCAACATCGGCATCGGTCATAATAATGATGTAGTGATAGCGAGTTTTATCTGGATTATACTCATCACGGCCAATACCACAGCCTAGTGCCGTAATTAGTGTTGCCACTTCTTGTGACGAAAGCATTTTGTCAAAGCGAGCCTTCTCAACGTTTAGAATTTTACCTTTGAGGGGGAGAACGGCTTGGTTTTTGCGGTTACGCGCCTGTTTTGCACTGCCACCGGCAGAGTCCCCTTCCACAAGGTATAGTTCAGATAGACCAGGGTTTTTTTCCTGACAATCGGCCAATTTACCGGGTAGACCTGCTAAATCAAGAGCACCTTTGCGGCGGGTCATTTCACGGGCTTTACGAGCGGCTTCACGGGCGCGAGCTGCATCGACAATTTTTTGTGTGATACATTTTGCGTCATTTGGCTGTTCGAGTAAAAATTCGCTAAATTTTTCTCCCATGCTCTGTTCGACGGCTGTTTTAACCTCGGAAGAAACCAGTTTATCTTTGGTTTGGCTTGAAAATTTAGGATCTGGTACTTTCACGGAAATGACCGCAGTGAGTCCTTCACGGGCATCTTCGCCGGCGGCACTGGTCTTATTCTTCTTGTTGTTACCTGCCTCTTTATCCATGTAGCTGTTTAAAGTGCGGGTAAGGGCTGCACGAAAACCAGCTAAATGAGCGCCTCCATCACGTTGCGGAATATTGTTAGTGAAGCAATAGATATTCTCTTGATAGCTATCATTCCACTGCATGGCAATTTCCACGGTAATACCATCGTCTTCTCTGTCACAGCTAAAGTAGAATGGCTTATCATGGATCAGTGTTTTATTGTGATTTAAAAACTCAACAAAGGCTCGGATCCCGCCTTCATACATGAAATGATCTTCACGATTATCGCGTTCATCACGCAGTATAATAGAGACCCCTGAGTTCAAAAATGACAGCTCACGCAGGCGCTTCGCCAAGATTTCGTAATGGAATAAGACATCAGCAAAGACTTCTGAACTAGGCCAAAAACGAATGGCGGTCCCTGTTTGGGCTGTTTCACCAATCTGCTTTAATGGTTCAACAGGCTCACCAAGGCGGTAATACTGCTCATAGACATGGCCTTGACGACGAACAACCAGTTTAAGTTTACTCGATAGCGCGTTGACCACCGAAATCCCTACGCCATGTAGGCCGCCTGATACTTTATAAGAGTTATCGTCAAATTTGCCGCCAGCATGCAGGACCGTCATGATCACTTGCGCTGCAGAAACGCCTTCCTCTTCGTGTAAGTCGACCGGGATGCCACGACCATCATCAGTGACAGAAACGGAACCATCGCTGTGGATTGTGACGACAATATCTTTACAGTAGCCTGCTAATGTTTCATCAATGGAGTTATCGACAACTTCAAAGACCATGTGATGTAGGCCGGTACCATCATCGGTATCCCCAATATACATCCCTGGACGCTTTCTCACTGCATCAAGGCCTTTTAAAACCTTAATACTTGACGAACCATAATTATTTTCAGCCATGTTTCGCTCTCGTTTACTGTTGAGTGATATCACCTTGTTTCACGTGAAACAGGTGACAATCAGTTAAATTGAAACCTTCAAGCATCTTTTGCTCAATCGCGGTAATAAAAACCTGTGCATTATTACGCTGGAGATATCCGGCTAATAACGCGCGTTTATTGGGATCGAGTTCTGCGGCGAAGTCATCAATTAAATAGATAGTTGGTTTACTCAATACGCGATATGCGTACTGTCCTTGTGCCAATAACAGCGCACAGACCAACAACTTAAGTTGACCGCGGGAAATGCACTCAGCGGCATTTCCCTGATCGGTCTTGATTCGGATGTCAGCTTTGTGGGGGCCTGCTAAGGTAAATCCCATCTGACATTCTCGGGGATAGTTTTCCTCTAGAATATCAGCAAGCTTATTTTCACTATTCCATCCATCATACAATTCAAACTGAAACTGATATTCAGGTAAGAAGTCATGCGTGATAGCCAAAATTTCTGGTACAAGCTCGGCAAAATAATCCTGGCGCATAGCGCGGATTTGTTCGGCTTGAATCACTAATTCTCGATCCCAAATCTGTAGCTCGCGAAATTTAGCGCGCCGTTTCAGTAGTGCATTTCGCTGCTTAAGCAGCCGCTTATATCGGTGCGTCACCTCTTGGAAGCTCTGCTCCTGGTGAAACACACCCCAATCTAAAAAGGCACGACGATAACGAGGACTACCGTTAACGATGCCATATCCTTCTGGGTGAATCAGCTGTACCGGTAATAATTTCGATAGCGCAGCTTGCGTTTTGACGGTTTCGCCATTGATACGTAGCTGTGTTTCCCCTGTTAATTGTTTGCTCAGACCAATCCGATCGTGATTAATCTGAGCAAACAACACCAGCTCTGATTGTTCATGCTGGATAACGCGACGGATCCGCGGACTACGAAACGAGCGACCGAATCCCAAAAGATAAATCGCCTCCAACACGCTAGTTTTACCGCTACCATTGTCGCCAACGATCGCATTCAATCCCGAGCTAAACTGCATTCGGGATTGCGCGATATTGCGGAACTGCGTTACCTGCAATGTGCTGATTGCCATCAGTATACTACTTGCCTACAAACGCATTGGCATGATGACATACAGCGCTTGACCTGTTTGTTCGCTATCTTCGATGAGTGAGCCGGTACTGCTGTCAGACATCGTCAATCGTACCTGATCGGATTTAAGCGCATTGAGCACATCCAGAATATAAGAGACATTAAAACCGATCTCGAGATCATCGCCTTGATAAGCAACATCTAAGATCTCCTCTGACTCTTCCTGCTCTGGATTATTCGCTGTAATGGTGAGGGTTTGCCCTGACAATTGCAGGCGTACGCCGCGGAATTTTTCATTTGATAAAATGGCAGCGCGAGAAAAAGCTTGGCGAAGCTCTTCTCGACCGGAGATCAACACCTTATCACCGCCATTCGGAATGACGCGGCGAAGGTCTGGGAAGCGTCCATCGACCAATTTACAGGTAAAGGTAAATCCTTGTACGATAGCTTTGAGATTATTGGTTCCAATTTGTAGCTGGATATCCGCATCATCTTGTTCGAGCAGGCGTATCAATTCAAGCACGCCTTTACGGGGCACAATGACTTGGATTGCCCCTAACTCACAGCCTAAATCGGTTGCTGCCAACGCAATTCGATGCCCATCACAGGCTACGGTGCGCAGCTTTTGTCCCTCAGTCTCAAAGAGCATCCCATTTAAATAATAACGAACATCTTGGCTGGCCATCGAAAACTGGGTTTTATCGATAAGCTGCTTCAGTTGCCCCTGTTTGATGACCAAGTCCAGCTGGGGTTGCCAACTGTCCACATTTGGATAATCTGATGCGGGTAGGGTGGCTAAAGAGAAGCGGCTTCGTCCAGAACGAACTTGTAAACGGTCCCCTTGGGCTTTGCATTCAATGATGCAACCATCGGGGAGGCCTTTACAGATATCGACAAATTTTTTCGCTGGGACCGTGACTGAACCTGTTTGTGAGGCCGCATCGATAGCCAGATGAGCAACTAACTCAACTTCCATATCTGTGCCCGTCATGGATAAGCTGTGTTCGCTGACGACCAATAAAATGTTGCCTAAAATAGGCACAGTGGGTCGGCCGCCAATTGCACTACTGACTAGTTGCAATGGCTTGATAAGCGCTTCCCGACTAATTTGAAAATGCATGATAGGTTACCTACGATGACAATGTTCGAATCAAGTTCTGATAATCTTCTTTAATATCATGGCTCTCTTCACGGAGCTGATTGATTTTACGACAGGCATGTAATACCGTGGTATGGTCGCGGCCGCCAAACGCATCACCAATTTCAGGTAAACTGTGATTGGTCAGCTCTTTAGCGAGTGCCATGGCTAACTGTCGTGGTCTTGCCACTGAGCGTGAACGCCGTTTTGACAAAAGGTCTGCCACTTTGATTTTGTAATATTCTGCAACGGTCTTTTGAATATTATCGATGGTGACCAATTTTTCTTGCAGCGCTAATAAATCCCGCAGGGCTTCACGGACAAAATCAATGGTGATCGCGCGGCCAGTGAAGTTGGCATTGGCGATGACGCGGTTAAGTGCCCCTTCCAATTCACGGACATTCGAGCGCAGCCGTTTCGCAATAAAAAAGGCGACTTCGTCTGGCAAGCTAATTTTGTTTTCCTGTGCCTTGGTCATCAAAATCGCAACCCGAGTCTCTAACTCTGGGGGCTCAATGGCAACCGTTAATCCCCATCCAAAGCGACTTTTTAGGCGATCTTCTACGCCATCGATCTCCTTTGGATAGCGATCACTGGTTAAAATAATCTGTTGATTCCCTTCTAAAAGCGCATTAAAGGTGTGAAAAAATTCTTCTTGCGAGCGTTCTTTGTTGGCAAAAAATTGAATATCATCAATTAATAACGCATCGACACTGCGGTAGTAACGCTTAAAATCTTCAATGGCGTTATTTTGCAGTGCCTTGACCATGTCTTGGACGAATCGCTCTGAGTGCATGTAGACCACGCGCGAATTGGTTTTTCGTTCCAAAATGCCATTGCCGACAGCATGCAGCAGATGGGTTTTACCTAACCCTGTTCCGCCGTATAAAAACAACGGGTTATAAGCTCCGCCAGGGTTACTTGCAACCTGAGAAGCTGCCGCGCGAGCCAGTTGGTTCGATTTACCTTCGACAAAGTTATCAAATTTATGTTTAGGGTTAATGTTATTACGATGATGGATCGCATGGGCACTGGTTGCTCCAGTATCTCGATCCCAGCTTCGCTCTTGCATCATCGGGCGCTGTTGCACCGGTTCTTGGGCGATGACCTGTGGGGCTTGTTGCACTACTGCTTTAGGGACTGGACGATTCGGACGACTACCCACCTCAAAGCGAAGCTTCGGCTTATGTTGTCCACAAAATTCATCCAATAGAGCATTCATTTGGATCAAATATTTATCCTTGACCCAATCAAGGACAAATCGGTTCGGCGCGTACAGCGTCAGCAGTTCATCTTCCTGTTCAACTTGCAGAGGGCGGATCCACATACTGAATTCTGTAGCGGGTAACTCATCCTGCAATCGACTGACAATCTGCTGCCATAACGACACACTCACACGCAACTCCAATAGCTCTCGAAATGACCAACCATTTTATACCGGAAGGCAGATAAACACTAGGGTTCGTTGGGAATTAGCCATTAAATTTCATGTAAATATGAGTGGTTTTTCAAAGAAGCAGCTTGAAGTGTAGAAATGCGGATATGAAGTATCCGCGCTGGCAGATTGAATCTCATCAAGTTTATGTAGCCATTATGATGTAGATACCCACAAACAGCGTCTTAAAGAGGCAGAATAAGGCACTCTTTTGACACTAAATTATAAAAATAAAGCATTAGAGTATAAAAGTGATATTCAGATAGTTTTAAAACCCGTCATTGTCCTTTGATTTTGTACCGTTTGGTCATTATTACTCCGTGTATTCGCGCCGATAAAGCTCCTTATAACGCTCAGAAAAGGTGTTCATGCAATTAATTTCGTCACATTGATAAAAGTCTAAAAAAAGTCCTAAAATAATGAGATGTACTGGATCTGCATGACAGGCAATACTTGACCTTACTGCTATGGGAAGGTTTATAGTAATGTGGTCTGTCAAACAATAACCTAAAAGGAGGTTATAATGGCGCAATCATATACGGTCCCAGTTGATGGGATGCGCTGCGCGGGGTGTGTGAGTCGCGTGGAAAAAACGCTTGATGAACTGGCTGCTGTCAGCCACGCTTCAGTGAATTTAGCGCTGAATCAAGCCCATTTTGAACTCAATGATGCGAAGGCGTTGCCTGATGTAGTAGACGCTCTGGATAAAGCCGGTTATCCAGTGCCGCTCACTCGCCAGCAGTGGCAAATTAGCGGGATGCGCTGTGCTGGCTGTTCGGCGGCCGTTGAGCGCGCGTTAGGTCATCTTGATGGGGTTATTCATGCTGAGGTCAATTATGCTTTAGGGCAGGCCGATGTCACCACGATCACTGGGGCCCCGATGGATGCTGCGATTAAACAAGCTATCAGTGATGCAGGGTATCAAGTTGTCGACGCTGAGGGCTCTCAATCGGTAAAGCTTGAGGCACCGAAAACGAGTGCGGATTTTCCTTGGCGATTGGTTATCAGTGTAGTACTGACCATCCCACTCTTGGTGCCTATGTTATTTTCAATCGCTGAACTTTCAGGGGCTTGGCAGTGGCTTTTAGCCACCCCTGTCCAGTTTATTCTCGGCTGGCCTTTCTACAAAGGTGCTTGGCATTCATTGCGTAACCGCTCCAGCAGTATGGATACACTGGTGACTCTGGGGACGTCAGCTGCATATGGCTATAGTGTGTGGCTATATTTATCAGGAACATCTGCGCATCTGTATTTTGATGGAGCAGCGGTCATTATTACCTTGATTTTGCTTGGGCGACACTTAGAAGATCGCGCCAAAGCGCGCGCGGTTAAAGCGATTTCTGGGTTGATTAGTGAAGCGCCTATACAAGCTCATCGATTGAGTGGTGATGACGTCGAGTCAGTGGCTGTGGATAGCCTGCATGTCGGTGATTGGTTGCTTGTCAGACCTGGGGAAAAAGTGCCAGCTGATGGGGTAATTCGTTGGGGCGGCTCTGAATTTAATGAATCCCTCATTACTGGTGAAAGTGAGCCGATCGCCCATCAGATTGATGATTCGGTATTAGCGGGAAGTCTAAATGGTGAAGGGGCGGTCAAAATAGAGGTAACTCGCGCCAATGCCGATAGCACGCTAGGACGAATGATCCAAATGGTAAGCGAGGCTCAAGCTGGCAAGGCACCAGTCCAAAAGCTTGCTGACAAAATAAGTTTCTATTTTGTGCCAATTGTACTCTGTGTTGCATTGCTAACATTGCTCGGCTGGGGGCTGCTGACAGGCCAATGGGCTAATGGGGTTACCGCCGCGATTTCAGTGCTGGTGATTGCTTGTCCTTGTTCACTCGGGTTAGCTATACCGACCGCGTTGGTGGCTGGAACAGGAAGCGGAGCGCGTTATGGCATTTTATATCGCAATATCGATGCGCTAGAACGTACCCGTAATGTTGACCAAGTGATCTTTGATAAAACAGGGACATTAACGATCGGTGAACCGCGAGTCACGGTCATAGACTGTGATGATGATAAAACGGTGCTATTGCAAATGGTGGCTAGT
The DNA here is from genome assembly GCF_046054155.1 of Celerinatantimonas yamalensis. Taxonomy (NCBI): domain Bacteria; kingdom Pseudomonadati; phylum Pseudomonadota; class Gammaproteobacteria; family Celerinatantimonadaceae; genus Celerinatantimonas; species Celerinatantimonas yamalensis. The sequence goes on from NZ_JBEQCT010000006.1 coordinate 165,109, forward strand.
GCTCAGCAAAGCAGTCAACATCCTCTTGCGAAAGCGATGTTGGCGGCAAATGAGCAGCCACTACTTGCCCTTGAACGCTTTGATAGTTATCCGGGGATGGGCATTTGCGCTGTGCTTGGCGGTGCTGATACCACGCAGCTGTTGATTGGAAATCAGAAATTGTTGGAACATTTCGCGGTTGCAATTTCGCCTGTATGGCAGCGCCGACTTGATGCTATGGCCGATCAAGGCTCATGTGTCTGGGTTGCGGTAAATGCTCAAGTGAGTGCTGTGATTGCAACAGCCGATCCACTGCGTGAGTCGGCAAAAAAAGCGCTCGATAAACTCAAAGCGCTCAACATACGCTGCGTCATGCTAAGTGGTGACCAACAACGTGTTGCTGAGCAACTGGCGCGCCAGCTTGATTTAGACGAATGGGCGGGTGAACTACAACCCCAAGACAAACTCGAACAGATAAAAACGCGTCAGCAGCAAGGGCACCGCGTATTAATGGTCGGTGATGGCGTCAATGATGCGCCTGCTCTAGCGCAAGCTAATGTGGGGATCGCCATGGGCGGCGGCAGTGACTTAGCCATTGAAAGCGCTGATGTGGCATTGATGCGTGACGATCCAATGCTGATTGTCAGTGCAGTGCAATTGGCGCGTAAGACCTGGCGGGTGATTCAGCAGAATCTATTTTGGGCATTTGGTTACAATGTGATTGGTATTCCCTTGGCTGCATTTGGGGTCCTGAATCCTGCGGTTGCTGGGGCTTTGATGGCCATCAGTTCCTTGTCAGTGGTGAGTAACTCGGTGCGATTAACTCGCTGGACGCCCGAAAAGGCATCATGATATCCATGCTCTTAGTCATAAGGGGTTGCTGGGGGAGTCGATAACAGCACGAGGAGAGGTTGGATGAAGATTGGCGAAGTGGCCAAACGCTGTGGTTTATCGGTCAAAACTGTGCGCTATTATCATGACATTGGTCTTGTTAAAGCAAGCCGTGCAGATAATGGGTATCGCAGCTATTCACAGGCGCAATTGGATCAATTACAGTTTTTAGGTAATTGTCGAAAAATCGGCTTTAGTCTTAGCCAATGTGAGCAATTACTTTCACTGTATGTTGATAAACATCGCGCCTCTAGTGATGTGCAGCGCATCGCCAATACCCATTTACATGAGATTGAAGCACGCCTTAATCAGCTTAACCAATTGCGTGAGAGTCTGCATCAATTGGTCGGATGCTGCGCGGGCAATGAACTACCCAATTGCCCGATCCTTGACTCACTGGCCGGTCATTCGAGCTTGGATTAATAGCCAAATATGTTGGCTAGCATGCCACAGCGGCAGCCAATTAACTTGAGTGACCGCAAGTAGCACGATGAGTATGACGCTGAGGTTGAGCAAGCGTTGAGTGCGTTTTAGTTTAAATTGAAGCTGGGCATTAGCACTGCTCAGTTGCTGCTGTCGTTGTTCTTGAAAAGTACTCTGTTTAGATAGCTTTTGCGCCTGCTCGCTCAGCTGCTGGGTTAGCATTTCAATCGTTACATGCTGATCATTTTGCATTTTCCACAGCCGCATTTTATCTTTTTCAAGAGTAGACAGTCGCTTCTGAGTGCGACTGGGATCATCATATGCTTCGGGGGAGCTCAGTGGTGATTGTGTCACGGGGTTAGTTACCTAAGTTAATCATCCTCTTTATTGCAGTGTAATGCAGTTGTCCAAAGAGATTAAGCTGACTTGGCGAACCGCTATTAGGTTAATGAGTCACTCCATCGAGTTGCAGACCAATATAAAGAAGCATTCGGTCAAAGAAATTACCTCGTATATTGAGGCTGGTCAATTCACAGACCTTATTGAGTCGATACTCGAGGGTATTGCGATGGATAAAAAGAGCTTTAGCCGTACTGGAAAGTTGGGTATTGTGATGAAACCATGTCAGCAGTGTCTTACGTAATAATCCGCTTGTGTCCATACTCTTTAAGCGCTTTAGCGGGCGCATAAATTCAGCCGTCTGCCATCCATTATGCAGATAATCGAGTAACACAGGCAGTTGTAGATCCGCATAGTCATAAATTTGCTGACTAGGATTGTAAATTTTGCCGATTTTGAGGGTGGTATCTGCAGTGTTGTAAGAGCGACAAATACTGCCTTGTCCTTGAAAATAGTGGCCCATTGCAATGACGAGCTTGAGCCCTTTGGTTTGGCTTACCTCATAGAGCAATTTTTGAATCCGTTGATGGATCCAATCGCGACAAAATTCCCCCGAGCGATTCAGTGCAGGCTTTAACACCACAATTTGATTAAGAGAGACCTGCGCTACTAGATTATGGTGATCGGGTTGGCTGAGGCGATTAAGTAGATGCTGAAATTCATAGATCGCATCACCGACGGGTAGCTTGCCGCTGTCGATCTCGATAACGACGGCGATTCGGGGAATAGATAGGTCGACGCTAAGACGCTGCGCCCATTCCATCTGCTCATCAGAGAGTACTTCGCAGCGAATAAGGTTAAGTACCAGTTCTTCGCGCAGACGTTGGTCTTGGGCTAGCATCGATAATAGCCGTGATTGCTCTAGCATCATCTCTGCCGTCATGGTGACTAGTTTTGCATACTGCTGAAGATTATCTGGATTACCGGTCAGACCGATGACCCCTACAATTTTATTGTCTTTGCGCATTGGCATATTGATGCCTGGCTGCACGCCCTGCAGGTGGGGCATTAAGCTGTCATTGACTGCGAACATCTTGCCATTTGCGAGCGCCAATAATGCCCCTTCATGCAGCTGCCCAATTCGCTCTAGATCGCCACTACCGATGATGACGCCGCGATCATCCATAATATTGACATTACAGCCGATAATTTCCATCGTCCGTGAGACGATGGCTTGAGCGAGTCGCTGATCTAAAAAGTCATAATATTGATAATGTTCTCGCACAGATTTGGGTGCAGATTCGGCCACTTGTAACTGGGAATCCATACTGCTGCTCCAAGATAAAGCCGCATTAGCGGTCTACTGAAATGGAATGTTGCGGGATAACGGCATCGCGATTGACGGACAGACAACCTAGCTGAAATGATTTGGCAATATTTCTGGCAGTCAAACGAATATTTGCCTCGGTTTGTGCAAACGCTGTTTCTAATGAACAAGGACTTAGTATGACACTGAAAACACAGTCCAAACCGTGACTGTAGACGACTTTTACATCTTGGCTAAGGCTACCGGCTATACCGATCACTGGTTTGTGATATTTTTTAGCAAGTCTTGCCACGCCGATGGGGACTTTTCCATGGATACTTTGGCTATCAATTCGCCCTTCGCCGGTAATGACAAGGTCAGCATCTTTTAATTGCTCTTCTAAGTTTAAAACGCTCATGATTAGCTCGACCCCTGAATGAAGCTCGGCATTGAGATAACACAAGAGTGCGGCATTGATCCCGCCTCCGGCTCCGGTCCCCGGATAGTGGGCGATCATCCGCCCAGTTTGTTGTTCAAGAACTTTCGCAAAATGTGTCAAGTTGGCTTCTAACTGGCTAACCGTCTCTGGATCGGCCCCTTTTTGTGGACCAAATATGTGTGAGGCGCCTTGTGGACCGAGTAATGGATTGGTGACATCACAAGCAATGGTAATCTGACATTGGTCAAAAATAGGATCTCGCCCAGAGGCGTCAATCTTAACCAACTGATTGAGTGCGCCGCCGCCAGGTTTTAGCTCTTGACCCATGGCATCGAGAAGATGAACGCCAATCGCTTGCAACAAGCCAGCGCCGCCATCATTGGTGGCACTCCCACCTACGCCAAGAATAATATGTTTTACCCCTTGTTTGGCGGCTGCTAATAGCAGTTGGCCGGTGCCATAACTGGTTGTTTCTAGAGGGTGTCGCTGCTCTGGAGTGAGCAGTGCCAAACCACTGGCTGAAGCCATTTCGACCACGGCTGTTTGCCCATCTCCAGTTACCCCAAATTCAGCCACGACTGGTTCGCCTAAAGGTCCTGTCACTTGTGTTTGTATAAATTGCCCATGAGTCGAGGTAATTAGGGCTTGAACCGTACCTTCACCACCATCGGCAATGGGAACTAAGGTGTAGCGAGCATTGGGGTAGACTTCTTGAAATCCGTGAGCAATATGCTGGGCAACATCGAGTGCACTCATACTTTCTTTAAATGAATCGGGGGCGATGATAATCTTCATAATCGATATGCTTCCTGGCTCTATTCGAAGAAAATGCCAGCCTTAAACGCTGGCCTAAATTTCTATTTTCGAACTTCAATGTTGGCTAATTTTTCATAATATTTAGCTAGGGCACTGTGGTCACACTCCCCATCTCCGTCATTTTTAACAACTTGCATCATTTCCATGACAGAAGCGGTTAGCGGCAAAGCGCTATGAATGCCGTGCCCTGTTTCAAGTGCATTGGTCAGATCTTTGATATGCAGATCGATGCGAAATCCGGGCTGGAAATTACCGTCTAATACCATTGGTGCTTTTGCATCCAGCACGGTACTCCCTGCCAATCCGCCGCGAATGGCTTGATAGACAAGTTCTGGCTCAACGCCTGCTTTGGTCGCTAATGTCAGAGCTTCGGACATGGCCGCAATATTGACGGCAACAATCACCTGATTGGCCAGTTTTGTCACATTCCCAGCACCCACTTCGCCAGTGCGAATGACAGAGCTTGCCATACAAGAGAGTAATTCATGATAGCGATCGAATACTTCCTGTTTGCCGCCGACCATCACCGATAGCGTGGCATCAATCGCTTTTGGCTCACCGCCACTTACGGGAGCGTCGAGCATTTCGACACCTTGCTTAGCCAATTGCGTGGCTATTTCACGGCTTGCCAATGGTGCAATGGAGCTCATATCAATGAGAGTGCCACCGGCGGCAAAGCCTTCAGCAATACCATCGTGACCGAATACCGCTTCTCTCACATGTGGTGAGTTGGGCAACATGGTGATCACCACATTGACCTGCTCAGCAAGCGTTTTGGAAGAGCTGGCCACTATGGCTCCAGCTTTTTTTAGTTCTGCGATGTTGTCGGGGTTATGGTCATAAACAATCACTTCATAACCTGCTTTCAACAAGTTTTTACTCATCGGATTGCCCATAATGCCTAAGCCGATAAAGCCAATTTTAATACCCATAGATGAATCCCCTTTATATTGTTAAATTGTAAGTGAGTGTTTACTTGTAGCTTTGAGCTAAGTTAAAACAAGCTGATTTAAACAGACCTAGATCGGATCCCACGCCAACGAAATTGGCGCCCCAACTGAGATAGCGCTGCGCATCATCCGGATTCGGCGCCAAAATACCGATGCTTTTATTAGCGCTGCTTGCTTGCTTGAAAACATAACGAATTACTTTTTGCACGTCGGGATGAGATGGATTACCCAGATGACCGAGAGAAGCCGATAGATCGGCTGGTCCAATGAAAATTCCATCAACGCCATTAACGGCAGCGATCTCTTGGATATGGTCGACGCCTTGCTGAGATTCAATTTGTACAATGACACTGATCGAGTCATTGATATCAGCGAAATAGTTAGCCAGTGTGCCAAACAAGTTACTGCGGTGGGCTACCGAGACACCGCGGATCCCAACCGGTGGATAGCGAGTGGCACTCACGGCCAATTGAGCTTGCTCTGCATTTTCAACATAAGGGATCAGAAAGTTGTAAAAACCGATATCGAGCAGTTTTTTAATCACTTCCGGACGATTGACTTGAGGGCGAACAATTGGTGCGCTGGTACTGGTTTTTAACGCCATCAGTTGGGGGATTAAATCACTATATTCATTGGTGGAGTGTTCTAAATCTAACAGGAGCCAATCAAATCCTGCCATTCCCAATATCTCAGTTGAGATAGGATTGGCGAGTGCCGACCAACACCCGATAAGGCGTTCTCTGGCTTTGAGTTTATCACGCAGCCGATTGGGTATTATTGTGTTTGTCATATCGATGTCCTTGCATAAAATTCAGATAGATGAGTCGACTTTGATGGCTTTGTTAATGTGATAACCATCATAGGAGTTCTATCGAATGAGGACATTGGGCAACTGCCCAAATCAACGATACATATTAAGATTTTTTTTGTTCGACTTAACAAGTGATCGGTATTGCCTTCACAAATTATAAAAATCAATGAGTTACGTGCTGTCTCAATCCCCATTTATTCATTTTCTAAATCATCAAAATAAGAAAGACTTGCTCAGAACTCTTAATCATTTTGGTGAAACGTTTTATTTAGAAATAAACTATGAGTGACAGAGTACTCGACCACATTACGTTAAATAAAGTGGTCTCTAAATAATGGCTCCTAAATGTAGATCGCTGCACTGATGCAATCACTTTAAGAGATATTGAGCACATAATGTGGCCTATCCTTGTTGTGTTACCTTGCTACTGATGACGGGAAAATTTTGTCGCACAATGCCCCTAGCAAGATGTAGCACTATTAGGAACAGTTATTTAGGATCGCAGTCGCAGCGTATCTCATTTCTCTAGAAATAGGCGAGGGAATTCATTTCTTAAAAATATATTTAAATGAATCAGTTATAGTGTCTTTGAACTGCATTCATAATTAAATAGGCGTCAAATAAAAGCTAAAAATAGTATTTTGATCCGGTACTCAGTTGAACTTTTGTCTTCATTCGTTATAAAAGCATCTGCGTGAATCGTGTTATGGATAATGTGTAATAGATAATTAATGTATCGATGAGCTGCATACAGCCCTGTGCTAAATGATTAATCATTGGTGGCATTGGCAAGTCATGTTTTATCGGTTGATCACTATTCTATTTATTTTACAGCTATTTCGAGGGTGCCTTCCTTTGAAATACCTCGGTAAGCGATAACTGGTTTTTATCGTCGCTGGGCTATCATTTCAAACTTGTTTGAGTATGTTGTGTCATGTGAGTGTGATACTTAGTTCGCGCGAATCAAGCTGATGGAAATCGTGAGGATCAATTGATAAATCCAACTCGCTGCTCAATGTTGAGCAACGAATTGATGGATTTGAACCCATGACAAGAGCTAGCGCAGCATGGCCGCGCGTTTGGGATCAAATTGCCAATCAGGAATGAGAAATTGCATCCCTTGCGCATCATTCCGCGCACCTAGATGTTGGTCTACATATAGCCGATGCGCCGCCTCAATCTGAGCCATATCAATCTCGACACCCAGTCCCGGGCGCTGTGGAAGCTGTATCATCCCATTGTTGATGGTAAGTGGTGCGCGAGTCAATCGTTCATCACCTTCTTGCCAAATCCAGTGGGTATCGATGGCGGTGATCTCTCCTGGCGCGGCGGCGGCTACTTGTGTCAACATCGCCAATGAGATATCGAAGTGATTATTGGAGTGAGACCCCCAAGTGAGCCCCCATTCGTGACACATCTGCGCAACCCGAATGGAGCCTTGCATGGTCCAAAAATGCGGATCAGCTAGGGGGATATCAACGCTATGAAGTTGGATGCTATGTTGCATCTGTCGCCAATCGGTTGCGATCATATTAGTTGCGGTCGGAATGCCCGTTGCACGACGAAATTCAGCCATAATTTCACGGCCCGAATAGCCTTGTTCGGCGCCACATGGGTCTTCGGCATAAGTGAGTATATCCTTAAGCTGATGGCCTATGCTGATGGCTTGTTGAAGACTCCACGAACCGTTTGGATCGAGGGTAATCCGTGCTTCGGGAAAGCGCTGGCTTAGCTCTGTGACAGCTTGCGCTTCGTCCTCTGCGTTGAGAACGCCTCCTTTTAATTTGAAATCGGCAAAGCCATATTTTTCAAAGGCCGCTTCGGCTAGCGCTACAATAGCTGGGGCATCCATGGTGGGTCTACGACGCAGACGATACCAAGCATCGATTTGGTCGTCGGCGGTTAGGTAGGGGCAATCTGTTCTTTGGCTGTCGCCGACATAAAATAAATAACCGAGCATTTTGACTGCATCACGTTGTTGCCCTTCCCCCAGTAATGCGGCAATGGGTACCCCGAGTGATTGACCGAGTAGATCCAGCATCGCAGTTTCAATAGCGGTTACGGCATGGATCGTGGTACGAAGATCAAACGTTTGCATGCCTCGGCCGGACTTATCTCGTTGGGCAAAGGTCTGTTGTACTTGGGACATGACATTTTTATATTCGCCGAGTGTTTTACCAATGACCAATTGCTTGGCATCTTCGAGCGTGGCTCGAATTTTTTCCCCGCCCGGGACTTCGCTAACGCCCTGATTGTTCTGACTATCGGTGAGAATTACGATATTGCGCGTAAAAAAAGGTGCGTGGGCACCACTTAGGTTCATCAACATACTATCGTGCCCAGCAACAGGGATGACCTGCATGTGCGTGATTTTAGGTGCAGTTGAAAAGGTCATGATTATTTCCTTTTTTAATTATTAGTTTCGAACGAGACAAGGCCGTTTGCGATCAAATTGCCAACCGGGAATCAGGTATTGCATCGCAGCTGCGTCATTTCTATTTCCATTGGCTAACTGGGCATAGAGCTGATGGGCCCGCTCTAGTTGCTCTCTGTCCAGTTCAATTCCCAAACCTGGTTGGTCTGACAGTCTGATCTGCCCCTGCTCAATGGTCAGTGGTTGACGAGTTAGGTGCTGACCTTCCTGCCAAATCCAATGCGTATCAATAGCGGTTGGGTTCCCAGGAGCACTGGCACCAACGTGGGTAAACATAGCCATTGAAATATCAAAATGATTGTTTGAGTGGCATCCCCAAGTTAACCCCCATTCATGGCATAACTGAGCGACTTGAACCGCGCCACTGAGCGTCCAAAAATGCGGATCGGCAAGCGGAATATCGATGGCATCTAGCTTTATTGTGCTCTGGAGCTCACGCCAGTTAGTGGCGATCATGTTTGTTGCGACTGGAATGCCCGTCGCACGGCGAAATTCAGCCATAATTTCCCGCCCTGAGTAACCTTGCTCAGCGCCACATGGATCTTCGACGTAAGCCAATTTACCTTTCAGTGGCGTACATAACGCAATGGCTTCGTTGAGTGACCACCCGCCATTAGGATCAATGGTAATGCGAGCTTCTGGGAAGCGACTTACCAACTGATGGACAGTTTCAATCTCTTTTTCGCCGCTGAAGACTCCCCCCTTAAGTTTGAAGTCTTTAAACCCATATCGGTCTTGAGCCGCTTCTGCTTGAGCGACAACCGCGTCACTTGTCAGAGCCGATTGGCGCCGAATTTGATACCAAGGATGTCCTCCTTGTGGTGCTTGATAGAGGAGATCTGTTTGCTTAGCATCACCAACATAGAACAGATAACCTAAAACCGTGACTGCATCACGTTGCTTGCCTGAACCTAATAGTTCAGCGACAGGAACATTCAAAAATTGGCCCATCAGATCCAGTAACGCAGCCTCGATGGCTGCTACAGCATTTATTCGTAACTCAAAAGTCCATGCGCCTTGGCCTAAGGTGGCGTAATCATCTTGCTGCTGGGCATGATTGGCCTGATAAACCAGCCTGTGTAGATAAGCGAGAGGTTGGTCAACTAGACTCGATGCGATTTGTTCGAGTGTAGACTTAATGACCTCCCCACCCGGTGCTTCACCCAGACCTATATGGCCGCAACTATCAGTGATAATGACAATATTGCGGGTAAAATATGGTGCATGAGCGCCGCCAATATTTAATAGCATGCTATCGATGCCGGCGACCGGAATGACCTCTACGGAACGGATAATCGGATATTCAGATGTCATGATAAATATTTCCTCACGCGTGGAATGTTGAAGACAATTTAATTCGTTCAATTTTGCCGACGATGATGACGTAACTTATTACGGCCACTAAGGCATGTATGCCGACGTAGAGTAGGGCGCCATTGAATGAACCCGTGATGGCAATGATGTAACCAATCGCGATGGGTGTGACAATGCCCGATATATTGCCGATCATGTTGAATATGCCCCCGCTTAACCCAGCCACTTCTCGAGGTGCTGCATCCGACATTACCGCCCAGCCCAGTGCGCCAAGGCCTTTGCCGAAAAAGGATAAGGCCATGAAGCCGACAACTAACCAGTCTGCATTGACATAGTTACAGCCGATCATCGAAGTAGAGAGCAACATGCCAGCGATGATAGGGATCTTGCGAGCCCAGGTTAGTGATACGCCTCGAGTTAATAGATAATCAGAAATCACGCCACCAGAAATGCCGCCTACGAAGCCGCAAATGGCCGGAATCGCCGCAATAAATCCGGCATGGAGAATGCTCATGCCTCGAGCTTGTATTAAGTAAACAGGAAACCAAGTAATGAAAAAGTAGGTGAGTGCATTGATGCAATATTGACCGAGACAGATTCCTAGCATCATCCTTGATGAGAGAAGCTCGGTAATCGCCGCTTTTTTAGAAATGGTGGGTAGCTTTGCTTGTGCAGTGAGCTGTTGGGCTGGGGTTTGCTTGTCATCATTGGGCTGGTCAAGGTTTGTTAATGCTCCGCCAGCTTCAATATACGCCAGTTCAGCGGCGTTGATCGAAGGGTGTTGTTTGGGAGGATAGATAATTTTCTGCCAAAAAAATGCCGCAACTAAACCGACACCACCCATGAAGAAGAACACATAGTGCCAACCAAAAGCGTGGGTTAGCCAGCCCATGATGGGGGCAAAAATAACGGTGGCAAAATATTGTGCTGAGTTAAAGATGGCCGAAGCTGTGCCACGTTCTTTGGCTGGGAACCAAGCGGCAACGATGCGACTATTACCTGGGAATGCGGGTGATTCACAAATCCCGACTAAAAACCGCAAAAGGAATAATACGGCAACCACTGAGGCGCCCGGAAATATATCGATAAAGCCCTGTACACAAGTAAATATTGACCACGTTATGATCGATATCAGATAGACCCGTTTAGAGCCAAATTTATCAAGCAGTAATCCACCGGGAATTTGACCAATAACATAAGCCCATGAGAAGCCAGAAAAGATAAACCCCATTGCAATTGAATCGATACCCAAGGCGTGTGACATCGAGTCGCCAACAATGGACAGAGTTGCTCGGTCTCCATAATTCACGGACGTAATAATAAATAGCATCGCTACGATCCAGTATCGAGCATGGGTCTGTTTTTTCGTGAGTGCAATCGCACTCTCTTTGACTTGTTCCATAATCCCTTCACCTTTTATCTAGTTATAGTTGTCGCAACTTATCGATGTAATTGCATTTTATTAGCTACAAACATTGTATGAATTTCGGCCAAGTTGACGCATTGGGCAGTTGACTAAAGATGTGGGCTTTTTTAATTAGAGAATCGGTCAAGTTCACAACTCGGTGGTAGGAGAATCACAAAATTGATAAAGAGTCGAAGTTCAACGATTGTCGCTAAGATGGATCGTGGCGCATATTGACTTCCAGCAACGGTTGGTCCGATGGTGAATTGAACAAATAGAGAGGCTTTGATGGAAACACAATCTGTGCGTCCCATTCTGATACAAGTTGATCAATGCGATAATGTCGCAATTATTGCTAATGAAGAGGGGCTTGAGCAGGGAACGATGCTCAGCAATGGGATCTTTCTTCAAGAAACTATACCTATGGGTCATAAGGTGACGCTAGCCGACTTAGCTCAAGGTGATGCTATCCGGCGTTATAACCAAGTCATCGGGTATGCCAGTGAAGCACTGCCTGCCGGAAGCTGGGTTCATCAGTTTCGGGTTGAGCTGCCAAAAGCGCCACAATTAGATGAGTTAGTCTATGACGATCATCCGCCCCAAACATTATCACCGCTTGAAGGGTATTATTTTGATGGCTATCGCAATCCTGATGGCAGTGTAGGAACTAAAAATTTGCTTGCAGTAACCACGACCGTGCACTGTGTTGCGGGTGTTGTGGATTACATTGTCGAGCGGATTGAAAAGCAATTATTGCCTCACTATCCCAATGTTGATGGCGTGGTAGCGCTCAATCATCTTTATGGCTGTGGTGTCGCTATCAATGCCCCTGCCGCGGTTGTTCCGATCAGAACCTTGCACAATCTGGCTAAAAATCCGAATTTTGGTTCAGAAGTGCTTGTTGTTGGATTGGGCTGCGAAAAATTGCAACCCGAGCTGCTGTTAAACGCAGAACATGAGCCTATCGCGATCCCTAAGCAGCAGATCATTATGTTGCAAGATGAAAAACATCACGGTTTTCAGTCGATGGTCAATGAAGTGCTAACACAGGCTAACGTGTTGCTTGGGCGATTAAACCAGCGGTCTCGAGAGCGCTGTCCTGTCAGTAACCTCGTTGTGGGAATGCAGTGCGGGGGCAGTGATGCGTTCTCTGGGGTAACGGCTAATCCTGCAGTAGGGTATGCCTCTGATTTGTTAGTTCGCTGCGGCGCAACGGTGATGTTTTCGGAAGTGACTGAGGTTCGTGATGCCATTCATCTGTTAGTTCCGCGCGCCGCAAATGCCAAAGTTGCTAGCGATCTGATTGCCCAGATGCGCTGGTATGACAATTACTTAGCCGCAGGACAAACTGATCGCAGCGCTAACCCTTCGCCAGGAAATAAAAAAGGAGGGTTGGCCAATGTGGTCGAAAAAGCATTAGGTTCAATCGCTAAATCTGGAACTAGCGCGATCGTGGAAGTGATAGCAGCAGGAGAGCGGCCACAGCGCAAAGGGTTGATCTTCGCAGCAACGCCGGCAAGTGATTTTGTTTGCGGGACGCAGCAGCTTGCCAGTGGGATTACATTACAAGTTTTTACCACCGGCAGAGGTACGCCCTATGGGTTGAAAGCGATTCCCGTGATTAAAATGGCGACCAATAGTGCGCTGGCTCATCGCTGGGATGATTTGATTGATATGAATGCTGGGACGATTGCAGAAGGCCTCAATAGTATTGAACAAATTGGTCAACAGCTATTTGAGATGATTCTCGCAGTTGCTAGTGGGCGGCACCAAACATGGGCAGAAAGATGGGGATTATATAATCAGTTATCCGTTTTTAATCCAGCGCCTATTACTTGATAGAAGCCGATACTGCTTGCGTTGATGTGCCGTTTGCTCAGCCTAGCAGTAATCCTGAACCAATCACTGTCAACGCCGCAGCAGCCCAAGCGCTGCGCGTTGGCGCCTCTTTGGTATAAAACCACAGCATCGGTAAGATCATAATTGGCGTTGTTGCAGATAACAGTGCAATCATCCCCACATCACCTTTGCGCAGGGCATACAAAATTAATGTCATGCCAACGGCCATCGCTAGAAATCCATTGGCAAAGACCAAGCTGAAAATTCTTCGATTGATAGGATTCTGCGAGCGGCTCAGGCGCGGATATTGCCACCAAAGCAGCAGATGGCAGAGTAGGGCGCAGCTCATACGCACCAATGAGGCTGAAATTGGATCGGCACTGCCTTGCATGGCGGGTTTTGCTAATACGGCGCCTAAACTTTGACATAATGCAGCGAGCAACCCCAAGCCGATGGCGATCATGAGTGAGCCGTGAATACTCTCCCACAAATGTGTGCGTGCTCGGCGACCGAAGAGAATGGCTAACGCTACGCCAATGAACAGTAAAACTGCGCCTAGCAGTTGCCAACCGAGGATCTGTTCGTTAAAAAACACGATGCCAAAGAGCACTGAAAATAGTGCGTTGCAGGTAAATAGCAGATTCGCCCGTCTTGGTCCCATTCGATTCATACAGGCAAACAAAGCGGTATCACCGATAAAGATGCCAATTCCTCCAGAAATCGCAAGCCAGGCTATGTCCTCAGCGCTGAGCGTATGCCAACCGCCACTCATTAGGCTGATGGTGGCTAAGATGGTGCTCACGATTGCCATGCGCCAGCGGCTATAACTAAATGCACCTAAATGGCGAGCCGGTGTGACGGAAATTAAACTCGTTGATGCCCAAAGCGCCGCGGCGATGAGTGCGAGCCATTCATATCCCATGGGACTGTTTTTCCTATATAGGTGGTGTGCTGCGATAGGGGCTTTTGTTGGAGTAGGACTTGTCGCAACAGTCTAACGAACTGAGCAGCATAACATAACAACTTGTTTTTTATGAATAAGGGAGTGAGTTAAAGGGATGCTTTTGAAGATATTATTGATTTAAATATCATTAAAATGGACGACGGACGAGGTGAAATGTGTCTATAATTAACCTGACTCCCAGCGGCGAGCCTGAGCTGTCAGCTGTGCGATAGATCGGAGTTTTTATCCGATAGGTCTGTTAATGTGTTCCCCCAGCTATTGCCATGAGGAGTATGAGGCGAATGAGTAGCTTAAGTCCAACCTTTCGAATTGCTCGGGTTCACGATGAAGATGCAATTCGGAAAATTTATATCCAAGTGTTTGAACGTCCTCAAGAAGCGCAATTTGTTGAAGCTATTCGCCACTTGGACTGTGATCGACTCTCATTAGTGGCTGAAATTGATGGACAAGTGAGTGCTCATTTGTTGGCAAGCCCCGTTTATTTAGATAATCATGCTGATTTAAAATTGATGATCTTGGAGCCTATGGCCGTGATCCCTAAATGCCAAGGTTACGGGGTCGGCTCCGCCATGGTTAATGTTGCCCTCGAGCAGCTCCGCCAGCGAAAGTATGATGCAACAATCGTGATCGGACTGGCCGATTATTATCCACGCTTTGGCTTTCGTATTCTCGAACCATTTGGTTGGCAATGGCCATTTGCAGTGGATGCCCAAGTTGTACAGGTCGCGCCACTGCGTGCAAAACCCTTACCTATTACTCATGATACGCTGCGCTTTAGTGAGCCTTTTAATCGCCTGTTTACACCGCGCGATTAAGCAATATATTCGCTAATATTTAGGTTTTGGTCGCTAGTCGGCGGGGTGTTGCATTCATCTTGTAGCTCAGTATGACGCAATGGATAGTCATCTTGCCAGCCAGGGGGGAGGTTGAGGATCCAGTGCTCTGGGTCATCGACCTCTTGCAGTAAACTAATCGGCAACGGATCACTTTGATTGCGACGCATACTTAAGATAATTGCGATTCGTAGTAACCGAGTGAGAGTGAGCGATCGCTCAAATGACATCGCGCGCTGGCTCTTCAATGCCTCGAGCTGCCAAGGACCACGTTGATTAAGTAGAATCGCTGACACCAAATGTTTTTGTTCAAGGGTAAAACCGGGGAGATCGCTATGATCAATAATATAAGCGGCATGCTGAGGGGCGCGTTTAAATTCAATATTGAGCCCAACTTCATGAAATAGCGCCGCATAGCGCAGCATCTGCCTTTCATGATGATTAAACGCCGGGGCAATTTGCGCTGCCAGTGCCAAGGCATAATCACATACTTGTTTGGCTTGTAGCGGATCGATATGGTGGCGTTTAATAAAACTTTCGGCTGTTTTGGTGCGCACGCTAGATGACGGCTGCTGACTGAGTAAGCCGCAGACGAGCCCTTCACGCAGTGCTCCCCCAGCCAAATTAATCTCAGCTATCTTAAGTGTTTCACATAATGCGATTAAGATCGCCAAGCCACTTGGAAATACTGATCGACGTTCAATGCTTAAACCATCCAATTGCAACTGTTCAAATCGACCGCAAGCAATCACTTGATCACGTAGTTGATAGAGTTTTTTCAATGTCATTGGCTCACCCATTTGCTGGGCAAGCATGATTTCATGAACGGCCTGTACGGTGCCCGATGCGCCAATGCAACTTTGCCAACCGAGCCTGCGATAATCACTCAAATGAGGGGCCAGCAAGGTTTTGGCGGTTGTAGTGGCTTGATCAAATTGCCGCTGTGTTAGCGGCGCATTCCCGGAAAAAAAACGTTTTAACCAAGTGACGCAGCCCATGGTGAGACTATTGAGTAGTAAGGTTTGATTTTGCTCACCAATCACCAGTTCGGTACTCGCTCCGCCGATATCGATCACGAGGCGTCGACCACGACCACTACTGGTACACGCGACGCCACGATAGATAATACTGGCTTCTTCTTCACCGCTAATTACACGGATACGATGGCGTAAAATTTGCTCCGCTTTACTGATAAACTCATCGCGGTTCACCGCTTGGCGCAAGGTTGCTGTGGCGACAATGATTAAGTTCTCAGGGGCAATATCTTGTAACTGCTCAGCGAATAAACTAAGACATTGCCAGCCGCGCGTCATCGCGCCATGATCCAACCGATTATTCTCATCGAGGCCTGCGGCCAGCTGCACTTTACGTTTCACCTTCGCCACCGTTTGGATGGCTCCGCCAAGCTCGCGCACAATGAGCATGTGAAAGCTGTTCGAACCCAGATCAATAGCGGCGTAAAGTGGTAACACCATAAAGCTTCCTATGCTTGCGATGACTGGCTACGCGGTGAATTATTACTGCGCCGACGTCGGGGCCCAGAGTGACTGCGTCGAGAGCGATCATTGCCACCTTTACTACTGCCAGCGCGATTGCCTCGAGGACGATGCAATTTGATTGGTGCGGGTAGATCGGTGAGCAAAGCGTCAGGGTCATATTGAGCAACGGGAATCGGGTGGTTAATATACTCCTCAATGGCTGGTAGATTAAACACATACTCTTCACATGCGAGGCTGATTGCTCGGCCCGTTTCTCCGGCTCGACCAGTGCGCCCAATACGGTGAACATAATCTTCCGCATCATCAGGAAGATCGTAATTTAATACCATCGTCACATGCGGAATATGCAAACCACGGGCGGCTACATCGGTGGCAACGAGAATATCAACGTCACCTTTACTAAACTGATCGAGGATCTTCATCCGTTTGCGCTGTGGAATATCACCGGTTAGCAATCCAACGCGATGACCATCGGCACTCAAGTACCCCCAAACATCTTCACAGCGATGCTTGGTATTGGCAAATACAATGGCTTTATCGGGCCATTCTTCTTCTAAGATAGTTTGAAATAATGCCATTTTTTCGTTATTAGATGGATAGAACAACTCTTCACTAATGCGTGCATTAGTCATTTGCAGCGGTTCAATCATGATGTGTTTAGGCTCATTCATATGTTCAAAGGCGAGCTCTTTAACCTTGTATGAAAGGGTAGCAGAGAACAGCATGTTGAGCCGTTCGCTAGGGGGACTCATGCGCCGCATCAGGTAACGAATATCTTTGATAAATCCTAAGTCAAACATGCGATCGGCTTCATCAAGAACCAATACTTGAATGGCATTAAGATTGAACGCGCCTTGCTTGCAATAGTCGATCATTCGCCCGGTAGTGCCGATTAAAATATCGATCCCCTGATCCAATGTATGACGCTGACTTTCATAACCTTCCCCGCCATACACTAGGCCCATTTTCAGACCAGTTGTGCGGGATAAAGCCTCAGCGTCCCGATGGATTTGGATCGCCAATTCCCGAGTCGGCGCCATCATGATGGCTCGCGGCTGATTAAGCCCACGACCTTCCGGTTCAGGCGTGACTAACAGGTGGTTGAAGGTGGCGACTAAAAATGCCAACGTCTTCCCTGTCCCAGTCTGTGCCTGACCTGCGATGTCTTGTCCTTGCAATAGCACCGGCAGACTTTCAGCCTGAATAGCGGTACAGTTATCGTAGCCTTGCTGCTCCAGTGCGTTAAGCACTTGCGGTTGGAGTCCCAGATCGGCAAATTTCTGGTCTGTTAGATGTTTTTTACTCATTGTTCAAGCATATCAGGTTAGGGTTGCAATAATAAGCAGGATCTATTCAAATAGAGCGACTATATTAGCAAAAGTCTACTCACTTTTTGTGACTTGTATATTGTAACCCGGAGTAAGTAATGAGCGACAACATTGTTCACATAACCGATGCCAGCTTTGAAGAAGCTGTTATTAACGCCAAAGGGCCTGTCATTGTTGATTTTTGGGCGGAGTGGTGTGGCCCTTGTAAAATGATTGCGCCAATCTTAACTGAAGTAGCCGACGAATTTGCTGGTAAGATTACCGTCGCCAAGCTCAACATTGACGAGAATCCTGAAACCGCACCTAAATATGGTATTCGCGGCATACCCACACTGATGATTTTTAAAGATAGTAATGTGGCAGCGACGAAAGTTGGCGCATTATCTAAGACGCAACTAGTTGAATTTATTAACGAAAATATGTAATCTCTGTTAATGGCTAACAACTGTATCTAAGCAAGCCCTGTTTTAGGCTTGCTTTTTACTGGATTTTAACTCACAGTAGTGCTAACTTAGTCAATCGAAGTCTCTGTGTCGACCTACGGCTCATTCCATACTTCAGTCTGTAACGAATCACTTATCATTAAATAAAAACGTAACCTTATACATAATACTGTTTAGGGTCATCCCTAACAACCAAGAAACTCACCACTATGAACTTAACTGAGCTGAAAAATACTCCAGTCCATGACCTAGTCGCGTTAGGCGAAGAGATGGGCTTGGAAAACCTTGCCCGACTACGCAAACAAGATATCATTTTTGCCATCCTAAAAGCCCACGCAAAAAGTGGCGAAGATATCTTCGGTCATGGCGTCTTGGAAATACTGCAGGATGGCTTTGGCTTCTTACGCAGTGCAGACAGTTCCTACATGGCCGGTCCCGATGATATCTATGTGTCACCGAGTCAAATCCGTCGCTTTAATTTGCGTACTGGGGACACCATTGCCGGGAAAATCCGCCCACCTAAAGAAGGCGAACGTTACTTCGCGCTGTTGAAAATTAACGAAGTAAACTATGACAAGCCTGAAAACTCACGCAATAAAGTCTTATTTGAGAACTTAACACCACTGCATGCAACCCGACGGTTGATTATGGAGCGTGGTAATGGTTCAACAGAAGACATTACGGCTCGCGTGCTGGATCTCGCTTCCCCTATTGGTCGAGGTCAACGTGGTTTGATTGTTGCTCCGCCAAAAGCGGGTAAAACCATGTTGCTACAAAATATTGCACAAAATATCGCGTTCAATTATCCCGAATGTGAACTGATGGTTCTGCTTATTGATGAGCGTCCTGAAGAAGTGACTGAGATGCAGCGCTTGGTGAAAGGTGAAGTGATTGCTTCAACCTTTGATGAACCCGCTAGTCGTCATGTGCAAGTCGCTGAAATGGTGATTGAAAAAGCCAAACGACTAGTTGAACACAAAAAAGATGTGGTGATTTTACTCGATTCTATCACTCGTCTGGCCCGTGCTTACAACACCGTGATCCCATCGTCCGGGAAAGTGTTAACGGGGGGGGTAGATGCCAATGCATTGCATCGTCCCAAACGCTTCTTTGGCGCGGCACGTAACGTTGAAGAGGGTGGTAGTCTGACCATTATTGCTACTGCATTGATCGATACCGGCTCAAAAATGGATGAAGTGATCTATGAAGAGTTTAAAGGGACCGGTAATATGGAATTGCACTTGAGCCGCAAGATTGCGGAAAAACGAGTGTATCCTGCGATCGATATCAATCGCTCTGGGACGCGTCGTGAAGAGCTGCTGACCACGCAAGAAGAACTGCAAAAAATGTGGATTTTGCGTAAAATCGTCCATCCGATGGATGAGATCGATGCCATGGAATTTTTGATTGATAAATTGGCAATGACCAAAACCAATGAAGAGTTCTTTGATGCGATGAAGAAAAAATAAGCATCATTATGAGCACACTATATTAGCATTTAACCTGATATATTGACTTGTCAAAAGACCGACCCATGAGGTCGGTTTTTTTATGTGTATCTAGGTGGATGAGGGAACTCAGCCGCTTCATAGCGGTCAATGACAAAGGTGGTAGTTATGCTAGCTGGTGGTGGGTACGTCTAATGCATTGCTTGTAGGGATCCCCAATGTCGGAAAATATGAGATTCATAACAATACTATTGCTGGTGATAAGTGTGCGTCTGCCTGCGGCGGTAAGACCGCCCATTGATAATGGTTTGCCGATTCTCGTTCAGGCGAAAAAAGAGATGCGCAGCGGCAATTTAGCTTGGTTGCAGTACCACATTCCAACATTGGCCCCCAAACAGCGTGAGCCGCTGTTATATGTATTATTGAGCCAATATTATCAATTCCAAGCGGTGATCCCGCACTCATTATTACCATGGCTTCAGCAAATCGCCCATGAGCGGCCGACCTTAATGGAAACAACCCAGAGCGATGGTTATCAGATCACTCACCCACGATACGACTATCCGGCCTTGGCGCGAGCGATTATTCGCCATTGGCAAATGCAGCAGCGTCGCAAGCTCTATGCCGATCAATTGCGCGAAGGGCAATTCCCTTGGTCGCAAATATTTCGAGCCGATAATGCCAAGTTACTCGCTCAGCAACAAAGTGTGGTTGATGCCTTAGGTGTGCTCGATCATAAGCAGCTTTGGCGTACCTATCGAAGCATTGAGCAGCATCATTACTATTTTCCAGATAACAGCGTCCTGGCTGCGATTGCCTATCATCTCGAAGATCCATCACTCTTGGCAACGTTGTTTGCTCATCCCGTTGACCAATACAGTGTCAATGCTGCCAAAGCGATTGCCAATCATTTTGCACCTGCGATGGCGTTCGCAACGTTGACCCAAGCGCTGTCGTATCCGCAGATGCGTGATTATGCCTTAGATGCCATCGCGATTCTCGCCAAGCGCTATCCGAATGCTTTAAACTACCTCAAACAACTCAGTCAAAAGGGCTCGCTTCGCCAGCAAGCGACACAAGTGCTAGCGCGCCATAAGCTGATTAAACCTTAAGGGGAGCTGATGAAATATCGAGATCTTCGCGAGTTTATCGCTTTATTAGAAGAACGCGGTGAACTAAAACGGATCAAACAACCCATTGACGCTTATTTGGAGATCACCGAAATCTGTGATCGAACGCTTAAGCGTGCTGGGCCAGCACTATTGTTTGAGCAGGTGAAAGGCTATGACATGCCCGTCTTGGGGAATCTCTTTGGCACGCCTGAGCGTGTTGCATTAGGCATGGGCCGTGATAGCGTTAGTGAACTGCGTGATGTGGGGCAGTGGTTATCCTATCTCAAAGAGCCTGAGCCACCGAAGGGCTTTAAAGAGCTGATGGAAAAATTACCCATTTTTAAGCAAGTTCTCAATATGCCCACCAAAAAAGTACGGCATGCGCCGTGTCAGGAAGTCGTGTTAAGCGCCGATGAAGTGGACTTAGATAAATTGCCCATTCAAACCTGCTGGCCAGGGGATGCTGCGCCGCTTGTGACGTGGGGGTTAACGGTCACGCGTGGACCCTTTAAAAAGCGGCAAAATCTTGGGATCTATCGCCAGCAAAAGTTAGCCAAAAATAAGTTGATTATGCGCTGGCTTTCTCACCGAGGCGGTGCATTGGACTATCTTGAGTGGCAAGAGGTTAATCCAGGTAAACCTTATCCGGTGGCAGTGGCGTTAGGATGTGACCCCGCGACCATCCTTGGCGCAGTGACGCCGGTACCGGATACTCTATCTGAGTACGCATTTGCTGGTTTGCTGCGCGGATCACGCACTGAAGTTGTCCAATGCATTAGCTGCGATTTAGAAGTGCCAGCGAGCGCTGAGATTGTGTTAGAGGGGTATTTGGTGCCCGGTGAAACAGCGCTTGAAGGCCCCTATGGCGATCATACTGGCTATTACAATGAGACCGATGAATTTCCCGTATTTACCATCACTCATATCACGCATCGGCGCGATCCTATCTATCATAGTACCTACACCGGCCGTCCACCGGATGAGCCTGCGATTTTAGGCAAAGCGCTCAATGAAGTTTTTGTCCCCATTTTACAAAAGCAGTTTCCTGAAATTGTTGACTTTTATCTACCTCCTGAAGGTTGCTCTTACCGAATGGCCGTGGTGACGATGAAAAAGCAATATCCTGGGCATGCCAAACGAGTCATGATGGGGGTTTGGTCCTATTTACGCCAGTTTATGTATACTAAATTTGTGATTGTCTGTGATGACGATATCGATGCGCGTAATTGGGAAGATGTGATTTGGGCGATCACCACGCGGATGGATCCTGCACGTGATACCGTAATGGTGGAAAACACCCCGATCGATTATTTAGATTTTGCCTCGCCGGTTACCGGTCTAGGTTCTAAAATGGGACTAGATGCCACCAATAAATGGCCTGGCGAAACCGCGCGAGAATGGGGACATGTCATTCACATGGATGAGCAAGTGTGCCAGCGCATTGATGCGCTATGGCCCTCTTTGGGAATTGATTAGTCACTATGAATCAGGTGTAATGCTCATCTGATTAACGCTTACCTCACAAAAAATGCGATAATAGTTAACTTAAGCCCGAGTATTTGTACTTGGGCGGATCTCGCCACTAGCTACCATGGAGTTTGCATGAAACGGATGAGTTGTCAGGTTGAACTGCTAAGTCCCATCTTAGATGATGTTTATAATGTCGTCTTAACCCCCGACCAAAACGTCGATTTTACCGCAGGGCAATATTTACAAGTGGTGATGGCTGATGATGATAAGCGCCCCTTTTCGATCGCCAATGCCCCTGGGCAGCACACCCTTGAGTTACATATCGGCGCTCCTGCTAATAACGGCTATGCTGGCCAAGTGATTGAACGTTTGCACAGTCAACCAAGCATCGATGTGGAATTGCCCTTTGGCCGCGCGACCATTGATAAAGTGCCGCCACGTGATGTATTAGTGATGGTGGGAGGAACCGGTTTTTCTTATGCCAAATCACTGATCGAATATCTCAACCAAATTCCTCATCAGCAACGGGTCTATCTGTACTGGGGAGGACGTAATTTAGGTGGGTTGTATCTATTTGAATTAGCGCAGCAGTGGCATGATGACAAAAAGATTGAATTTGTTCCGGTTATCGAGCAGAGCATTGCGCATTGGCAGGGAAAAATCGGGTTAGTTCATGAAGCCGTTTTAGCTGATTTTCCATCGATGAGCGAACTTGATGTGTATATTGCGGGGCGCTTTGAGATGGCGGCTGTCGCTCGTGATGCGTTTGTTGCACAAGGATTACCACTGTCGCAGTTACACGCTGACGCTTATGAATTCATTTAAACATTCCATAGCGTAAGTCCTTCAGCCTAGAGGTGGCTTTGGCTACTGATCTAGGCGGTAAGGCTACGATAAGCCAACGCTTTTTGATACCAACTTAGCGCTTGTTCATTGTCATGGCGAGCGGCGCAAATATCCCCAAGTAATCGATATGTTCGGGCACTGGCTTGGATATTTTGGCTTGTTTGTAACTGCTGCTGTGCTTCATCAAGTTGCCCCTGAAGGATATAAACAGCGCCTAGCACAGTGAGTAATTGGGCATGTTGAGGTTCAGATTTAGCTAGTTTTTGTAGCAGTGGCAGTAACTTGAGTGAATCTTCTTTTGCTAGCTTGGGCACCAGATTGAGTGCAACCTCATCAATGGGTTTCGCTTTGAGCTGCTTTTGTAAACAAGTTGCCAGCAGCTCCCCTCGGTCCAAGGTTAACATGGCGCTGTGGGCCGCTTTAATCACCCAGCTTTGTTGACGGAATTTACGCGATAAACCGTGCCAATAGTTATCAAAGACGGCATGCCCTTCTTTGGCTAATTGATCAAATTTACCTGTATAGCTATATACTTGCTCACTTTGCCAGCGTTCGGGTTGAAATTTGGCAAGCTGCTCTAAAACCTCCAACTGACTATCCCAGTTGTGGTCTGCTTTCGCCAATTGGTAGCGGATCTGTAAAGCTGACGGGCGATGACGTTGACTGGCTGGTAATTGATCGAGTAACGTGCGCGCAGCTTCTAGATCGCCAGCCTCAAGTTTTAATTTAGCGCGTGCTAACCACACTGCTTGACGCGTTTGTGAGTTAGGGCTCTGTTTGTCGGCTTTTTCGAGCAATTTATCGCTGACGCCCAAATCACCTTGACTGGCCGCGGCGCGCGCGGCTGACAGATAGTTTAATGAGGGTGAATCACTGCTGCGTGCCGATTTAGCCAGTTGTTCTTGGGCATCTTGATAGTCCCCTTGGTACAGTGACAGTAACCCTTGCTGGGTCTGCAGTCGCGCGTTGCGTTGGCGCCGATTACGCCAGTGCCCAAGCATGCCTGGGCCTGAGCGCCACAGTTGTTTGAGCAATTGAAACAACAGTTGTGCAATGATATAAAATACAATCAGAGCGGTTATCCCAGCGACGACGGACATCTCTATGGTGTAATGTCCCATCGCAATCAAGACATACCCCTGTCGCCCCTCCAGCAATGGGCCTGCTAGCATCCCTGCCGCTGCAACCAATAGAACTAAAAACAGCCGAATCATTACTTTTGCTCCTCGGAAGTCTCTGGATGACTCGCCTTAGCGACAGCCTGGTCGATAAGTGCTACTGAACTGAATTGAGCTGGCGTAGCTGCGTTAATAGACTCGCTTTGCAATTTGCTCAAGGTGCGCACTAGATGGGCTGAGGCTGGATTATGGCTAAAATAGTCGTTGATCCAACGAGTTGCGGTTGCGAGGCTTTGCTGATAAAGCTGTTGGCGATGTTGGCCTGCCGCGATGGCCGCTTGTTGTAATTGTAGCTGTAAATTCTGTTTTAAATACCATACTTTGTCCGGCGCCAGTAATGGTTTGACATCACTATTACGGCGACGAACGGTAATAAACTGATCGATAAAGTGATGCCAACTTGCTGCCAGCGAGGCCTTCCAACCGCTTTGGCTGGACGCAGTGGGTTGATCTTGTACTTTCGGAAGGGTCACGCGAGTGAGTGCGAGCTCTGTAACTTGCTGGCTCAGGCTATCAATTTGAATCATGATGCCTTCAATATCAATTTTAGGCAGAGCATCAAGCTGATTGATATCATCTGCAATGGCACGGCGTAGTGCAATATATTGTGGATCGTGCAATTGCAAGACGCTCTGATCGGCACTTTGCAGCAGTGTCTTCGCTGAAGTCATATCGCTTTCAAGCAATGCCTTGCGAGCGGCTAAATGGATAAGATATTGCGATTCATACAACCGCCATTGGTTTAGATCATGTAAATTGAGCTGAGAAAAGCGCTGCTTCAGTGCCTGAGTATCACTTTGCAATTGGCTTAAAATCACTTTATTTTGCGAGCGTTGGGTGGCCAGATTCTGCTGAGTCTGGCTGAGCTGTTCACGGAGCTGGGCATCTTGTTTGGTCGCGGTCATGGCCGCTTTGGTTAGATTTGTTTGCAGTTGGCTATTTTGGGTGTTGAGCGAGCTGACCTGTTGATTCAAGGCATGTATCTGCTGCCAGCCATATCCCGCAATAGCGATAGAAACCACTAACGCAAACCCCGATAATAGTAATCCTCCTTTTAGCGAACCTGTTTTGGCTTGCTCAGGCGGATATTGAGGTGATGACTCGGACATAGCGGTTCCTTAAACAATAGATTCTAGAGTTGCCAAAAGGGCATCACAATTGGCTCCCCTACAGTTATACACATGATGAAAGGGAAAATCGATGAGTTGTGCGACCCTAGCACTGGGAACGGCTAAAGAACAGCTTGCCAACCACGATTGAGCCTGATGTTGTTTTGCAGTATGGATAAGATGAGTGACCTGAGTGGCGCTACTGCAAACGATGACGTTAATCCCCTGGATTTGCCACATTGCGAACTGCTCGGCACTGATCGGTTGTAACATTTGTTGATAGCTGCATAACTCGGTGACACTTTGGGTGATCGCCTGCAGCTGAGTTGGCAACCAATTGCGGCTGATTTGTCCGCGCAATATTAATAGCTGCTGTGAGCCGATATTTGGCTGCACCTGAAAATAGGCGAGCATCCCTTCACTTGTTGCTTGCTCTGGGCATGTAACATCAAGCCCCAATTGTCGCCAGTGCTGAGCGCTTGAGTCGCCCATCGCCACATAATGACAATCAGGCCAAAACTCAGGCTGGCAAAACAGACTAGAGCGTGGGCTAAGTGCAATGATTGTATCAAAACTGCGAAAATAATTGGCCAGCGCCACGCCTTGAAAGGGGAGGCACCCTTTAAAGTCAAGCAGTGGTGTGCCCCATGCTTGCACTCCGTTAGCGCGCAACTGCTGAGTATCGGCGCTATTGGCGGGCTGAGGGCGAGTGAGCAAGAACCGCCGGTTAGAGGCCTTCATCGGCTAGGTCCTGCAAAATGCGATCCGCGCCTTGATCAAGTAGCGCTTGTGCCAATCGGATACCTAATTGCTCGGCATCTTGGCGAGGGCCATGTTGCTCGGCTCGGATAATAGTTTGTCCGTCGCTAGCGCCAACCAGTCCGTGAATATGCAATTGATCATGTTCATCGAGCGTCGCGTAACCACCAATCGGTACCTGACAGCCGCCATTAAGGTGTGTATTCATCGCCCGCTCAGCGAGTACTCGATCGCGGGTGTCAGCGTCATCCAGCGGTGCGAGCAGACGCTGCACGATGGCATCATCGCTGCGACATTCGATACCAACGGCACCTTGTCCACAAGCGGGTAGACTCAACTCGGCGGGGATAGCACGAGTAATGCGCTCCGAGAGTGCAAGACGCTCAAGTCCGGCACAGGCTAAAATAATCGCATCATATTCGCCCGCATCCAGCTTACTTAATCGGGTGCCAACATTGCCGCGTAAATTACGAATGACCAAATCAGGACGATGCGCTTTGAGCTGGCATTGCCGGCGCAAGCTCGATGTGCCAACCACTGCGCCGTGAGGCAACTGCTCGATGGTGGCCACGGTGTTACTGACAAACGCATCCAATGGATTGCCGCGCGCGCAAATAGTCTGTAAACATAGACCGTCGGGAAACGCCATTGGCACATCTTTCATCGAATGCACCGCAATGTCAGCGTGACCCTCTAGCATCGCGACTTCTAGTTCTTTGACAAATAGTCCCTTGCCACCGATTTTAGCCAGGGGAGTATCGAGCAATTTATCGCCGCGAGTCACAATAGGGACAAACTCGACAATGAGATCGCGATGGTGGCTGAGTAAGGCCTGTTTAACATAGTCAGCTTGCCACAGGGCTAGGGCGCTTTGACGGGTGGCGATACGAAGAGTTGGCACGGTAGATAGTCCCCCTAAAACCGGATGAGTGAAATAGATAATCATGGTCAGCGCTTAATCATCGCTGGAACCATCGCTTTTTGCCACTACCATGCATAGGCAAAAAGCATAAGTTATCTTTATGATAACATGCTTTACTAAGCAACATCTGCCCCTCACTTCGCGTTAACGGTATTTGCCTTGGTGTTTTATCTGTTGTGCTGGCGGGGGAAATTAGGTGGATATTGACGGCTATTGATCGAGCGCGGCTAGCGCGTCGATGCGCGTATCGATGGGACATTCAAATAGCCTTGATTTTATTGGTGGTTTTTTCATCGCTTTAGTTTACCGTTTTAGGATAAACTGTTACCATCGTCACACTGTGATTGTGGTTAATTTTTCCTGCAACCGAGGCAAGAGGCCGCGGTCATAAAGCCTTTAGGTCCAGTTTTGCAACAACATATTGATGAATATTTAGCTCGGGCCAGTCTATATACTGAACGCCGACGAGCGTTAGCACTGCAAAGTATGAGCGATACCGCCCGGCAGACGTTTGAACTGTTGCCGCTATTGTTGCATTTTAATCACCCAAGTTTACCTGGATTTGTGGGCGATGAAACGCCACATGGCGTTAGCCAGTTTTGTGCCAGCGCGGCGCAGCTGCAGATGTTATGTAATGATTTTGGCTGTGATGTTAGTGAACCTGAGTGTCCTCACATTTGGGGACTCTATAGCATGGGTAGTACAGCCTCGATGGGACAGTCAACCGAGAGCGATCTAGACATTTGGGTTTGCCACGGTAGCCAGTTATCCATTGCTAAGCGTGCGCTCTTGCAAGGCAAATGCAGTGCTATTAGTGATTGGGCCGCCAATCGCCATGTTGAGTTAAACTTCTTTTTGGTTGAAGAAAACCAGTTTAAAACCGGTACGATCAGTGAACTGTCTGCAGATAACTGTGGCAGTGCGCAGCATTTGTTATTGCTCGATGAGTTTTATCGGACAGCGCTACGCATTGCGGGGAAATACTTAGTCTGGTACGCGGTGCCGGCCGATATGTCGATGCCTTATGATGATTTTGTTGCAGAACAGATCGCCAATGGCGTGTTTGATCCCGACTCTTGGCTTGATCTAGGTGGGCTCGATGCAATACCTGCCGAAGAATATTTTGGCTCAGCATTATGGCAACTATACAAAGGCATCGATTCGCCCTACAAAGCGGTGCTTAAACTGGTGTTAATGGAAGCCTATTCGGCTGACTACCCGCATACCCGCCTGCTGGCTTGTGAGGCTAAATCACGCTTTCAAAATAGTGATGAATTTGACCATCGGCTTGACCCTTATTTTATGATGCTGCAACGCGTGACCGATTATCTCAAGCGGATCAGTGACAATAAGCGACTTGATTTGGTACGGCGTTGCTTTTACCTAAAAAATAATGAGCGGTTTAGTTTACCCAATTTATTTGGCCATCAAGACTGGCCGCGACAGGTGATGAAACATCTGGTACGCGAATGGCAGTGGGATGATGCCCAGTTACGTTATCTCAATACCCGCCAATGCTGGGGCGTTGTGGAGGTGAAAGCGGCTTATTCTGAACTGCTAGATGCGTTAATGCTGAGCTATCGTAACTTGATCCATTTTGCTCGGCGCAATGATATTAGTGAATCGATTAACGCTGAAGATATCGGTATTTTATCGCGTAAACTTTATGCCGCGTTTGAAAGTTTACCGGGAAAAGTGACCCAAATTAACCCGCAAATTTCCCCCGATCTCGGCGAAACCGATCTCTCGTTTGTGCAGGTGCTTGAAGGGAGCGCGAATGCGAAAGGTTGGTATCTGTATCGCCAGCCATTAGATAGCCGGATGATGGTGGGTGAGAAAATGCTCGAACATGCCGCTTATATTAGCAAATTAGTGGCATGGGGCTATTTTAATCAGTTGTTGATGAGTGATACTCGGGTGCATGTAAAAATCAAATCCGGAGAGCTCGATGATGTGAAACTCAAAGAATTTACCGAAGATTTGCGCCATGCGTTTCCGGTAAAAGTACCCTCGGCCTCTAATTTGGCACTCACGCGACCATGCGAAATCAATCACTTAGGTATCTTTCTCAATTTGGAAAATGACCCAACGGCGAACTGGGCAGGGAAAGTGATTGAATTTGATGCCGCTGAGCCGGACACCTTCGCGTTTGGCGCACAATCCGAGTGTTTAATTGGCTCGATTGATCTGGTTTATCGTAACTCTTGGCATGAAGTGCGCACCCTTCACTTTAGTGGCGATCAGGCCGTGACCGATTCTTTAGTGACTCTTTTGAGTAAAATGCACCGCGATGCTAACCCGCCTGAGCATATCGATGTGTTTTGCTATAGCAGTCACTTCCGACCCGTGATTTTAACCGATTATCGTCAGCTGCTGCTTGAATGTATTCGTCATCGTTTGGCCAGTGATAATCGCCGCACCATTAAAACTTTAACACTGGGTGCCCATAAATATGGGATCTTTTTTGAAGAGCGCGGTGTATCGGTCAAACCGCTAGATAACAGCATCGATTTTTACACCGAACATTCCAGTCGCAAGTTAGAACGGATGACGCTGCGCCTTGATGCGGGGAAAAACTTAAGTATTCCAGCCATCGTTAATGCACAGGCTAGTGAAGGACTGGTGCAATACTTTTTTGAACAGCACAATCTAGATCTCAATATCTATATTGTTGATGAGCAAAACCGCGTCGAAGTGTATCAACAGTTTGACGGCTCTAAAGATGAATTGGTGCAAGGAATCAACCGCTTTTACACCTCAAGCCGTGAATTTGACTCGGTACAAGCGCCCATTAACTTTAATTTGCCGCAATACTACGACATTATTGAAGAAAATGGGCAAGTACTGGTGCGTCCATACCGCAGCCCCGTAGCCCATGATGGCGTGCAACAGGCGCAGGCCTAACCGAAGCTTTTTGGGCTACAGCGCCAGTGTTTCACCACTTTGGCGCTTGATGGCTTCGATTAAAAAACTGAGCAGTTCACCACCGCCTCGGTTGTCTATCCATTGACCGTCTTGGTACTCAAAATGATGTCCGTCAAATTTAGTCGCAACCCAAATTTGGTGCAGCGGTTCTTGCTTATTAATGACAATGTGGCTGGCGTTTTCAAACATCAGTTTGAGTAGGCCACTTTCGCCTTCATAATCAATCTCGCCGTCATGGTTATCCAACGCGTCTTCAAGTTGGCTGAAAATTAGATCCGCTAATTGGTGAAATTCACTGTCTGTCATGTCAGTTATCCTATTGCTTTTCTCGTCTTGAATGCGATGATAAAGGCATTTGTACTAGGATGAAACTCAATTATGACAACTCGTATTGTGTTGCTAGCGACTTTGCTCATCGGTTTAGTCGGTTGTGGTCAAAAGGGACCTCTATATTCTCCGTATCCAGCTAAGACCAACGCAGCGGTTAGCCAAAGTAGTGCAGGCATTGCGCCCAGCCCCGGCGAATAACCTAACATCTATCAAGTAGAGGGAAGACTTTTGGATCATTTTAATTATCGTGATGGCGTTTTATACGCCGAGCAAACTTCGCTAGCTGTACTTGCCAACGTTCATGGTACCCCTTTGTATGTCTATTCCCGAGCCACCATTGAACGTCACTGGCATGCGTTTAACAATGCCGCTGGTAGTCGCGATCATCTGGTTTGCTACGCAGTCAAAGCCAATTCGAATTTGGCCGTGCTCAACGTGTTGGCGCGTTTAGGCTCTGGTTTTGATATTGTTTCTGGGGGGGAACTGGCCCGAGTGCTCGAAGCGGGGGGCGATCCGGCTAAAGTGGTGTTTTCAGGCGTGGGTAAAACCCGTGCTGAAATTAGTGAAGCGTTACAAGCGGGGATCTATTGTTTTAACGTGGAGTCGGAACCAGAATTAGAGCGCATCAGTGACATTGCTGTTAGTTTAAACAAGGTGGCGCCGATTTCTCTGCGGATCAACCCCGATATTGATGCCAAAACTCATCCCTATATTTCTACGGGTTTAAAAGAGAATAAGTTTGGTATTCCGTTTGAGCGGGCGCTGGCGTGTTACCAACATGCTGCGCAGTTACCGGGTATTACCATTCATGGCGTAGATTGTCACATCGGCTCACAGCTCACTGAATTAGCGCCCTTTATCGAAGCCGTCGACAAGCTGTTAGCGCTAATTGATGCGCTTGCCAAGGTTGGCATTACCATTAAGCATTTAGATGTCGGTGGAGGCTTAGGGGTGACGTATGATAATGAACACCCGCCCGAGCCGGCGGCCTACGCCCAAGTGCTTAATGAACGACTTGGCGAGCGAGATCTCACGTTATTATTTGAACCAGGTCGAGCGATTATGGCCAATGCGGGCGTACTACTCACGGGTGTTGAGTACCTTAAAGTCGGTGAAAGCAAAAATTTTGCGCTGGTGGATGCAGCTATGAACGATCTGATCCGCCCTTCATTATATGGCGCATGGCAGTCGATTGTACCAGTTGTAGCCAATTCCCAAGCCGTGATGCGCGAATATGATGTGGTGGGTCCGGTATGCGAGACCGGTGACTTTTTAGGTAAATCACGCCAGTTGGCCATTGCGCCTGGGGATGTACTTGCAGTCCGTTCGGCGGGCGCCTATGGTTTTGTCATGAGTTCAAATTATAATTCGCGCCCGCGCGCTGCCGAAGTGATGGTCGATGGCGAGCAACATGTGGTGGTCCGTGAGCGCGAGTCTCGCCAAAGCCTATGGGCTGGCGAACAGCTGCTGCCAGGGGATGTCGATGCTGATTAATTTTTCCAAAATGCATGGTCTGGGTAACGATTTTATGATGATTGATAACGTCACCCAAAATGTATTTTTTTCCAACGATCTGATTGCTCGCTTAGCCAATCGCAATTTGGGCGTGGGCTTTGATCAGCTATTAGTGGTTGAGCCACCTTACGATCCGGAATTGGATTTTCATTATCGGATTTTTAATGCAGATGGCAGTGAAGTCGAACAATGTGGCAATGGAGCGCGCTGTTTTGCCAAATTTGTTCGTCTGAAAGGGCTAACCAATAAAAAACATATCGCGGTGAGCACCTCGGCTGGCAAGATGATGCTGCATATCGAAAACGATGATATGGTCACTGTGAATATGGGCGTTCCGATATTAGATCCTGCGAAAGTGCCGTTTCGTGCCAATAAAGCGGAAAAAACCTATTTATTGCGCGAGGCTGACCAGACCATTTTTTGTGGGGTTGTTTCGATGGGCAACCCGCATTGCGTGCTGGAAGTCGACGATGTTGCAACCGCCGATGTTGAAACCCTAGGGCCGTTGCTGGAAAGCCATGAGCGTTTTCCAAAGCGGGCGAATATTGGCTTTATGCAGGTGTTAAGTCCCGATCAAATTAAGCTGCGGGTGTATGAGCGCGGCGCTGGTGAAACGAGCGCCTGTGGGAGTGGTGCGTGCGCTGCAGTTGTCGTCGGACAGTTACAAGGTAAACTTGGCCAATCGGTGACGGTGGTTTTACCCGGGGGGACTTTGCAGATCCAATGGGCTGGCGAGGGACAACCGGTTAAAATGACGGGTCCTGCCGTGCATGTTTTTGATGGACAGATCAACCTATGAGTCAAATAAATTACGAGCAGATCCAGTTGGATGATGACTTAGTTGCCGAATATCTGACGCAAAATCCTGACTTTTTCAACCACTATCCGCATCTGGCGCGCCAGCTTAAGATCCCTCATGCTGAACGAGGGAGTGTATCACTGGTAGAGTTAGCCCAACTGCGCATGCGCGATAAAGTGGCTTCACTCGAGGCTGAAATCTCGGATCTAATGGCCGTAGCAAGCCACAATGAGCGGATTTTCCGCGTCTATGTGGAGTTATTACCCAAGCTGATGCACTGCCAGCAGTTAGCGGAGTTAGAGTTGCATTTGCGCGATGCCTTAATGGGGCAACTGGGCGTTAGCCGAATCTCGTTGAAACTGAATCGGGAGTATTTGCCATTAAGCCCCGCACTTGAAGAACATAGTCTTGCTGGCGAGCAAATTGAGAATTTATGGGTCAATCGGATCTCCCTGAAAGGGCATTATTTTGGTCGTCTTACTCAAGGTGAACAGGTACTCTTGTTTGATAACGCGCATTTGGTGCATTCGGTGGCGATCATGCCGCTTGGCGATCGCGCTCGCTTTGGCGTATTAACCGCTGCGAGTCGTGATGCTGACCATTATATTGCTGGGATGGACAGCTTGTTGCTTGGCCAACTCTGTGAGGTTATCGCATCACTGTTACCCAATTTGGTCGGTGCTGATGCTGCCTGATTCATTGGCACGTCCAGTTGCGGCTTATCTGCATTATCTGGCCAGCGAGCGCCGCTATAGCCCGGCGACGATTGAGGGCTATCAGCGCAGTTTAAATCAGCAGGGGGAAATTCTCACCAAAATGGGGATTAGCGATTGGTGTAAAGCCGAGCTTGCCGACCTTCGCCAACTCGCGATGCGTCTGAATCGCCAGAAGCTCAAAGCCAGCTCTATTGCCAATAAGCTTTCGGCGCTGCGCAGTTTTTATCAATACCTGCTTGAACAGGGGAAAATGAGCGCCAACCCGGCGCGTGGACTGATTGCACCGAAACAGGGCCGACCGCTGCCGAAAAACCTAGATATTGATACCTTAACCCAACTGCTTAATATTGATGATGAGACGCCGCTAGGACGCCGTGACAGTGCCATGATGGAGCTTTTTTACGCCTCAGGTCTGCGTTTGGCGGAGTTGGTGAGTCTTGATGTCAAGGATATTGATCTTAAACGCCGCGAACTTAAAGTCACCGGCAAAGGGCGAAAACAGCGGCTGCTCCCTTTTGGTCAAAAAGCGCTATTGGCGCTTCAGCGCTGGCTAAGCGTGCGCGGGCAGCTTTGCCAACCTGGTGAACAAGCGCTATTTGTGAGTGTTCGCCAACAACGCATTACCACGCGCGCCGTGCAGCAGCGGCTAACCGTGTGGGCCAAACGCCAGCACATTGGGAGCCATTTGAATCCACATAAACTGCGTCACTCGTTTGCCACCCATATGCTTGAAAGTAGTGGGGATTTGCGCGTTGTTCAAGAGCTGCTTGGTCACGCCAATCTGTCTACCACTCAAATTTATACTCATCTGGACTTTCAACATCTGGCGAAAGTTTATGATGCGGCTCATCCTCGGGCCAAACGGAGTAAATGAGAATGCGCTTTTATCGCAGTTGGCAGCGCCCCCGCGCGTTAAGTTTTGATCTTGATGACACACTTTATGATAATCGCCCGCATATTCGCGCGGCTAATCAATGGATGGTGGACACGCTCGCCGATGAGCTAGGGC
This sequence comes from Celerinatantimonas yamalensis, assembly GCF_046054155.1. NCBI lineage: Bacteria > Pseudomonadati > Pseudomonadota > Gammaproteobacteria > Celerinatantimonadaceae > Celerinatantimonas > Celerinatantimonas yamalensis. The sequence continues at coordinate 199,260 of NZ_JBEQCT010000006.1, forward strand.
GGCGCATTAACTGGCAGACCTACAAAGAGCGGGTCTTGGCTGTCAAGCCTGCGCTGATTCATGATGTCACCGAATGCCGACGAGCTTGGCTTTATTTAGGGCTTAAGGAACAGGGGATCGCGCAGGCCAAACAACGCGCTGATGAACTGATGGATGAATTTGTGGCCGTGCGCTCAAATTTCACCGTACCCGAAAGTAGTCATCAGCTGCTCGCTGAGCTGGCAGAGCGTATGCCTTTGGTCGCCATGACGAATGGCAATGTGGATATTCAAGCCATTGGACTAAGCGATTATTTTAGCTATGTGTATTGCGCGGGTGGCGGTTATCGGCAAAAACCCTATGCCGATCTTTTTACCGCAGCCGCCACAAGCTTAAAGCTTATGCCAAAGCAGATAGCGCATGTGGGTGATGATCCGATAACCGATGTCTATGGTGCGCTGAGCAATGGCTATCAAGCGATTTGGGTTAATGATCGCGTTAGCGTCGTGCCAACGCTATTACCTCATTTAGAAGTCGGCCAAGTGACTGATATTGAGGCATTGTGGTCATAAAACATGAGCCTGACGATGATTCTATGCGCGCTTAAGTCACCACGGATAAACGTACACATCATTGACCCTGTCAGTAAATCCATCGAGAATGGGCGATGAGAAAGGAGCCTCGTCGCTATAATAAATCCCACCCAAGACAGAATAAGGGTGCTCAGCCATCGAAAAAAATTATCTGAATTCATTGTGTCACCTATTATACATTGTCAATTAATAGATTGTTTCAGCGCGATCAACATTGCTCGACTGAGCACTATTGATCATATCATTACGAAATGCGGCCTCTTCCACTCCAATCATCCGTAGTCATGCTAATAATCGGTACTATATACGTAATAAGATACAGGGGTTGTAATCATTTTTTTTGCAATGCCATCAATAATGTGGTCTTTTTTTGCTTCCGTTGTATCGATAATGGTGCAGTTTGCTTTGCTATAAAAGGTGTTGTCTAATTGATCGCTAGAGATATTACTGCAATCTTGATAGATCGACTTGCTTTCTTCTATATACGTGTTTAATAATTTTGTATAATTAATTGCTTTCGAAGGGGTTATCGTCTCTTTGTCCTCAGAAGAAGCCCAAGAAACTGGATGAATAATAAAATGTGCGGTTTGAAAGGCTGCTTCTCGACACTTCCCAGCGCAAAACAGATAATTCCCAGCAGGTACAATATTTGAGAGGTTAATCGTCGTGATGGGACTGGCAGATGCCCGAAGCCCCCGATAGGCAATAATGCCCGCATCTATATTCCCACCAAGGCTTTCTATATATAAATAGATATGCTTGGCATTTTCATATCGAATATTTATTTGATCAATAATCTCTAATAAATAAGCGATATTCGCATGATCAACGCTACCGGTATAAACAACTTTAACTGCATCAACGCTATCGAGTGAGACATCTTGGTTATTCACCGAGTTCCAATCGGCGTAGCAAAATGATGGTGTTAAGCAAAGCATGAGATACAAGATTATTTTTTTATATGAATCTAAATCCTTTAGTTATCATAATAGATTTTTTATAAGAGAGTTCTTGCATACTATGGCTAGACTCTCTGGCATTTTGAGTGACGGAAATAATATAGGTAGATAGGTTAAGGGAGGAACTAAATGGTTTTTTGAAATGGTTTTTGAAATGTTTACTTTCTGACTTTTTGCAGCGATCAGTTGGTGGTTTAATAAATAGTCATCATCACCTTGCTGCCGCTTTAATAATAAAATATGGGTTCGAGATAGAATAGGTATTATTCATTCGACAAATTTATTTAAATAATCAATTTGTTGATTATTTAGATGAGCCTGTCTTATTTTTTTTGAAAAAAACTTTATATTGATGACTCAGATCTGTGACGAGTTGGTATTGATGCGTAGCTGATAGTTTGTTTGTCTGAATGGAGAATGATGTGAACATAACTGGCTTGACTAAACTATCTATGATCTGACTATGTGTATTTTTACCGTTAGCATTGACATAAACGATAGACTTACTTTGGGTAATCAGTCGACGTCCCCGTGTACTTGCTCCTGTTTTACTTGCCTGTATTGGCAATATTCCTGCAGATGGAACCCGTGTTCCTTGAATAGTCGCTCTTCTAGTATAATGGCCTAAAAAGAGAGAAGTAACTAAGAAAACCGATAACAAAAAAATAGAATATCTAAACAAAACTGAAAAGTAGGCATACAAATAAGTATATCACCTAAATAATTAGTTTCGGACTGAATCACTTCTTTTCAAAAAAGCATAAAGATAACTATAATTTAATATTGATAAAAATATGTGTATTTCAATTATATTGATAGTGGGAAATAAAATCTCGAGAATATTAAACTAAGAGATAAATTAATTGTTAACTAAAATCTTAAATGAGTTGATGACAGTACTATAGAAAAGTTTTTTCATCTAATGAGTTCGCTCGCTGCATCTGGCAGACAGAGTTGGTATACTGGTTGTTTGTACATATACCAAGGTGATATAGGCGATTCATGGATATCTCGATACTGCTCGATGGCTTAAATGAGAAACAGCGGCAAGCGGTGGGGGCCCCGGCGCAAAATATGTTGGTGCTTGCTGGTGCGGGTAGTGGCAAAACACGGGTATTGGTGCATCGCATTGCTTATCTTATCCAGGTTGAAGCCGTCTCGCCTTATGAGTTAATGGCCGTGACCTTTACCAATAAAGCCGCTGCCGAAATGCGCCACCGGGTGGCTGACCTCGTTGGCTCTCGTTATCAGGGAATTTGGCTGGGTACTTTTCATGGTCTCGCGCATCGGCTGCTTCGTGCTCATTATCGGGACGCCAAGTTACCTGAAGATTTTCAAATTCTCGACTCTGACGATCAGCATCGTTTGCTCAAACGCATTGTTCGCGGCATGAACTTAGATGAAAAACAGTGGCCACCCAAGCAGGCAATGTGGTTCATCAATGGGCAAAAAGATGAGGGGCTGCGTCCTGAGCATATTGATTGGAGCGCTAATCCTATTGAGCGCCAGTTGGTGGATATCTATCGTACCTACCAAGAGGCCTGTGACCGAGCCGGGTTGGTCGACTTTGCTGAGTTGCTATTGCGAGCATTAGAATTGCTGCGTGATAATCCTCAGATCCTCACGCACTACCAGCAGCGTTTTCGGCATATTTTGGTCGATGAGTTTCAAGATACCAATGCTATTCAGTATGCGTGGTTGCGCTTGTTAGCCGGCCAGCAAGCCAAGGTCATGATCGTCGGTGATGATGACCAGTCTATTTATGGCTGGCGCGGGGCACGAATTGAAAATATTCAACGTTTTAGTGACGATTTTAAAGATGTTGAGGTAATCCGCCTTGAGCAAAATTACCGCAGTAGTGGCACCATTTTGCGCGCGGCCAATGAATTGATTGCGAATAACCAAGGCCGCTTAGGTAAGGAGTTATGGACCGATGGCGTCGATGGCGATCCGATCTCGGTTTATTGCGCATTTAATGAGGTCGACGAAGCGCGCTTTGTCGTGTCTCGCATTCGCAGTCATCTTCAAGAGGGTACGGCACTCTTAGAGTGCGCTATTTTATATCGTAATAATGCTCAGTCGCGCGTGCTGGAAGAAGCATTGATGCAAGAGCAGATCGCTTATCGCATATACGGCGGCGTGCGTTTCTTTGAACGATTAGAGATTAAAGATTCATTAGCTTATTTGCGATTGATGAATAATCGCCATGATGATGCGTCATTTGAGCGGGTGGTCAACACCCCAACCCGCGGAATAGGACAGCGTACCATTGAGTTATTACGCCAAGTGGCACGTGAGCGGCAGGTGAGCTTATGGAATGCCGCAGGTCTTGCGGTTAGTGAAAAGTTGTTGACCAGCAGAGCGTCAGGGGCATTGCGCGGTTTTGCCGAGCTTATCGATAACTTATCAACACAATCGGCAGAGATGGATTTGGCGGATCAAACCGATTATGTGATTGCCAGCAGTGGTTTGTTAGCCATGTATCAAAATGAAAAAGGTGAAAAAGCCGAAGCACGTATCGATAACTTGCAAGAGTTAGTGACCGCAACTCGCCAATATGTGCCTGATCCTAATAGCGAAGAGTTATCCCCATTGGTGGCTTTTCTCTCACATGCAGCGTTAGAAGCGGGCGATAACCAAGCTGAGGCCGATGAATCTGCGGTGCAATTGATGACCTTGCACAGTGCCAAAGGGTTGGAGTTTCCTGTTGTGTTTTTAGTGGGGATGGAAGAGGGAATGTTCCCCAGTCAGCAGTCTGCCGAAGAATCAGGACGGCTCGAAGAGGAACGTCGCTTAGCGTATGTTGGTATGACGCGGGCCATGCGCAAGCTCTATCTATGCCATGCTGAAAGCCGCCGGCTTTATGGCAAAGAGTCGTTTCATAGTCGCTCACGCTTTATCCGTGAACTGCCGCAAGATTGTTTAGAAGAGATCCGTCTTACGACTCAAGTGAGTCAGCCAATGTCTGCTGGGCGGTTTTCTTCCTCAGCAGAGCAAGACTCGTTTGATAGTACGGGCTTGCGGTTAGGTCAGCGGGTGCTTCATCCTAAATTTGGTGAAGGCGTTATTCTTCAATATGAGGGCTCTGGCGCGCAAAGCCGCGTACAGGTACAATTTGCCGATGTGGGCAGCAAGTGGCTCGTTGTCGCCTACGCCAAGCTGCAGGCCATTTAGCCCAAACTGCTATCTTGCGTTTACGCGGGACTCGGTTTTTGTGAGCGCCGCCTGCAATATGATGTGGTAGCGTCAGTTATGGGGTGACGCTAAGGCGGCGGCGCTGATCTAGTGCATCAAGGCTAAAGATAACCAGCGCTGACCAAATAAAGCCAAAGGTGATAAGTTTGGCTTGCGTCAGCGGTTCACCGTAAATGGCCGTCGCTAAGATAAACATTAATGATGGCCCGATATATTGAAAAAATCCCAAGGTTGATAAGCGTAGTCGGGTAGCTGCACCTGCAAAAAACAGCAGAGGAACGGTGGTGACAATGCCAGCACTGACTAATAACAGATCGAGCGTCCCAGAATTATTGCTCAAATGGCTGGTACTGCTGGGGTCAATCCAGAATAGATAGATAAGGGCAATAGGCAACAATAATGTGGTTTCAATAAATAGGCCGCTTAACGCTGCTAACTTCAACTGTTTACGTAATAATCCATAAAAGCTAAAAGTGAGAGCCAATACCACGGCGATCCATGGCAAAGCCCCATATTGCACCACCGCAATCAGTACGCCAATGCTGGCTAAAGCGACTGCTAGCCACTGCATTCGGCGAAAACGCTCGCCTAAAAACAACATGCCCATGACCACATTAACCAGTGGATTAATAAAATAACCGAGGCTGGCATCCAATAGGTGATCATGATTAATCGACCAAATATAGGTGAGCCAGTTGAGGCCAATTAATAGCGCGGTGATGGTTAACATTAATAGCTGCTTTGGATTGGCTAATACGTTGACAACTTGCTGCCAGCCGCGACTAACCCCGAGCAATAATGCGATAAACACACTGGACCAGATGATACGATGGGCGAGAATTTCTAGCGCGCCAATCCCGTGAAGTTGTTTAAAATAGATGGGTGCAATACCCCAAATAAGGTAGGCGCACAGCGCGTAGATAACACCTTGGCGGGCTTGATGAGCGTAATCCATGGGAGCGTCAATCCTGAAAAAATTTAATCTATCAGGAAAAAGACCGTTCAACAATATATTGATGGCGAGTCTTAGGTTGACACTCGCGGCCTCAGATTAACAGACGCGTTGCCGTTGTTCATGGTATTGCGGGCGAGATTGCCACAACGGCTTGATCAACGGATAGTGTTCACCCAACTGACAAAGGTCACGATCAATTTGCTCATAATACTCGTCGCCCGCATCAAGTAGTAAGCTACGTAAGTGCTGCAACATGCCCGCTAACATACAACTGACTGGTGGATTGTCGACAACTTGCCAAGCTTGGAGGCAGTACATATTAGGGATTAAATCGTAGCGATAATCAGCAATCAGTGTAGAAGGCCAAGGAATACGGGTGACATGTGAGACCTCAAGATAATCACACAATGGTTGACGTATTGCCATATATTGGACTTGGCAGCGATCACGCGCGGCGAGTGTGCCAAAGCGAATCGTCTCCAATCGGCGAGGATGGCCAGTATGGTCAGTGAATAATCCTTGATGGTGACAACTGATGCTGCGATATCCAGGCAATATAGAGCTAGCGGTATACCCGTTTTGCTCATGCTCCAGCCATATTTCTAAGGTTGAACAGGGATGTTGTTGAAGCATATTTTGACAAGATGCAAGTAGTTCGCGAATGTAAGCATCGAGCTGTAAATTTGCATTGGCTTGATGGATCATGTCTGCTTCCCCCCTAAGGAGCCTAATTTGATCTTAAGTATAGTCAATTTATCGAGTCAAGGATGACGATTCGATGAATTTATTATCACGGTGTGCCTTTTGCGCATTTGTGGACAGGCGGGTAAACTATCAGTCGTTAGTGGATGCGTTAGGTGTCACGCTATACGATGAAGGTTTCAGCGAGCCCAGTCTATTCTTACCTATTGTTATTGGTTGAGTTCACCTACAGTGTGGCATTGATTGGGTTCGACGATGTATCAGTCGGACAAGAGCGAAGTAACATGAGATCGGCCCAACAGGTGCTGCAAGAAGTATTCGGTTACAATCAGTTTCGTCAAGGACAAGCTGAAATAGTTAAAAATGTGTTGGCTGGTCGCGATAGTCTAGTTTTGATGCCAACAGGTGGTGGTAAATCACTTTGCTATCAAGTGCCTGCATTGTTACTGGATGGTTTAACGGTGGTGGTATCGCCGCTTATCTCGTTAATGAAAGATCAGGTCGATTCTCTTAAACGTAATGGCGTAGAAGCCGCGTATCTAAACTCGACTTTGACAAGAGAGCAATCCCAACAGCTTTTTAGTCAGCTTAATCGCGGCCAGATTAAGTTACTGTATATCTCGCCTGAGCGCCTGATGTATGGTGATTTTATGGATAATTTCGACCGCTGGCAGGTCTGTCTATTGGCAGTTGATGAAGCGCATTGTATCTCCCAATGGGGTCATGATTTTCGCCCCGAGTACGCAGCGCTCGGGCAGATTAAACAGCGCTTTGCTGCTCTTCCGGTGATTGCATTGACGGCCACCGCCGATCAAGCGACGCGCGAGGATATTTTGGCGCGCTTAATGCTGCACGACCCATTTTTGTTTAAGGCCAGCTTTGACCGGCCTAATATCCGTTACACCGTGCAGGAAAAGTATCACCCATGGCAACAGCTGCGTGATTATGTCAAAACACGCAGTGATGAGTGCGGCATCATCTATTGTGGTAGCCGCCGGAGAGTGGAAGAGTTAGCAGCTAAGCTGACCGGAGAAGGGATCCACGCCGCAGCCTATCATGCACGGCTTGCCTTAGAAGAGCGTCAACGCGTTCAAGAAGCATTTCAGCGGGATGAGCTTAACGTCGTGGTCGCCACCGTTGCATTTGGAATGGGGATTGATAAACCGAATGTGCGCTATGTGATCCACTATGATATTCCGCGTAATATTGAAGCCTACTATCAGGAGACGGGTCGAGGTGGGCGTGATGGTTTGCCCTCCGAAGCGGTGATGCTTTATGATCCGGCGGATGCGGCTCGGTTGCGACGGATGATCGATGAAACCGCTGATGAACAGCAGCGGCGTGTTGAAAGCCATAAATTTAATGCGATGGTCGCTTTTGGCGAGGCGCAAACCTGTCGACGCCAAGTATTGTTGAATTATTTTGGCGACTATCAGGCGCAGCCGTGTGGTAACTGTGATGTCTGTTTAGATCCACCCCAGCGTTATGATGGTCTTGAAGATGCGCAAAAAGCCCTGTCATGTGTGTATCGGTTGAATCAATCGTACGGCATTGGTTATGTGATTGAAGTGCTGCGCGGCAGTTTGAACCAGCGCATTGTTGAGCAGGGTCACGACAAGCTGTCGACCCATGGTATTGGTAAAAATCACTCTCATGAGCATTGGTTGAGCGTATTGCGCCAACTGATCCATCAAGGTTTGTTGAGTCAAAACATTACCCGCGCCTCGGTATTACAACTCACGCCAGCATCACGGTCAGTACTTCGCGGCGAGATAGCGCTCGATCTCGCTTTGCCACGGATTAATGTCGCTTCAACGAAACGTCATAAGCCTGTGGCATTCTATGATAAGCGTTTGTTCGCGTTATTACGCCGTTTGCGTAAACAGTTAGCCGACGAAGAAGCCGTGCCACCTTTTGTGGTGTTTAACGATGCGGCGCTCATTGAGATGGCGCAGGCACTGCCGAGTAATGAACGAGAGTTTTTAAATATATCGGGTGTGGGCCACAAAAAGTTAGAGCGTTACGGACAGGCTTTTCTTGACGCCATCATTAGATATCAGAATAATCCGTTATCTGCTTAAACCATCAACCGGTTTAAAGCATATATTTTACACTAAAATAACATAAATTAGCTTTTTGTAACCAATGCGCGTGTCACTAAGAACACCGCTGGAGTCTTATATCGATTGGACTGAGGTAGATGTATGCTGAGATTCTTCAAAATTCATAATGGGTTGATCCATGAAATAAAAGCAGATGAAACGGATGTACCGCGTTTGCTGCGCGAGGCCGATTGGATCGACATGAATGAGCCCGATGATAGGGAACGTCTTCAGCTACAGAGTTTGTTAAGTACCGATCTGCCAGAGTCGAACGATGTTGAGGAAATCGAAGCATCAGCCCGTTGCTTTGTCGATCAAGCGGGCATTCATGTGCATTCGCTATTTTTAAGTCAAAGTGAAGGACGTCATCGTACCTCGACCGTTGCCTGTATTTTGCAAAATAGCCGACTGATTACCGTACGGGAAGGTGAAATCGCTGATTTTCGGCTTTTACGGATGCGCGCGCGCCGTGGGCAGATTGCCGTCGACTCACCGGCTGAACTGTTAGTGACGTTATTAGAGCATAAAGTGGAAAACCACGCTGATACCCTTGAAGATTTACATCGTCAACTTGAAGAGGTCAGTCATTTGGTTCTTGAAGAACATGAAACGGAACTGGATATCGTCATCGAAAAGCTGGCCCGTTTGGAAGATAGCAATGGTAAAATTCGCCTCTGTTTGATGGATACTCAGCGTGATATCTCTTTTTTATTGCGTCATTTACGCGCCAAACACGAATACGCTGAAACCCTGCGCGAAATTATGCGCGACGTTGATACCTTGATGTCACACAACACCTTTCTATTCGATAAAATTAACTTTTTGATGAACTCTACCCAAGGGTTTATCAATATTGAGCAAAATAAGATCATTAAAATATTTTCGATTGCCTCAGTGGTTTTTTTACCACCTACCTTGGTGGCCAGCATTTATGGGATGAACTTTAAGTTTATGCCCGAGCTTAATTGGACATTAGGCTACCCATGGGCCATTGGCTTAATGGTCTTCTCGGGATTTGCGCCTTATTGGTATTTTAAACATCGTGGTTGGCTCTAGAGCGATCACTTGGTGTGAGCGCAATCCTTGGAATTGCTCTTATAAATTGGCGCGGCTGATGACTCATGCAACGTGATAGTCATTCATCCTATTTTTAGTAGGTCTCGCAGCCATCTCATCGTTTGTTACTTTATTTTCTCTCATTCGAATTGCTCGCTTATTGCGAGCCTCCTTTGGTTATGCTAATTATTAAGTCCGTGATGGGTAGAATCATTGCACTGAGTGCTTTGTTATTACCGCTATACGTTTATGGAAGAGAACAACCAAGCGCCTGAATCAATTAATTTGGATTTGAGATTAGATCCTGCCGCTTTGATCTAAGCGGTGGTCTGGTAAATGGAGGTTCATTCTGATGGAGCAGAAAGTTCCGAACGCTAGCGAGATTTATGCGCCGTTATGTGTGAGTGTGGCGATCGTCTTGGGCCTATTTGGTGTGATCTATGCTGCGACTTACCATTTTTGGCCGCAGCGAATGCCTGCGCTCACCCCAGATGAGTTTGCAGTCAATATGCAGCGCTTAATAGGGCTTGCTGTTGGATTAATGCTCGCCGCATTACTGGCTATGCGACGAGGTGGTTTGCGAAGCGGATCAGAGTAAGTTGTCGACGTTTAGGCGCTTCGCTATACTGCTAGCTTGAGCCTTCCTCGAGAGTTTTATGCCTGTAAAACAGCTATATATTATCCGTCATGGACAGACTGAATTTAATTCCGAACAGCGCTTACAAGGACAGTGTAACTCACCTTTAACCCCCCTTGGTGAGCAGCAAGCGCAAAGTGTTGGCCTGTCACTTGCGGCGCAAGCTGATATTGACACGTTTGCTTTGATTGCAAGTCCACTGGGTCGGGCACGACAAACCGCGCAGTGGATTGCCAAGGCGCTCGGGCAAGAGGCGCCATCTATTCGCTTCGATGAGCGTTTGATGGAATTTGCCCTAGGAGATTGGGAGAGCCTACCTGCTCCTGAGATTAAAGCGCTACACCCTGAATTTATTGACAGTAAAGACTGGTATTTACGTGCCCCTAAGGCTGAGTCGTTAAGCGCGGTAAAGCAGCGCGTCAATGCGTTTTTAAATGACCCTAAAACCCCAGAAAAGGCGATTGTTGTCAGCCATGCGTTAACAGGCTCCGTACTGCGGGCCTTGTTGATAGGGCTTGATGATACACAAATTTTTGAGCAGCCTCGTCCACAAGACAGTTACTTTTATGTGGTGAACGGCCAGTTGACACAAATTTTTTGTGAGTCTGAGTTTATCTAACGTTGTTATCGCCGTGAGCACTGCATAATGCATCAGCGCCCATCACTTAGTTAATGCGTGATCAACCAGCCGTCTTCATTCCAAATGAGCTGGCTGATACGCAGTTTTTGCTTAACTTTATCCGTTGGGTCATAGGTGTAATGCTCGATGATGTGGCTGTTGACGATCGATATCTTGACCACCAGGACCAGCTCAGCGCTGAGTGCCTTTTACCAGCAAACTTCCTGCGCCAGCAAGCAGTGACTTGCCCTGTTTATCTAGATATGGGCCGGTAATTGTACTGGCTCTGTCATAGCGAATTTGATAAGTATTCTGCACGTCTTGGCAACACCGTCCAACGAATACAAACAGATAAAAATAACCATTGTGGTAGATCAGCGAGGCTCCCTCAATGCTGCCCTCGCACTGGGCTAGTTGATAGATCTGCCCTGAGGGTTTTATGGTGGTTGTATTTAATTGAGTCAGCATAATGTCGTCAAACCATGAGCCAACTACCATCCACGGTTTATTTGATATTGTGACGGGATATTGACTTAGTGACTGGCTAGCATTCATTCAGGGTGGCTATGTTGGTTCTCGATAAGATGGACATTGTCTAATGACAATACTTGTCCGGCCCAACTACCGCTACTGCCAGTAACCAACTGCCTATCCAAAATCCCTGTTGCATCGTTCTCCCTCGTACTTATGGATTAAAATCGTCTAACAGCGCTTACTGGACTTGAAAAAACTGCGCCAGTAGCTGCCGAAATATTAGGGGTTGGTCGGCAAAGGCCATATGTTTGGCAAATGGTACGTTGCATAGCTGAGCTTGCGTGAGGCGCTGAGCGATATCAAACACAACGCTGCGGGCGATCAGCGGATCGTCATCACCACGGGCGACCAGCAACGGGCAGTCAATGGCATCGACCTGTTCGTTAGGGTAGCCCGACTCGGTTGGATCAAGCCACATGGTGACGAGCTGCTTAACGAGGCGAGGGAAGTCGGCTTCGGGATTAAGCTGCTGATAACGCTGATAGACCTGTGGCTGGCTGTGTTGGCGCTGCTCGGCAGTGGTGGCTAAAAAAGCATCTCGGCACACGAGTGCGTGCTCAATATGCCAGCGTGCACCAATGGTGAAAAGCTTATCGATGTTCAGAGACTGACTGAGCGAGGCAAGTCGATAGCCGACAATCCCGCCATCACTAAAGCCCAGTATCTGACAATGAGTGATCCCAAGTGCGGCTAAGAGCACCTCAACATCTTTTTGCAACTGCTGGTAACTTAATGGCACATCGCCAAGAGTTGAGCGGCCGTGGCCGCGACTATCAATACCGATCAGTTGATAATGATCAGAGAGGGCTTCGAGTAACGGGTTAAAAACTTCCATCTGCTGGAAGCCACCATGCAAAACGACTAAGGTGGGTGATGCGGGCAAGCCATGGCATTCGTAGTAGATCTGGGCACCGGCAATGGTCATTGTGGAGCCGAGCTGATGGCGAAACTGGGCCATAAACGTCCTTTAAATTTGAGATGATAAGGCATAATGGTCGATAAGTTAGCAGGTATTTTAATGTCAAAACGCGATCGATAAAAATTATTTTATAAATAGTCGATTCTAAGCATTGATCAATAAGCGGGCGTGGATAAGATGATGCAATTTGATGGGTTGGTTTGTGATAAAAATGTGGCGACGATAGAAATTTTATCATCTCGTGAAATTATTCCTGAAGAGCTTACTGAATGGATAAAAGAGGCATTTGATCAATCAGTTACTCCTGAACAAGGGGCTGATTGGTGGGTCTGGCCAGTACACATTGGTGAATTTTGGCTCTTGCGTTATTGCGAGTTGACGATTACTCTATGGCTTGAGTTGCAAGCTCGCAGTTTGTTTGAACAGGCTGCACCCGAAGCTTGCAGTATCATCTCTCGGTACATTGACGTTCCTCATGGTTAAAGCTGTCCATAGTCGTATTGTCAACTGAGCACTTTAAGTGTTCGGTATTTTGCACGTCTTTATTTAAGAAACACGAGCTGATGATCATGGTCGCGGTGTTCGAGTGGAGCCTTTTGGGCAACCCACAGAAAGTTATTGTCCACAGCGAGTGGGATGCTATCCCCTGTTTCGTCAAGTTAATGTGACTTGTTAATATATTGTTTTTTAAGCATAAAAAATAATCGTTCCGCTATTTTTGTATGAATAGTGGATGTTGTGCTATTTTTTAGTAACAGAGTTATCCACAGCTTTCACTGCTTGCTGACTGGTGCTTAGTTTGGAGCTGTGGCATTATGCCGCCCATGTGCTGGTTTAAATATGAGTAATGGCTGATGGCAACAATTGCTGACAATCCTCTCGTCCTCATCGATGGTTCTTCCTATCTATTTCGCGCCTATTATTCGCCGCCTCATCTGACCAATGGCAAAGGTGAAGCCACCGGTGCTGTGTATGGTGTGGTCAATATGTTACGCAGCCTGCTGCGTCAAGTTGACCCTAAACGGATTGCAGTGATTTTTGATGCCAAAGGGAAAAATTTTCGCCACGAATTATATGCTGACTATAAAGCGAATCGTCCGCCGATGCCGGATGATCTGCGTAGTCAAATTGAACCTTTGCATGCCATTATTCGTGCCATGGGGCTGCCACTCATCGCCCAGTCTGGCGTGGAAGCTGATGATGTGATTGGCACGTTGGCCAAGCAAGCCTCTAAGGCTGGCTATCAAGTGCTCATCAGCACTGGCGATAAAGATATGGCGCAGCTGGTGGATGATCAGATCATGCTGGTCAATACCATGACTGACACTTTGCTTGATAGTGAGGGGGTCGTCGACAAATACGGTGTGCATCCTGAACAGATCATCGATTATTTGGCGTTGATGGGCGATAGTGTTGATAACATTCCTGGCGTACCCAAATGTGGCCCTAAAACAGCGGTTAAATGGCTGAACGAGTATGGTTCGCTCGATGGTCTATTAGCTCATCGAGATGAGATTAAGGGCAAGATTGGTGAAAATTTGCGTGCTTTTGCCGATCAACTCCCTCTTTCATATGAATTAGCAACGATTCGTACCGACGTGCCGCTCGAGCTAAGTATTGAGCAGTTAGCGATTCAACCGAGCGATCAAGATAAGCTCGTTGCTTTGTTTGGCGAGCTGGAGTTTAAACGCTGGCTTGCCGAATTACTTGAAGCGAAAGCAACCCCGCAATTGCCAATTGGCGCCGACGCATTGTTAGTCAATGAAGACAGCGATGATAATGGTGCTGCCCCAGAGGCGCTTCACGGTGATTACGAACTTATTTTAACTCCCGCTCAGCTGGATGTTTGGTGCGCGAAACTCAAAGCTGCTGATTTAATCGCCCTAGATACTGAGACGACCTCGCTTAACTATATGCAAGCTGATTTAGTCGGGCTGTCGTTTGCCGTAAAAGCAGGTGAAGCCGCTTATGTGCCGATTGGTCATGATTATCCCGATGCCCCAGAACAGCTAGATAGGGCTTACGTATTGGCGACTCTCAAGCCGCTTTTAGAAGATCCAACCTTAGCTAAAGTTGGGCAAAATCTGAAATATGATCAAAGTGTTTTGGCCCGAGCCGGGGTACAGCTTAAAGGGATCAAGTTTGACACCATGCTTGAATCGTATGTGCTCAATAGTACTGTGACTCGGCATGATATGAACTCATTGGCCCTAAACTATCTGCAGCATCAATGCATTAAATTTGAAGATGTGGCCGGGAAAGGGGCTAAGCAGCTGACTTTTAACCAGATTGACCTCAAGCAAGCTTATCCCTATGCTGCCGAAGATGCTGATATTACCTTGCGACTACATCAGATTTTATGGCCGCAAATTCAGGCTCAGCCACGCCTTAAGCAACTGTTTGAAGAGGTGGAACTGCCGCTGGTAGCGATTCTATCCGATGTTGAACGCCGTGGTGTGCGTATTGATAGTGTGCGCTTGGAGCAACACAGCGAACGCTTAGCGATTCGCATTGAGCAATTAGAAGCCAAAGCGCATGAGCTTGCAGGAGAGGTTTTTAACCTAGGCTCACCTAAGCAATTGCAGCAGATTCTATTTGAAAAAATGCAATTGCCCGTGGTGAAAAAAACGCCCAAAGGAGCGCCATCTACAGCCGAAGAAGTGCTCCAAGAGTTAGCGCTTGATTATCCATTGCCTGCGACCATTTTAGAGTATCGGGGCTTGAGCAAACTCAAATCGACCTATACCGATAAACTACCCAAGATGGTGGACTCGCTGAGTCACCGACTACATACATCGTACCATCAAGCGGTGACTGCCACGGGGCGATTATCGTCGAGTGATCCAAACTTGCAAAATATTCCTATTCGTAATGAAGAGGGACGCAAGATCCGCCAAGCCTTTATTGCTCAAGACGGTTTTAAACTGGTGGCGATTGATTATTCGCAAATTGAGCTGCGTATTATGGCGCATCTTTCGGCCGATGCCGGCCTCTTGAACGCCTTTGCTCATGGCAAAGATATTCACCGAGCGACTGCCTCTGAGGTATTTTCTGAACCTCTTGAGCAAGTTACCCAAGAGCAGCGACGCAGTGCCAAAGCCATTAACTTTGGTTTGATCTATGGCATGAGCGCCTTTGGCTTATCACGTCAGCTCAATATTGGCCGCAAAGAAGCACAACGTTATATGGATACCTATTTTGAGCGCTATCCGGGGGTACATCGCTATATGGAGGAAACTCGGGCGCAAGCGGCGGATGATGGGTTTGTTGAAACGATCTATGGTCGACGTTTGTACTTGCCGGATATTAAAGCGCGTAATGGTGCGCGCCGCGCAGGTGCTGAACGCGCAGCAATCAATGCACCGATGCAAGGTAGTGCAGCAGATATCATTAAAAAAGCGATGATTGCGGTAGCCGATTACATTGAAAACAATCAGTTAGGTGAACGGGTGCGCATGTTGATGCAAGTTCACGATGAATTGATCTTTGAAGTGGCAGAATCAGAGCTTGCAACGCAAGTTGATGCGCTCAAATCCATTATGGAGCAAGCGGTCAAACTCGATGTTCCACTGATTGCCGAGGCGGGTGTCGGGGACAATTGGGATGAAGCGCATTAGTTTTCAAGCGTAAAAAAGATGAAACCTGCCATTGAGCAGGTTTTTTTGTCTATAAATCCAGTAATTTTGTGAATAAAATTTATGAAATTAGACAACAAAACCACTTTATTTTTTGGGATATCTCCCTTATATTAACTGTGTAGGGTACAGAGGTAAGATGTTCTATCTTTCAGACCTTTTATTTCACGTAGTTGAATAGGCTTTATAGCTGCCCCAGTAGCTTTCTACTGGGGCTTTTTTTATGCTTATTTTCGTCAATAACTTCATATTTTGAGCATTGGTCACAGTTTTAATTAAAATAATTTGACTACGCTCCTGCTGTTGTACTGTGTAATAAAATTACATATCTGTAATAAAAAATCCCCATTTTGGTGCAAGTCTATCAAGTGGTGAGATTATTTTTTAAGCAATTTCACTTAATTTGATTATTTTGCGGGTGATGAGGAACTTTTATGGTGCAACGCAGTCTGATGTATAGAACGTGAATAGTTTTTTTTAAGTTATAGTCCGAAGTATCATTTCTCCGCAGCTTACACTGGCTGCGGAGTTTTTTTTGCCTACCCAATTACTCGCCCGGTTGCTCGTTGTCCAATTGTTCGGGTGTTGCGCCAGTCAACCAACGACTTAGCGTTGCCTCTAAGGTTGTCAAGCCAGTTTGTTTCAACGATGAAAAGGCTTCGATTTGCACATCGCCACAAAATGCCATTGCCGCTTCGCGACATTTTAATACCGTGGCTTTACATGCACCTTGTTTGAGTTTATCGGCTTTGGTTAATAGCGCCAGTACCGGGATGTCACAATCGACAGCCCATTGGATCAAGTGCTGATCGAGATCTCGCAATGGATGACGAATATCCATCAGCACCACTAGACCTTTCAGGCTATCTCGATGCTGCAAATACTCAGATAGTGATTTTTGCCACTCCTGTTTAACCGTTTCGGGTACTTTAGCAAAGCCATAGCCAGGCAGATCAATTAAGCGCTGATGTGGACTCAATTCAAAGACGTTGATTAATTGGGTTCGTCCAGGAGTCTTACTGGTTCGAGCTAAGCTTTTTTGCCGAGTAAGGGTGTTTAAGGCACTTGATTTACCGGCATTTGAGCGGCCAGCAAACGCAATTTCGATGCCTTCATCCGCGGGCATAGCACGAATATTTGGGGCGCTGGTTAAAAACCGCGCTTGGCGAAAATTAAGCGTATCCTGAGTCACGCTATTACTCCTTGATTAGCGCGAAAGCCGAGATTGGCTGTCGCAGTGACACACATCTATAGGACGTATGGGTCAGGTTTGGATCGCAGAGTGTAGCAAAGAGCGGCGAAGCTCACTACATACACTACCTAATGTTTTCATGATAATGACACAAACTGATAAATCACAGTTTGTTGAAAGCTCCACCAGTGGTAAAATCGCTGCCCATTTAAACAATACAGTAGTATATAGCCTCTGTGTGATAAGCTATTTATATCTACTTTGCTGACACGACCGAAGGGTTCTATGGCGAACAAAAAGAAAAATCGCAAGGGCGGCCTATTAGCCCCTCGTAAAACTGCAGATTTTAAAAGTGAACGAGAATTGCCCACCGATAAGGTCACAAAAGGCAAAGGCCATAAAAGTGGTTCTCGTCAACAAGTTGCTGAATCAACAGTAGCTAAATCAACGTCAAAGCCTGCATCCGGTGATCGTCGCGTGGGAAGCAAAAAGCCCGTGCAACTGGTTGCTGCGGGAACGTTGGCGAAAAGTGCTGATAAAGTCGTTAAAGCCAAGGTTAAAAAAACTGTGGTGCCAGCGGTGCCAGTTGAATCCAAACAAGATGAACTGGCTCGCTTAGAGCAAGATGCGCGGCTTATTGCGTTATTGGATCGCAGTGATGAAGGGGAGCAACTCGCAGATGCTGACCAACAGTGGCTGGATAACTGCTTAGATCGGATTAGTGTGCTGATGGATGAGCTTGGCATCAATGACGATGACGATGACGATCTTAGCGAGAGTGATGACTGGGATCAGTTTGACAGTGGCGATCTAAGTGACCTCTATGACGATGATGAGGAAAGGAAAAAATGATCGTCTGGGCGATTATAGGTGTCATCATTATTGCTGGATTATTGGGCTATTGGTTGTATTTATTGCGCTTGATAAACGCGCGCCAGCAGCTCCAACACCAGCAGCGCAAGCAAACGCTTGATATGCACCGTGACCGTATCGCCCAAAGTGTTGAAACGATAGCCAAAGCTTGCTTCGCCGAGCAATGTGAGTCCAGCGAAGCGGCGATTCGTATTACCCAACTATTGCTTGCCTATCCAGAGCAGCCTGCGCGTGATTGGTCAAAGCAATACCCCGGGCTATTTGGCCTCTATCAGGCGATCGCAGATTTGCCGACTCACCAAGCGCGAATGAGCCAAAGCAAGCGAGAACGTCGGACGCAAGACGTTTATCGATTAGAGCAAGAAAAGCAGTTCGCGGCGCAAGTTCGTGGTGAACTTGAAGATCTCAGTGAGTTTTTTACCGCAGGAGCGAAGCGTTAATGAGTACATTTACAGTGGATTGGGATCAGGCGTTAATTGAAAAATACAATTATGCCGGGCCGCGTTATACCAGTTATCCGACTGCGCTAGAATTTAACCAAACCTTCGGTTTTCGTGAGTTTCAAGCGGCGGCCGCGCGTTATCCAGAGCGCCCTTTATCCCTGTATGTGCACATTCCTTTTTGCCACAAAATTTGTTACTACTGCGGCTGCAATAAGATTGTCACTCGCCATCAACATAAAGCTGATGAGTATTTAGATGCGTTAGCCATTGAAATGACAACCCTTGCTCCGTTAGTGCAAGGCCGACAGGTGACACAGCTGCATTGGGGCGGCGGTACGCCAACCTTTTTAGATGCGCCGCAAACCCGCCGTCTGATGACACTTTTGCGGGAGAACTTCTGCATTGCGAAAGATGCAGAGATTAGTATTGAGGTTGACCCGCGAGAGATTGGGCTCGACAGCATGGATCTCCTTGCTGAACTTGGTTTTAACCGTTTAAGTCTTGGTATCCAAGATTTTAATCCTCAGGTACAGCAAGCAGTGAATCGGGTGCAGGATAAGGCTTTTATCGAGGCGCTATTAACACGGGTGAAAGCGGTTGGGTTTGGCTCAATTAATCTCGATTTAATTTATGGCTTACCGCATCAAACGCCAGAAAGCTTTGCCGATACGTTGCAGCAGATTAAAGCCCTTAATCCAGAGCGCCTATCGATTTTTAACTATGCACATCTGCCGAGCCACTTTGCTGCCCAGCGCAAGATTAAAGAGGCTGATTTACCGACGGCTGAGCAAAAGTTGACTATTTTACGCAGCACCATTTTGGATCTCACCAAAAACGGTTATCAGTTTATTGGAATGGACCATTTTGCCCGCCCTGATGACTCATTAGCGATTGCCCAGCGCCAAGGCAAATTACACCGCAACTTTCAAGGTTACACCACCCAAGGTGAATGCGACTTGCTTGGCATGGGGGTGTCGGCCATTAGCATGATTGGCGATGATTATAGTCAGAACCATAAAACCTTAAGTGATTACTATCAACAAGTCGCCACGCAAGGCCATGCGCAAACCAAGGGACTGGCGCTGAGTCAGGACGATATTATTCGTCGTGATGTGATTAAAAGCTTAATGTGCGATTTTGCCCTGAACTTTGCAGATATTGAGCAGCGTTTCACGCTCAATTTTGCTGACTATTTTAAAGCGGATTTAGCGCTACTCGTTCCGCTTATCGAGGATGGCTTAGTCGTGGTTGATGCGCAAGGCATTGCGGTGAGCGCGCGCGGGCGCTTATTGATTCGTAATATCGCGATGTGCTTTGATGTCTATTTTCGCGACCAGTTGCGTAAGCGCCAATTTTCTCGAGTGATCTAAATTAAAAATTATTTGATACAGAGTGATCTCGTACTACTTGATTGAACTTAAAAAATTAAGCTAATCAATGAGTATTGGCCACTAGCTCAATCTATTTTAAAATAGAGTGTAAACATTTTTTTACAGATTTTATAGCGAGTCATCTGCCTAGTACCTCTTGGAATTGATCCTTTTTTTAATGACAGATTAATATAGTCAATTATTAATATTGATTTTGTCAGTTAAAGGATGGGTATATGATATGTAGCGCTTGTGGTAAAAAATTAACGAGTGGAATGATCTATAAAATAGATGTATCTACGGGTCAAAAATATAAATCATGCCCGCATTGTTCAGCGGCGAATGGTCAAGAACATGTTTTCCATCCATATCCTGCAAATTTTGGTAAAACACCTGCGCGGACCTCTGCGAAAAATCCCCACGGAGCACAAAGCTATTGCATTGATTGTCGAGCTCTTAACAAAGGGGTAAAATCACGTACCTTCCAAGATGGTGTGTTATGTCGTGAATTATCTTAAGTTTTTATGAAGTTATTTTGTCAGGATGCGGTGAGCTGGCTATCTCATTTGGATGAGTCGAGCGTGGATTTGCTGATTACCGACCCACCTTATGAATCGCTTGAAAAGCATCGAAAAATCGGTACCACGACACGGCTAAAAGTGAGCCAATCCTCCAGCAATGCTTGGTTTGATATTTTCCCGAATGATCGTTTTGAGAGCTTATTTGCAGAGATCTATCGCGTATTGAAGATAAATACGCATTTCTATCTTTTTTGCGATCAAGAAACCATGTTTATGGTTAAACCTATCGCCGAACGAATCGGGTTCAAATTTTGGAAGCCGATTATCTGGAATAAGATGACCATCGGTATGGGGTATCATTATCGTGCCCAGCATGAATACATTCTTTTTTTTGAGAAAGGAAAAAGAAAACTCAATGATCTGAGTATTCCAGATATTCTTACCTACAAACGGGTATACCGAGGCTATCCCACGGAAAAACCTGTAGGGTTACTCGAAACGTTGATTTCGCAAAGTTCTGCGAGTGGTGAGTTGGTGGTTGATCCGTTTTTTGGCTCAGGGGCCACATTATTAGCTGCTCTTAATCTTGGCCGAGATTATCAAGGCTGCGATCTCAGTGATGATGCCCATGCTTATTTTAAGCAGCGCTTAATTCAAGCATGAGCGATAACGGTTTTGACTAGAACTTGAGCGCATTAGGGCTAGCCCATGTCGAGCTCTTTCAGTTTGCGGGTAAGAGTATTGCGTCCCCAACCTAGTAGGCGAGCGGCCTCTTGTTTGTGGCCATGGGTATGTTTGAGCGCAGTGCTTAACAATATTCGCTCAAAATCGGGAACCGCTTGAGCAAGAATATCACTGCTGCCTGCAAGCAGTTGTTTTTCTACCCAGCTTTGTAACAGCGTGCGCCAATCCCCGTCATGACTGACCGGTTCGTGCAAGTCTTGATGTTGCGTGAGCTCTGGTGGCAAGTCTGAAACTAAAATTTCTTGGCCACTGGCCATCACAGTGAGCCAGCGACAGACGTTCTCTAACTGGCGTACGTTCCCTGGCCATGGCAAATGAGTTATGTATTTTTGCGTATCAGGGTTGAGTTGTTTAGGTTCAACACTTAACTCTTCGGCAGCGGATCGTAAAAAGTAGGCAGCCAATGCTGGAATATCTTCTCGGCGATCTTTGAGCGCAGGTAGTTGGATACGAATAACGTTTAAACGATGGAATAAGTCTTCTCGAAACTCTCCTTCAGCTACTTTCTTT
Source organism: Celerinatantimonas yamalensis (assembly GCF_046054155.1). Taxonomy (NCBI): domain Bacteria; kingdom Pseudomonadati; phylum Pseudomonadota; class Gammaproteobacteria; family Celerinatantimonadaceae; genus Celerinatantimonas; species Celerinatantimonas yamalensis. The sequence goes on from NZ_JBEQCT010000006.1 coordinate 220,798, forward strand.
TCAAGATTTTGGTGGGTTGCGGCAATGATGCGCACATTTACCTGTACCGGTGAGTGCCCTCCGACCCGATAAAATTGGCCATCGGCCAACACCCGCAGCAAGCGTGTTTGAATTTCAAGGGGCATATCACCAATTTCATCGAGAAAGAGGGTGCCGCCGTTGGCTTGTTCAAAACGCCCATTGCGAATTTGGCTTGCGCCGGTAAATGCGCCTTTTTCATGACCAAATAGCTCTGATTCGATTAAATCGTGGGGAATAGCAGCCATATTCAGGGCTATAAATGGTAAATTGGCACGTGGACTATGCCGATGTAGCGCATGCGCTACAAGTTCCTTACCGGTGCCAGATTGACCATTGATCAACACACTGATGCTTGAACGAGAGAGCCTGCCAATAGCGCGAAACACCTCTTGCATGGCGGGCGCTTCACCGATCATCTCGGAGGGTGACGCTTCATCAGGAACGCTGGAATGCTGTTTTTGCTGCTCCTTGGCAAAGTTAAGCGCGCGTTCGGTGAGCACGACTGCCTCATCTACATCAAAGGGTTTGGGCAAGTATTCAAACGCCCCGCTTTGGTAAGCGTTCACTGCGCTATCGAGATCTGAGTGCGCAGTCATAATAATAATCGGAAGGTCCGGATGATATTTATGAACCCGCTCGAGTAGCGTAATACCGTCTAAACCTGGCATCCTAATATCGGAGATGATGACATCAGGACGTTCAACGTCTAATTGGCTTAACATCAGTTCGCCATCAGCAAAACTCATACATTGGTAGCCGACAGCACTTAACGCTTTTTCTAATACCCATCGAATAGAGCTGTCGTCATCTACAATCCAAATTGTTGCAGCCATAGTGAAATCCTTACTTACGCAAAGGCAAATGAATCACAAATTCGGTGTGACCAGGCCAACTGGCACAATCAATTCTGCCTTTATGTTGATTAATCAAATTTTGTGAAATTGAGAGCCCTAATCCGGTCCCACCATCACGACCTGTGACCATGGGATAAAAGAGGGTGTCGGCTAATTCGGCAGGTATCCCAGGGCCATCGTCAATCACCCGGATCTCGACCACTAAACGATAGCGTTGTCCGGCGATATTGACCTGATGAGCGGTGCGAGTCACCAGTCGAATATGACCCTCACCACGAGGGAGCAACGCTTGCACAGCATTGCGTACAATATTCAAAAATGCTTGTTGAAGTTGTTCATGATCCATTTCAAAATCGGGGATGCTGGGGTCATAATCGCGTTCGATCACAATGCCTGGTGGCAGTTCTAACCCTACTAACTGGCGAACTTTTTCAAGCACCGAATGAATGTTACGCAGCTCTTGCTGGGCGAGCCGTTGTGGCCCCAGTAGACGATCGACCAGGTTGCGTAAGCGGTCTGCCTGCTCAATAATAATATTAGTAAATTCTTTTAGGTTTTCATCGGGTAGTTCGCGCTCAAGTAGCTGAGCGGCACCGCGAAGCCCACCTAATGGGTTTTTAATTTCATGAGCTAACCCTCTAACGAGCTCTTTGGCTGCTTGTAGCTGCGCATGCTGATGCACCTCTTGTGAGATTTTTTTCTGTTGATCAATAGGTTTAAGTTCCAATAACAGCAATGTGTTTTCTTGATAGCGGATCCGAGTGGCGGAAAACTCCACCATTGCCGGTTTGTTATCCACTACGAGTGTTACTTCACTATCGGTAAAACTCTGCCCATGTTGCATCACTTCATCGAGGATGCTCATCTTTAAGGTGGTGTGATTAATCAGATGTTGAAAAGGCTGATTGGCTAAGCGCCGTTTACTTTGGCCAAGAAGCTGTTCGGTTGCTGTATTGACGTATTGGACGACCTGCTCTTGGTCCAGCAATATGATACCGGTAATCATATTATCTAACATGACTCGGTTTAGTCCTGATACTTCTAACACACAGACCTCCTTAATGGGCGTGCACTAAATTAGTGCATAACCTAGCATGCGGGTCACAACAGTCATTGACGAATTATTTTTTGATACGATTATAGCGCCGAACTGCTGCTATAGCGTGCAACTGGTCCATTTAGAGGACCCGCAATTGGCAACTTTTCTGATCTGTTGCAATAATCTTGCCGAATGCGCTGTGATGGCACTGGATTCTTATTTCATAAAAAAGCCCCGCAGGTGCGGGGCTTAAAAGACCAACAGAATCCCAGCTTAACAGCTGTAGTACATTTGGAATTCAACAGGATGAGTCGTCATATTTAAAGTGACAACTTCTTCTTGTTTGAGTGTGATGTACGCATCAATTGTAGTGTCTGAGAATACGCCACCAGCAGTCAAGAAGGCGCGGTCAGCATCAAGTGCTGCCAATGCTTCCCCTAATGAAGCTGCAACTTGTGGAATTTGCGCAGCTTCTTCAGCAGGCAGATCATACAAGTCTTTATCCATTGCATCGCCAGGGTGGATCTTGTTTTTGATCCCATCCAGGCCAGCCATCAACATCGCAGAAAATGCTAAATATGGGTTGGCTGTTGGGTCAGGGAAACGCACTTCGATACGACGTGCTTTGGGTGATGGTACCACTGGAATACGAATCGATGCAGAGCGGTTACGGGCAGAGTATGCCAGCATCACAGGGGCTTCAAATCCTGGGACCAAACGTTTGTATGAGTTGGTTGACGCATTGGCAAAGGCGTTGATTGCTTTGGCATGTTTGATGATACCGCCAATATAGTACAACGCTGTTTCAGACAGGCCGCCATACAGGTCACCCGCAAACAAGTTTTCTCCGGCTTTAGCCAGTGATTGGTGACAATGCATACCGCTACCGTTGTCGCCAACTAATGGTTTTGGCATAAAGGTCGCTGTTTTGCCATAGGCATGTGCGACATTGTGAACGACATATTTGTAGATCTGAATTTCATCGGCTTTTTTAACCAATGAATTGAATTTGCAGGCAATTTCGTTTTGACCAGCGGTTGCAACTTCATGGTGATGTGCTTCAACTTCTAAGCCCATTTCATCCATTAGCAGACACATAGCGCTACGGATATCTTGTGAAGAGTCAACAGGGGGTACTGGGAAGTAGCCGCCTTTGATACCTGGACGGTGACCGGTGTTGCCATCTTTATAGCTTTTGCCTGAGTTCCAAGCTGCTTCCATGTCGTCGATCGCATAGAACGCACCTTGCATCTGTGCATCGAATCGAACATCGTCAAATAAGAAGAATTCAGGTTCAGGGCCAAAGAAAACTTCGTCAGCGACGCCTTGCGCGCGCATGTACTCTTCAGCACGCTTGGCAATGGAGCGTGGGTCACGGTCATAGCCTTCGAGCGTATCAGGTTCCAAAATGTCACAACGGATATTTAACGTTGTTTCTTCGGTGAATGGGTCAAGCACAGCGGTAGTAGCGTCTGGCATCAGAACCATGTCAGATTCATTAATTCCTTTCCAACCCGCAATAGATGAGCCATCAAACATTTTCCCTTCTGAGAAAAAGTCATCATCAATTTGGCTTGCTGGTAGTGATACGTGTTGTTCTTTCCCTTTCGTATCGGTGAAGCGTAAGTCGATAAACTTAACTTCTTGCTCTGCTATAAGAGCGAGAACTTCTGCAGACATGTAGTAACCTCCGGTGTCATCAATAATGATGGCGCATATAAGTAGGTGATTGATGTAATGATTATACTGATGCCCAAAAAGCAAGCGAGTTTCGTGCCAATCATTTCAAATCAGTATTGGCAGGCCTTAAGCGCGCGAAGCTCCTCAACATTGCACTGAAACAATGCAATATTCATTCTGAATTGTAACTTTTTGGTGCAACAGCCGCGAGGCTAACGATACACTTGAATCACTATAGTGCCGACTTGTTTATCGCGCCTTGGCGTCCTCAACGCTACGCAGTCAGCAACCTTTTTGCACGATCTAATTGCATTTTTTAATTTGTAGCAATGCTGATGGCCTTTCATCATATGCCGCAATGATGAAATTTAGGTGACACAATAGAAGACCCAACCTGTTATAAAATCGGGTATTTCGTCGCGAATAAGTAGGTTCGTCGTATCAAGTTTTTGGGATAGATGCCGATAGCCATCTAAATTTGAACAACTCGATGCAGTTCTTTCGTCGTAAAGGTAAAGGTGAGGTTCTGTACTACTATGGCGTTTGATTGTAATAAAGCCATGTTTAAAAAGCTGTTCTCTAAGTCGAACACATTGTCGGTGAATGACCAGCCATTAACACCTACGGCATTTCGCCGATTGTTAATGTTTGCGATTGGTTGCTTTATTGCTATTTGGATCATTGAAACTACCGAATTTACGCTGGCAAGGTTTGATGCATTTGCTTATCCCATCTGTATCAGTTGTTTTGCTGTGGCGCTTATTTTGAGTTGGCTACAACTTGTTCCGGAAGCGCATTTACATCTATTCTGTTACACCGTGATTGCCATGGATCTCATTGTTACCAGTGTGTTGCATCACCTGAATCCGTATGGACATTTTGGTGATACCTCCCAGTGGTTGGGCCTTAACTATGCGATGGCATACCTTTTTTTAGAATTACGCAAAGCCATTTGGGTAATGACCGTGATGTTTGTTATTACCCTTGTTGGGCACTATTGGGCAATGAGTCAACACGCAACCCTTCAACAAACATACAGCGTCTTGCTAGAATTAGGTGTGTCACATGTCGTATATATTGTGCTGCTGGGCACAGTAGTAACCATTCGGGTTGATAAAGCCAAAGCGCAGGCGCGGGCAGATATTTTAGAGCATGAAGCGTTGACCGACCCGCTCACTGGTATCTTAAACCGCCGTGGTATGCAAAAGAAGTTTGAAAATTACGCTTTTCACCAGCAAAACAGTGATTACTCACTGTTAATTATCGACGTGGATCACTTTAAGCGGCTTAATGATAATTATGGTCATTTGGTTGGCGATCAAGCGCTCGTTTCGTTGGTTGAGCTACTCATTATGCAGATCCGCAGCGATGATATTTTGAGCCGTTGGGGTGGTGAAGAATTTGTGATCCTTACATTTGGTTATAGGCGCTCACAGGTGCTTGAATTTGCCGAACGATTGCGTCAGAGCATCGCTCAAATGAAGATTGCCGGTGGTCACACGATTACAGCCAGCATTGGCGTGTCGCACAGTTATGAAGCCGATTCGCGCCGAGAGATGTTACATCTTGCTGATATGAACTTATATAAGGCGAAACAATACGGCCGCAATCGTGTGGTTGATTGTGTCATCGCGCAGCAGTTGACGACAGAGGGGAATTCAGTCGCCGATTAGCTACTGTATTCAGCGTCAAATCAGTCAGATGAGACTAAACATTGTATTGATTGGCAGGTTTTCATATCACGGTCACACTGTTCAGGGTATAATCAAGCCCTTTTATGTGATCCAGGTCGCTAGAAGTGGCTGCAAGTGCGTCGTGATGTGCGTACAAGATTTATGATTTTTGAGGCTAAAAGCTTATAATGTCTAACGAAATTAACAGATTAAGAAATATTGCAATTATTGCGCACGTTGACCACGGCAAAACGACCTTGGTTGATAAATTGTTAGAACAATCCGGCACGCTGAGCTCTCGCGGTGAAGCGCAAGAGCGGGTTATGGATTCAAACGATCTTGAAAAAGAACGTGGGATCACTATCTTAGCGAAAAATACCGCGATTAATTGGCATGATTACCACATTAATATTGTTGACACCCCAGGACACGCCGATTTCGGTGGTGAAGTGGAACGTGTTATGTCGATGGCTGACTCCGTATTGTTGTTGGTTGATGCCCAAGAAGGGCCAATGCCACAAACTCGTTTTGTGACACAAAAAGCCTTCGCTCAAGGGTTGAAACCTATCCTTGTGATCAACAAGATTGACAAACCTGGTTCACGCCCTGATTGGGTCATGGATCAAGTGTTTGACCTGTTTGATAACTTGGGTGCAACAGATGATCAGTTGGACTTTAAAGTGATTTATGCCTCTGCTGTCAATGGTTGGGCAACACTGGATTTGGATCACCCAAGTGACAATATGGAACCTTTGTTCCAAGCGATTGTTGACAATGTTGAGCCACCTAATGCTGACCCTGAAGGTCCGCTGCAGATGCAGGTTTCTCAGCTCGATTATAACTCCTATGTTGGGATCATTGGTGTTGGCCGTATAAAACGCGGGAGCGTTAAAGCGAATCAACAAGTGACAATCATCAGCGCGGATGGCAGTAAACGTAATGGTAAAGTCGGCCAAGTATTAGGTTATCTTGGCTTGGAGCGTACTGAAATCCCTGAGGCCCATGCAGGTAATATTATTGCCTTTACTGGCCTAGGTGAGCTGAAAATTTCTGACACTATCTGTGATGTCAACAATGTTGAAGCAATGCCTGCACTGAGTGTTGATGAACCTACCGTCACCATGACTTTCCAAGTCAATACTTCGCCATTTGCGGGTAGAGAAGGCAAGTTTGTGACCTCACGGAATATTCTTGATCGCCTGCAGCAAGAATTAGTGCATAACGTGGCACTACGCGTTGAAGAAAGCGAAGATCCGGATAAATTCCGCGTTTCTGGTCGCGGTGAATTGCACTTGAGCGTGTTGATTGAAAACATGCGTCGAGAAGGTTTTGAACTCGCGGTTTCTCGCCCAGAAGTTATTCTGCGCCGAGAAGAAGGTCAACTGCTTGAACCGTTTGAAACGGTTACGGTTGATGTGCAAGAGATCAACCAAGGTAGTGTGATGGAGCAGCTTGGTCTGCGTAAAGCCGAAATGACCAATATGAGCCCAGATGGTAAAGGCCGGGTCCGTCTTGACTTTGTTATTCCAAGTCGCGGCTTGATTGGCTTCCAAACTGAGTTTATGACCCTGACTTCAGGGAGTGGTCTGATGTATCACACCTTCGATCATTATGGTCCGCATAAAGGTGGCGAAATCGGTCAGCGTAAAAACGGCGTGTTAGTATCAAATGCTACGGGTAAATCGTTGACCTATTCATTGTTTAACCTGCAAGAGCGCGGTCGTTTGTTTGCTTCACATGGTGATGAGGTGTATGAAGGCCAAATTATCGGTATCCATAACCGTGATAATGATTTGACGGTTAACTGTTTGAAAGGTAAGCAGCTGACCAACGTTCGTGCTTCTGGTACTGACGAAGCGCAAGTGCTAACACCACCTGTGAAAATGACACTTGAGCAAGCGTTAGAGTTTATTGATGATGATGAATTGGTTGAAGTAACACCTAAAAGCATCCGTATCCGTAAACGTTATTTGACTGAGATGGATCGTAAACGCGCACAACGTGGGCCAAAGTAGTTATTTAGCCTGATAAAATTTGGTAAAAACGGCATGCATTAGCATGCCGTTTTTTTTGTCTTAACAAGACTAGTTTTGTGTATGAATATACAGTAGTCTGCACTATCTATTCGCTGCACCTTGGTGAGCGTTACGATTTGATATAGACAACGTAGGAGTGTCATGGAGCAGACTCAAACCCCAGCCAAGGAATTATCGCTTCACTGGGCGCAGCATCTTAAATCTTTCCCACTGATCGTCTGGGTCGTGCTCATTGGCACGTTTATCTCTCGGGTCAGCTATTTTATGGCGTGGCCATTTTTAGTGGTCTTTTTGTACCGCGATTATGGGGCCAGTGAATTATATGTTGGGTCCATTCTGGCCGCTTCGGCATTCGTTGGTGCTTTTTCGGGTTCCTGGTTGGGTTATCTCAGTGACCGATTTGGTCGGCGCCTGATTATGCTCGGTGGCTGCGTCTTAGCGGGCGCGGCCTATAGTGGTATTGGTGCGGCCGACAAGTTGTGGCAATTTTTTGCGCTAATGCTGATGGTGGGATTAATGCGCCCGAGTATTGAAGCGCCTGGTAAGGCACTGATGGGTGACTATTTAGTTCATCCTAAAGCGCGTGAAGTTGCGTTGAATATTCGCTATTTTTTGGTCAATGCAGGCGGTGCTATCGGACCGCTCATTGGTATTTATTTGGGACTTTCGCATCCCCAACAACTGTTTTACGCTACGGGTATTGTCTATCTCATCTATGGCGCAGTAATGGGCTGGGTATTTTGCTATTACGCTCCCAAGGTTAAAAAATCAGTCACTGCCCAAAGTAAGTTGCGTTTGAGTGAGGTGTTTAAAGTGATTCGAGCCGATCATGGCTTTGCTTTATTACTGCTCGCAGACATTTGCATGTTAATCGCTTATGCCCAGTATGAATCATCATTGCCACAGATTGTCAGTCGTTCTGGTTTAGCTCATGCTGGAAATTGGGTCGGCTATCTGATCCTTGTTAATACCGTGACTATTGTCCTATTGCAATTTCCGTTGTTATCGCTTCTTCGTCATTATCGATTAATTATTCGTATTCGGATTGGGGCGATACTGATGCTGCTGGCGCAAATGATTTTGATGTTTAGCTCGCAGCAATGGCCATTTGGCTGGTTGCTAGGTATATTTTGTTTAAGTGTCGGAGAGTCGATTATCTTTCCATCATTGAATGTCTTGATTGACCAAATTGCACCGGATCATCTACGTGGCACTTATTTTGGAGTGGCCTCTTTTACCGCGGTCGGATTTGCGTTGGGGCCGCTACTTGGTGGGGTGATTTTGCAATATAGCTCAGCGGTTAGTTTATATGCTCTATGTTTTGTATTAATGGGCTTGTCACTGTGGCTATTTGGGCGGGTTAAATTGGGATCTTGGGGGGGGTAGTCTTCAGCCATCACGCCAAAATGGAGCCTCTGAGCACTGCGCTCATGAGGCTCGCTATCTTATCGCGTACTCAGCGTTTCTTTGCTAACTCGTCATTTACCATCCTACGCGAGGTAATCTTGCGGTTGTTGTCGTTCTACGCATTGGCTAGAACGTTGACTTTGATGTTCCGTCCATAACTGCCAAGACCAACCCAGATAACGCCAGCACACATATGCAATCACGACACTGCCAATAACAACCTCTACGTTGGCAAGAAAGTGCAGTTGTTGACTGTAGACTAGCCCCCCAGGGAAACTAGCGACTAAAGCGGAGAGTTTATAGAGCGCGGTTGCCCCGATCGCCATCGGGAAGGTAAACGCTGAATAACCTGGACTAAACGGTAATCGGAGCAGATGAAAAAAGGCTAAATAGATAATCGCTGTCATTAAGATAGCAATGCCCATCAACAACGCGCACATCAGCAGTGAAGGCTGGCGAACGACGGTCAGGTAGCCAGCTAATGATAAACTCGCAGGCGCAGCTAAAATTGCGATGGTCGGTTTGGCTGCATCGGATACTTGCGTGCAGAAGATAAAGCGATAGAACATAACGGGTAATAAAAAGGCGTAGCTAATCAGGCCAAACCATAACAACACTAGGCTTAAGTGGCTAAAATAGTGGCTCGGCGCGGCCACATCTGCAACGATAATCCCAACGGGTGGAACAAACCAACTGGGCACAAAATGATGGATCTTCAACACGCGCACGCGCACGATGACAAATACGGCGAGAAAACTTAGGTGGATGATCACAGCCAGCAACCATAGTGCCGCGCCTGCATGGGGCGAGAGTTTTTCAAGTGATTTTGAAATGACCATCAATGCCATGGCGAACGTAGGAACGACACTGCCGATGACCGGATGTAAAAGATCATTGAGCAGTGCCCGAGGGTGTAAGCAGAATTTATAGGCGAGTAGTGACAGTAACCCTGCCGCGACAATAGCACCAAAACTTTGGCTATAACCATGGAGTGCAAACGTGTTTTCTAGACTCCAGCAGATACTGGCAAACCCCAGCGCTAAACCTGCCAATGGCGCGGGGATATATTGCATCCGGCGGTGGATGATTTGAAACATGGCTCGAATCTCTGAATATGGATAAGGCTTTTAGTATAGGGCGCTTCATTTGTTTAAAATATCTCGTTATATTTAACCAATGGTTTAGTTAGACTATACGATTATGGATATTACCTTAAAGCAATTGCAGGTCTTCGTTGCTATTACGCAGCATGGCACGTTGGCGGCGGCTGCCGAAAAACTGTTTATGACCAAGGGGGCCGCTTCTCAGAATCTAGCGCAACTGGAAGCGCGGTTGAAACAGCCTTTGTTTGATCGCTACCGTGGCCGTTTATTGCTTAATGAACAAGGCCGACAGTTACAGCCTAAGGCTGATGAACTGTTAGATCGTAGTCGCGAAATTCAGTCATTATTTAGTCAGTCATCTCAATTACTGCGTGTCGGTAGTTCCAAGACGACAGCCAGTCGGCAGCTGCCAGAGTTGCTTGGTCAGTTCAGCCAACAGCAAGGTTGGTTGCCAAAGGTCACTATTGAAAATAGCCAGACACTCTTTGCCAAGCTACGCAGTTTTGAATTAGATATTGCGATGGTTGAGGCGCCAACGAGTGACCCGTTGTTACATCAACAAGCTTGGTTTGATGATGAGATGGTGGTGATTGCCGCGCGGCGGCATCCATTGGCGAAGCGCTCTATGGTAAGTTTCACGCAATTAGCCCAAGAGCCTTGGATCTTACGAGAGCAAGGATCGGGCAGCCGCGATTTTTTTGAGCAACAGCTTGCGCCGTTGATTGACTATCCAGCGCCGTTACTTGAGGTGGACAGCTTTGAAACACTGCGCCGCTGCGTCATTGAGCAACTCGGGTTGACCTTTGCTTCGCGCCAATTGGTTGATCTCTCGCCAGAGCGGGACGCGTTATCTATTATTGCTTGTCCAAAACGTTTTATTCGAACGTTGTATTTATGTTATCACCGCGATAAATATTTAGGCCAGAATATTCAAAAGTGGCTCCAGCTCGCTTTAGCTCACCCCAACGTGGCAAAACAGCCGCAGAGCAATGAGGATTGACGCGGTTATAAGCTGGCATACTTGATGGTTTGAAGATTTGCTAGGATGCCAAGCAGTAAACAGCTGTGCGAAATTTTGAACAAGCTCTCCAGTACACACTGGAGAGCTCTATGGGTTAGGCTAGCGCGTCATCAGCAACGTGATAATGCGGGTCTTCAATCACGTTCACTTCAACTAAGTTCCCAGCTTTTTTCAGTAACTTGCGACAATCACCACTTAAGTGACGCAGATGCAGCTGCTTATTCGCTTTTAGGTAGCGCTCGGCCAAGGTGTCAATCGCTTCAATGGCCGAATGATCGGAAACGCGGGCATTGGCAAAGTCAATGATGACATGTTTCGGATCGCTATGAACATCAAACAGCTCTAAGAATGGATGAACTGAGCTGAAAAATAACGGACCGGTGAGCTGGTAGATCTTATCGTCTCCTTCAAGATGAGTTTGCACACTGATATTTTTGGCATGTTTCCAGGCAAACACCAAGGCGCAGATAATTACCCCGACAAATACAGCGGTGGCCAGATCGGTGAAGATTGTTACCACAGACACTAAGATAATCACTAGCGAGTCCGTTTTGGGGATCTTATTAAACAGCCGCAGGCTTGACCATTCAAAGGTTGCGATGACCACCATAAACATGACCCCAACGAGTGCCGCAATGGGGATCATTTCGATGAGTGTTGAAGCAAACAAAATAAAGCACATTAAGCCAACTGCAGCGGTTAAGCCGGATAGGCGACCTCGGCCACCGGAGCGAATATTGATCATGCTTTGACCAATCATCGCGCAGCCACCCATGCCGCCAAAAAAGCCTGTGACCACGTTGGCCAAACCTTGGCCCACACATTCGCGATTACTGCGACCACGGGTCTCGGTCATTTCATCAATCACGGTCAGAGTTAATAACGATTCAATCAGCCCGACACCTGCCATAATAAAGGCATATGGGATCACCACCTTAATGGTTTCCCAGTTCAGCGCAATGTCTGGAATATGAAACGTCGGCCAGCCACCGGCAATCGTTGCGTGTGGATTCCCTGTCATCTGCTGCAGAAAATCTAGCACGGTGCGCGTGTGTAAATTAAAGAAATAGGTCACCAAGGTGACGATCACAATGGCGGCCAGTGAGGCAGGAATGGCTTTAGTCAGTTTCGGTAAAAAGTGCACGATCGCCATCGTCAGCGCCACTAATGCGAGCATGATCCAAAGCTGAGGACCACTCATCCAATGGCTGATACCTGCGGCATCTTTGACTTTAAAGTTACCTAATTGGGCTAAGAAAATAACAATCGCTAGCCCATTCACAAATCCCAGCATCACTGGATGCGGGACCATCCGAATGAATTTGCCCAGCCGGAATACCCCCGCTAAGATTTGAAAGATCCCCATCATGACGACGGCAGCAAATAGGTACTGTTCACCGTGTTGTAATACCAAGGCGACGATCACCACCGCAACCGAACCTGTTGCCCCCGAAATCATTCCTGGCCGGCCGCCAAAAATGGCAGTGAAAAAACCAATAATTGCCGCTGCATAGAGCCCAACTAGCGGGCCAACTCCGGCGACAAAGGCAAAGGCTACCGCTTCGGGGACAAGGGCTAGGGCAACAGTGATCCCTGATAGTAAGTCGTTGCGCAGCGATGCTCCACTGAACTTAGGAAATTCAAACATAGTTGTGTTATCCGTGATCGGTCTTGTTGTGGAATAAAACCAGTTGCCTGAGGCAAAAGAGACGAGAGTCTAACAAAAACTGTGATTCAGTTCAAAAAATAAGCGCCATCTCTATAAAATAGCAGTGGATAATGATCATCGGATGAAATGTCATCGGTCGTATCGATATTTTCCCTTTTAATGGGTGAAATAAGCCTATGGGTAAAAATCACTAGGTGATAATTTTACCCAGCGCAGCGCAGCGCTGCGTGAAGCGATTAGGGCGTCCATCCGCGAGTTGGTGTGTCGCCGAACATGGGTTTGTCTCTTTCATTGTCGATGAACTCGGTTAATACTGGTAAGCCAGCATGAGCCAAGTAGGAGCGTTTGATGCAATCAGTCATACAGTGGTTCGAATATTGGAAAGAGCATGGGCTCGACTTTGCTAAATTTTTAATCAACCGTATTCGGTCTGATCGACTGACGACCACGGCAGGGGCCTTGGCGTATACCACTTTGCTGTCATTAGTGCCGATGATCGCGGTGGTTTTTTCTATCATCAGTGCGGTACCGTCGTTTTCTGGCGTGCAAACGCGGTTGGAAGATCTCTTATTTAGCAATTTTGTGCCCGCCGCAGGTGATCTATTACGCTCGCAGATCAATCAGTTTGTCACCAATGCGAGCCGTACCACGACCATTGGTGGCGTTTTTGTGTTAGTGGTCGCAGTGCTGCTTATTGCTTCGGTTGAAAATGCGCTCAACCGAATTTGGCGGCGCACCCGTAGCCGCAATTTAATTCGAGCGCTACCGACCTATTGGATGATTTTAACCCTTGGGCCCGTGTTAGTTGGCGCCAGTCTAGCGGTGAGTTCATATATCTTCTCACTGGAGTTTTTTAGCGAGAATAGTTTAGGTGGTTTTTGGCCATCCATGGTGCGCGTCGTGCCAATAGGGCTTTCAACAATCGCCTTTATGTTACTCTATCTCATCATGCCTAATAAACGGGTTCGCTTAAGGCATGCGTTTGCTGGGGCTTTACTCGCTGGCGTGTTATTTGAACTGGGTAAGCGCTGCTTTGCACTGTACTTGAGTTCATTTAACTCTTATCAAGCGATTTACGGCGCACTTGCGGCAATCCCCATCTTATTTGTTTGGGTGTACATCAGTTGGATCATTGTGTTACTTGGCGCTGAATATAGCGCAGCACTGGATGAATTTGAACAAGCTGAACCAGAATAAAACAGGAGTCAGTCAGGTTTATGATTGGATTAATACAACGCGTTAGCCGTGCCTCAGTGACCATCAGTGGCAATACGGCTGGGGCGATTGAGCAAGGCCTATTGGTGTTGCTTGGCGTCGAGCAGGGTGATGATGCCAGCCATGTTGAGGCGTTGGCACGCAAGGTTTGCCATTACCGTGTCTTTGCTGATGCGCAAGGCAAAACCAACCTTAATGTACAACAAATCGGCGGCGCATTGCTGGTGGTGTCGCAGTTTACTCTCTGCGCGGATACGCAAAAAGGGCTGCGTCCGGGGTTTTCTAAAGCCGCGGAGCCCTCACAGGCACAGCAACTGTATCAACAGTTTTGCCAAAGCTGCGAAGGATATGGATTGCGTATCGCGACGGGCGAGTTTGGCGCTGATATGCAAGTTGAACTAGTCAATGATGGACCGATGACCTTTTGGTTACAGGTTTAAACCGTTAGCCAACGTGAATAGATGGGTAAGTAGAGGAGTCGGGAAATGCCATATCAAATTGTAACCCCAGAAACCGATGAGCAACTGGCGCGTTATTATCAGTTTCGCTGGGAAGTGCTCAATAAGCCCCTGCAATTGCCGCTTGGCAGCGAACGTGATGCCTACGATACCCACAGTCAACACCGCATGGTGGTTGATGACCGTGATACTATTTTAGCGATTGGTCGATTATTTATTACCGATAGTGAGGAGGCGCTCATTCGTCATATTGCGGTGAATCCTGACTATCGCAAACAGGGATTGGGTTTGATCGTGATGCGCTCGCTTGAACAGGCGGCGTTAGATGAAGGCGTGCAGCGTATTGTTTTAACAGCGCGCGATCAAGACTCGCAAGAGTTCTTCACCCAAGCCGGTTATTTGCCCGATGGGGAACCTTACTTCTACAAACGGAATTTATTTCAACAGCAGATGGTTAAACGCTTAGATGAGCGTTGCCAATTTATTCGTCACCCTGAACTGTGTCATAAGCTCTATCAAGAGATCTACAAGCGCATTCCCTTAAGTGAAAAGATTGGTATCAAGTTAACCCGTTATGATGATCAACTGCTGGAAACTCGCTTGTCACTGGGTGGAAATGCCAATGTCTATGAGTCAATGTTTGCGGGTAGTAGTTATTGTCAGGCGCTACTGACCGCTTGGTCGCTGTTATGGTTGGCGCTACAAGAGCTGAACATGGACGCAGAAATTGTTTTGATTGATGCGCAAATCCAGCATCGACGCCCCATTCAAGGTGAGTGTTCGGCGCAGGCTTTGCTCGGACAGATAAAAAATATGCATCGCTCGTTTAGTAGTGGTCATTCTCGAACGCGCTTTAAGATTGCTGTTGCGCTTTATAGCGGCGACCGTTTGGTCGCCGAATTTGAGGGATTCTTTTTACTGCGTCGACTACAGTGTCGCCGGCCAAAAGAAGTGGATCAGGGTCGATGAAATAGCCACCATCATCACAAACAGGCATAACGCTAACAGTATCGCTTTAGCGCTGCTGGCATGGATATTTTTAAGCCGAGTGTTAAAGCCTAGCGCTGACATCGCCATGGCGAGCACCAGTGTATCAAATTGCAATAAACCAGCTCGCAGTGCATGACTGATTGGCAGATAGCCATTAATCAGCACCACGGCAATAAATCCAAATGCAAACCATGGAATAGTGATCTTCCCTCGGGTGACCTGCTCGCCATTTGCTTGCGCTTGTTGACGACGTTGCCACAGCCAACTGATGATCAGCAGTGCAGGCGCGAGCAGCATGACGCGGGCAAGTTTGACGATGACCGCGACGTTAGCCGCCTGCGGACTGATGCTTTCGCCAATCACGACCACCTGTGCCACTTCGTGAGTGGTGGAACCGGCAAGCGCGGCAAACGCATCTTGTGACATATGCAAAAATGGAAACAGCAGTGGATACCCAAACATGGCTAGTGTCCCAAAGATCACCACCGTCGCGACCGCAACGACGACATATTCATCTTTGGGTTTGATGACCGGATCCACCGCCATCACTGCTGCTGCACCGCAAATCCCTGTGCCAGCAGCGGTTAACAACGCTAATTCAGGAGGCAGCTTGAAAACGCGGGTGCCCAGAAAATAGCCGACGGTAAGCACCGATGTCACCATCACTGCTGCTAGACCGATCCCCGGCCAGCCAATTGCAACCAACTGGCTAACGGTAATATGCAGGCCAAATAGCATCACGCCTAGACGCAGCAGCCGGCTCTGGGAAAATCCGAGTCCTGGAGCGGTGGGCTGCAGATGCCGCTCTAATGGGCTGTTGGCGATAATAATACCGAGGATGAGCCCCACCATTAATGGACTTAATGCGACCCATTCGCTGACATAATGGCTAAGCACTGACCCGATAAGTGCAGTCACAAGTGCCAATATAATCCCTGGGAGAAACCTCTTCATTGCTTATTCCTTGCATAGAAACAAATAAAATCGTGGAGCGGTAGTCTAAGGAGTTGCATTTAATGAGTTAAACGAATAGTTTTGATATTTTAAATCAGAAAAATTGATATGAGCTTCTCACTGAAACAGATCGTTGTCTTTGACGCCATTGCTCAAGTGGGCAGTGTGACTCAGGCTGCTGACCGACTGGCGATGACGCAATCGGCTGCAAGTATGGCGCTATCCCAGTTGGAACAACAATTAGGACATCCATTATTTGAACGGGCAGGGCGTCAATTGGTGCTAAATGCGTGGGGGCATTGGTTGCGGCCGCGGGCGAAGCGACTTTTGCAAGATGCTGCGCAGATCGATCAAGGTTTTCAAGGACGCCACCTGCTCTCCGGCGACTTACGACTTGGCATCAGCCAAACGATTGCTGAAATTTTGCTGCCGCAGCTCGTTTGCCAGCTCGACCAAAGTTATCCACAATTGCGTTTAGCGCCTCATGTTAGCAACAGTGAACAAGTCATTCATAGCTTGTTACAGCATGACTTAGAGCTAGGGGTGATCGAGAGTCGTTGTGATGATTCTCGGTTGCATAGTGCTCATTGGTGTGATGATGAACTGGTGGTGGTGGTGGGCGCCGAGCATCCACTTGCCAAAAGTGCCGCGATGGTGAGTGTGGCGCAGTTAAGCCAGCTCCGATGGGTACTGCGTGAACTGGGCTCGGGCACTCGTGAAACCTTCACCGGTGCTATCTTTAATCGGATCACCAAGCTCAATATCTGGCGTGAATTTAGCCATGTTCCAACCATAATGGCGCTGCTCAGTCAGGGTAGCTACGCCAGTTGTTTACCCAAACGGATCGTGCAAAGCGCAGTCCAATCAGGAATATTAGCGATTGTGCCAGTGGAAAATTTGCGTATCCACCGTCAATTTCACTTTGTTTGGCGCAAAGATGCCAGTAGCGATCCGCTGCGCGATTGCGTTATTGAGCAGGCGAAAACCATCCACTAACGGGCGTTAGCCGTGATCATTACAGACTCCACTCGATTGGGAGTCGCTGATAAATTGATCGCGCTGTGGTAGATAACTTTGTGCCAGTTGGTAGTGATCAATACGAATTTGCGGATTATCCCATGGGCCATCGACAATGCGATTAAGTAGTACGCAGCGACCATCGGTAATCCCTATCCCTAAGGCATTATATTGATGCGATGCCAAATCAATCTGGCCACTGAGCAACCAATTATAAGGGCTACTTGCCACATTGGTTTGATCCAATTGCAATACGCCATCATCGATATGGGCATTTAATTGAAGCTGATTAAATACCGTTGTTCCTTCGGGAATGGCGTTGGGCGCATTCCAGAGCGCACTGACCCCATCAATTAATAGCTGACGATGGGCGGGCAGTGTTGTTTTGGGATCGTTTAAAAGCTGTTTTAATAAGGGCGTTAAATCGCGGTTAAATGCCAATTGAGTGCTGGTGGCATGTAACTGGCCTTGCAGCTGAGTAAAACCACTGCCCAGTTCTCCGTTGAGTTGTCCGGTGAGCTCGAGATCCCCGCCGAGTTTAAAGCCTGCATTGCCAGTGAATTGGGCAAGTGGCGATACATCTAAAATCAACGCTGATAATTTGCCTTGCCAAGGTTTCCCAGGCGTTTGTGGGTCAAGTGTTCCATCCCATTGCAACTGGCCTTGAGGCAGCTCGCCATACAGATGAATCTGTGTTATCGGCTGCTTGTCATTGGGACCCATATCAGCGCTAACATTGCTAAAAACGACCCCTTGGTAAGCTAGATTGGGCGCTTGGATAAAGAGGCTGCTTTTGGGTTGCCAAAGCGCCGCGATGGTCTGCCAATGCCCAGCTTTAAGAGGAGTTATATGGCTCGTAGTTAATGTCAATTGCGGGATCGACAACGACTGATTGGCAAAATAGGCGAATAATTTGCCGTGATCAATATTGGCTTGATCGATCGCAACCGTGAGTGGCCAACGCTGTAACCATTGCTTAGTTTCTGCCAACATCGCCGTAGACAAACTCAGTGTGGCGTTGTCCAATTGGGCCGATTGAATGTTTAATTGCGGCGTTTTACCCTGCCATTGGTAGTTCAAACTGGCCTGAAATGTCCCCGGCTGCAACTGGCCTGAAAACTGGCTAAGCTCAGCGGATTGACCGTTGAGTTGGCCCGTTAATTGGAATTGCTGTACGGGTAACTGATTGACTAACAGATTGTTGACCGAGAGCGAGAAGTTACCGCTGAGCAAGCTGGGTTGCTGCGGGACAATATGCAATTGATCAGCGCTGCCGCTGATATTATTGAGTACCAGTGGCTGATTATTCAGCGTACTTTGTAGGTTGAACCCATTGAGCTCAAGATGATCGATTTGTAGTGAGTGAATACCGGCCGGCCAATGCGGTAAGAGTGCAGCGGATAACTGCGCTGGCTGGTACTTCACGTTATCGATAGCAACATCACTGAGCTGCAATTGCTGCTGATGCAATTGCCCGCTGGCTCGGATTTGGCCTTGGGCCCACTGAAAACTGGCGTTTTCGATCCGCCAACGCTGATCGCCGGTGGCTTGAATGCTCCATTGTGGCTGGCTGAGTTGATCGCCATTATAGTCAAGGTCGCTGGCGACCCCGCGCAGTCGCCAAGTCGGGCGAACAGTGCCGCTGCGTTCAATCTGCCAATGGCTTAATTGCAGATCTGCGTTGTTGAGCGCAAGCTGCGTTTTCCCATCGGGCTTAAGCCAGCTTAATGAGGCTTGTTTCAGGTTGAGTTGCTGTACCTGAATGTGTTTGATCCATGGCAGTTGCGGTAGCTGGTAGGCGGCGGGTTGCAGCGCCATCTTAAACTGTGCCTGATTTAAATTAAGCTGCGAGATATCTAACTGCCTAGAAAACAGTGCCTTAGGGGATAGGCTTAGATCCAACTGGTCAGCGCTTAACGTCATCACGCCGCGCCGCGCGAGAACCACATGGTCTAAATGCCACGAAAACGGAGAACTGATCTGCCAAAAGCTACGTTGGTAGCGCAGTTGCCAACCTTGCGTCGCCGCCCATTGCTCAATCTGCGCTTGGTAGCGATCTGGATTAAAGGCAAAAATCACAAATGTGAGTGCCGCAACGAGCAGTAATACGAAAATTGCAAGAATATCTCTAAATAATCGCATCTTGATGAAGGCCTTTGGCGGTTTTCGCTACATGAAAAAGATAGTAAAGCATAACCTAAAATAGCGCCGTGGGTATAGCTTCTGCTTAACGTAACTTGATGAAAAGTGATGGGTCGCATCACCGCTACTGCCGTGCACCATCGCGAGCGAATTTTGTTGATCATCCTAGGGAACGTCGTTTGTATTGCGATTTGTATTAAAGCTAAGTGGTGCGAGTTTATTCAAATGAAACGGCGCCGCGAAAACGCCGACTTGAACCTGAGTCGAGTGAAGGCCGATCCGACATGTGGTTCGGCCTTACATGTTGATTATCTGAGATAGTGATGATGAAAACGCAGCTGCGTTTCGATAAAACTCGCGACAAAAAAGTAACTGTGATCAAAGCCGTCGTGGTAGTGCATCGCCAGCGGCGCTTGGTGTACTTGCGCGGCTTTTTCAAGTGCTTGAGGGTTCAGTTGCTCTGTTAAGAACGGATCCGCTAACCCTTGGTCAACCCGCATCGGTATATGGCTGCGTTTCGATTGCAATAAAACGCAGGCATCGTGCTGTAGCCACAACTGTGGATCTTCCCCCAGATAAGCGCTCAGCGCCGCTTGCCCCCAAGGGCACTCGGTCGGGTGACTAATGGGGCTAAAAGCAGAGGCACTGGTATACAAATGTGGGTGTTTAAGGGCCAAAGTTAGCGCGCCGTGACCGCCCATTGAATGCCCAGCGATGGCACGTTTGTCATTGACGGGCAAGGTGTCAGCGCTCCATTGCACCAGCTCATCAGTCACATAACGTTCCATCTGATAGTGAGCTCGCCACGGCTGCTCGGTGGCATTCACATAAAATCCTGCGCCTTGTCCAAGCGAGTCGCTATCGGCATCGGCAACCCCTTCACCTCGCGGGCTCGTATCGGGGACGATTAGAATCAGGCCTAGCTCACTGGCAATACGTTGTGCACCCGCTTTTTCGACAAAGTTGCGATCGTTACAAGTGAGCCCTGATAACCAATACACGGCTGGCAGTGGTTGTGATTTGGCCTGATCCGGCAGATAGACACTCACCTGCATATCGCAGCTTAGCGTATTCGCACGATGGCGATAGCGGCGCTGTTCACCATTAAAACAGCGACGACTTTCAATTAACTCATTCATGATGGGATTCAGCCAGTGCCGGGAAGTGGATCACCGTACGAATACTCTTGCCTTGATGGAGCAATTCAAAGGCATCATTGATCTGCTCAAGGGCCATGGTATGGGTGATAAAGTCTTGCAGTGGAAATTCGCCATTTAAGTAGCGCTCCACATATTCAGGCAGTTCACTGCGTCCTTTGACTCCACCAAAGGCACTTCCACGCCAAACGCGACCAGTGACTAATTGGAAAGGTCGGGTTGAAATTTCTTGACCTGCACCGGCGACCCCAATAATAACCGATTCACCCCAACCTTTGTGGCAGCACTCGAGTGCTTGCCGCATCACATTCACATTGCCGATACACTCAAACGAGTAATCTACGCCGCCATCAGTCAGCTCAATAATCACCTCTTGGATGGGCTTGTCGTAATCGCTTGGGTTGATGCACTCGGTCGCACCGAGTTTTTTTGCCAGTGTAAATTTATCAGTGTTGATATCAATCGCAATGATCTGCTTGGCCCCAGCCATGGTCGCTCCAATCACAGCAGACAGCCCAATGCCCCCTAACCCGAAGATGGCGACCGTCGCGCCTTTTTCTACTTTGGCGGTATTCATGACCGCACCCATACCGGTAGTAACGCCGCAGCCGAGCAGGCAGACCTCTTCAAGCGGTGCTTCAGGATTGACCTTCGCAATGGCTATTTCGGGCAGTACGGTGTACTCAGCAAAGGTTGAACAGCCCATATAGTGATAAATGGGCGTTTCCCCGATGCTAAAGCGGGTGGTGCCATCGGGCATTAACCCTTTCCCTTGGGTTTCACGAATCGCCTGACACAAATTAGTTTTGCCAGATTTACAAAATTTGCATTCACCACACTCTGGGGTGTAGAGCGGGATCACGTGATCGCCAATGGTGACCGTTGTCACCCCTTCGCCAATGGCTTCAACAATACCGCCGCCTTCATGGCCCAAAATGGCCGGAAAAACCCCTTCTGGGTCATCCCCTGAGAGGGTGTAAGCGTCGGTATGACAAACGCCTGAGGCGAGCACTTTAATACGGACTTCACCCGCTTTAGGGGGGGCGACCGTGACGGTCTCAATTTTAAGCGGGGCACCCGCCTCCCATGCGACAGCCGCTTGACAGATAATCGGTTTTGCAGAACACATTAGGGTGACTCCATGTTGAATAAAAAACGATGAACCATTGTAATTGTTAATCTAGCAGAGATAATCACCCACTGGGTAAAAACACTTTTACATAGAGGTAATAATGAGTTGGCAGGGGATCGAAGAGTTTGTCGCCGTCGTTGAAACCGGTAGTTTTACCCAAGCGGCGTTGCGCTTGCAGCTTTCTATCGCGCATGTCAGCCGGCAGATCCGCAGCTTAGAGCAGCGGCTCAATGTTGCCTTGCTCTATCGAACTACGCGTAAAGTCTCACTCACTCAGTCCGGCGAGCTTTTTTATCAACACTGCAAAGGGCTTATTGAAGGGGTGCATCAAGCTGAACTCGCGGTGCGCGCATTTGAACAAGAGCCGCAAGGGCAACTGCGCATTACCGCGCCCACCTATTATGGCGAGCAGCGTCTCGCCCCTTTGGTGAATGATTTTTTGCTGCGCTATCCTCATGTGAGTGTTGAGTACCTATTTACGAATCAACAATTAGACTTAATTGCGGAAGGCATTGATTTAGCTATTCGCTTAGGATCGCTGCAGCCGCATGCCAGCTTATTTGCCAAGCAACTTGCAACCCGTCAGCTAAAAGTGTGTGCGAGTTCAACATATTTGACTTGCCATGGTGAGCCACAAACACTCAGCGCATTAGCCGAACATAACTGCTTGTTGGGTACCCTTGGATTTTGGCGCTTTCGCGTTCAGGGTAAGATGCATTCGCTCAATGTGAGCGGAACGCTGCGTTGCAGCAGTGGCGTGGCATTACTCGATGCAGCCAAAAAGGGATTAGGGATCGTACAGTTGCCCGATTATTACACTGATGCGGGATTAGCCAGTGGTGAGCTGGTGGAGCTTTTAAAAGATTATCAAATTGATAACGAAGGGGTTTGGGCTATCTACCCTCAGCAGCATCAAGTGTCGGTCAATGTCCGTCTATTGCTTCAGCACTTGAGCGAGCAACTTGGGGTAACGGCTGGCGTGTCATAGTCATCGTTAAAAACGATGACTCGACGGGTTACTCTAAGGTAGGTGAGCGCATGCGCAGCGCAGGGTCCCAATGCTCAACGGCTTTGCCGTTTTTAATGCGCCACATATCAAACCATGTGGTGGTGTACTGACCACCTTTGACATGGCTATCGTTCACCTTGCGTGGATAGCTCACGATCACGAGATCACCTTCGGCAACCACACTGGTGATCCCCATCTGAATATGTTGAGGGATAGGCCGCGGTTTGACCTTTAATACGTGGGTAAAGTAATCCACTATTGCTTTGCGCCCACTGGCCGCATTCGGATTGTGCTGAATATATTCAGGGCTTAGATAACGGCTGGCGAGCTCCCAGTGTCCGGCTTCAAGCAGATCGCGAATAATATGATAGACCACCTGCTTATTGGCATTCAGTTTGGGGTTGGTACTGGTGAATAACGAATCGGCATCTGGCGCGGTTATAACCGGCGCGCTAGGTACCGACAACAGGGTAGCAAAAGCAGGCGTTGCCAGCAAACAGGCTGAGAATAAAGTGGCAATACCGATCTTTTTCATAGAGATGCCTTAGATAAATGTTGCCGCTTAGGTGACGAGTTAAGTTTTATCGACAGAGCATATCAGAATGTTTTAAGAAAACAGCGGTGCAAATATGGATAAATTTTGAACTCTCATATCAGTAAAATTAAACAGTTTGGATGATGGATATACCCACATTCTATCGATGTTATCTATCACTAACAGAGTTGATTAAAGACGAGTGAGTCGCATTAATAAACAGTAGCATTGGGCAAGTGATCTAAAAATAATAACTAAGATAAGACGAACACTGAGCCAATAATGAAACGCGCCGTGAGTAGCCGCGCTTTTCTGTAAACTGATCGCCCAACGATGAGTCTTTCTCTGTTATTGAGCGATATTAACCGCCGATATTGACGCTAGCAGAACCAATGGTCACGCCGCCACAGCTGATACGGCTGCCCGTGACTGCCGCAGGTTTACCATCAATCAGGACACTTCCGGAACCAGAGGCGATCGTCCGCGGATGCGGCGGATGCTTTGGTTTATCATGTTGGGCGAGCGGATCACCCAATCGAGCGGCTGGACGATGATCTATTTTGACCGTTCCTGAACCAGCCGTTACAGAGGTGGGTGGATAGCCATTATGATCGGTGCCGGTATCTCCGACAACAACAGCTTTGGGCATGAGAGACTCCAATTCAGTGCGTTTTACTAATAACTAATCACATAGTATGCGGCAATTTTTCATAAAGTAAACGCTGCCTCTGAAAATAGTGAAAGTAACGGCGTTACATCGGTTTTAGATGAATTGGTTAAAAAACAACCGAGCAAGAAGTTGCCCAGCTGGGCAACTTCTTGCTCGATCTGGGCAACTTCTTGCTCGCTGGTTATTTTATCATCAACTCTGTTTTTATCATTGGTATAAAAAACAATGCCTTACAATTTATAAAAAGTTGGCATGGATGTTGTTTTACTCTTTAGTGTTTCATCAATAAACTATTAAAGAGGATCACATCTCATGCCAACACCTTGTTATATTTCGATTGAAGGCAAAACTCAAGGCAATATCACCGCCGGAGCCTTTACCGCTGACTCCGTCGGCAACATCTACGTGCAAGGTCACGAAGATGAAATGCTGGTGCAAGAGTTTAAACACATCGTCACCGTTCCCACCGACCCTCAATCGGGTCAACCCGCCGGGCAGCGTGTGCATAAACCCTTTAAATTCACCGTGGCGCTCAATAAAGCCGTGCCCTTGATGTACAACTCACTGGCTTCAGGTGAAATGCTGCCCACCGTGACACTGAATTGGTATCGCACCTCCGTGGAAGGCAAACAAGAGCATTTCTTCACCACCACCTTGACCGATGCCACCATCGTCAATATCGATGCGCAAATGCCGCATTGCCAAGACCCTCAAAAATCAGATTTCACTCAACTGATTGAAATATCAATGGCATACCGTAAAATTGACTGGTCGCATGAAATTGCCGGCACATCCGGCTCGGATGACTGGCGCGCACCGCTCGAAGGGTAATCACACGCAGGTCAAGCCGCAGCGGTTGGCCTGTCGTAATGGCGCCGCACGCCGAACACCCCGCGAGAAACGGTGCCCTCAACCCGTATGTTAAACGGGGCGAAGCGCGATGGGCAACGGCCCCGTGCGACAACGCCCAGACAGGGTGTCAGCCATCGGCCCTGTCACACACGGCTTTTCTCGTCATTGCGGGGAAGCGCGTGACGATTGAGTCAGTCCCCCGTGGACTGACCCCGCGAGCCGGTCTATCGAGACCGCCACGCGACATCACCTTGGCCCATGGCTTCGGCCCTTGCGCCATTTATTGACCGGTGACGGCACGTGCGTGTCGTCTCGCTGGGGGCGGTAGCGTGGCTTTTTTATCATCCCCCATTTCATCTGCCAACCATGGGGTTGTGACAACAGGGAGGACCTTTTTATGGCCGTGCCAAGCGGATTACAATTTACGCTCCACATCGACGGACTGAGTCAGCAAAGCCTGCAGGTCATCGACTTTCAGGGTCATGAGCAGTTAAGCCAGCCCTTTGTGCTGAC